>NZ_JNKN01000024.1 GCF_000702065.1 Kandleria vitulina DSM 20405 | reverse complement strand
AATCTTCATAAAAAAATCTCTCCTTTCATTGAAAGAAGAGAAGTGGCATTGACTGCTATCTAAGCTAATCACTCAGTTGATTGTACAATCATAAGTGTCCTGGCTCTAAGTCCAACTTATTTGTGCTTGAAAAGATAGCGGCGACTTATAAACATTCAGGATATTCTATTTGAGCAGAATTGCCTACTCACCTTCACGTGCTCTGTAGTATACCACCTCTCTTTGATTATACTATTATATCGAGATGCACACTAGAGTTTTGGTGGATTTGAGTTTGGTTATATATTTGTGTCCGCGCAACGAAGGCGCGTGGAAATGGAGGAAAACATGAAATTTAAAGAATTGCTAAAAGAGAATCGTCCTGAAGACGTATTTATGAGAATTGGTGTCTCTCTTGCTGTTAATGCAGAAGACCAGAACCGTCAGTTAGAACAGTTCAAGAAAGCTTATAAGCGTATTTTATCAATGACAGATCAGGACTCACCTTATTTGATTTATACATTAAAAGGTACATTCTATGAAAGACCTGATGCAACAGCTATTGATAGCTTCATGTTTAAAAAAGATGATCTTAAGGATTATCAATACTACAATGAACTTGAACAGTATATGATAGAAGATCAGAAAAGAAATAAGAAAGTTGATCGTCTAGAAACGAAAGAAATCAAGCCTCTTATTGAAAAGACACCATTGCCTAAGAGTGTTGCTATTGAAGAAGCTGATTGGGCTGATGTGCTTAATGCAGAAGTCTTAGAAGATAATGTAGAAACAATTGGGACTAATGATTTTGTATGCTGTGTAGTAGATTTAATGATGAAATTTGATTCTAATGAAGAAAAGAGTCATCGTATGGTAAAGAAGAATAAGGAAGAAAACAATAATAATCCTTTAACTTTTTCTCATCGTAGACGTCTTGCTTTTGTTAGACATCTTTATGAATACAAGATTCTTCAGACTTTAAGTCATAAAGAAATTTCGGATTAAGAAAAATAAACATATAAAAGAATACCTTCGCTATAATGAAATATAGTGGAGGTATTTTATTATGACAAAAACTTTTCCAGAACATTTTTTATGGGGTGGTGCTACTGCTGCTAATCAATTTGAAGGCGGATGGAAAGAAGGAGGAAAAGGTCCTTCTGTTTCCGATGTTGCCAAGTTTACAGATCCTAAGGAGATGAAGGATCTTCTTGATGTACATGGTTTATGTGATATTACAGATGAACAGATCAAAGAAGCGCTTGAGACAAATGATGAGGTCTTTTATCCTAAAAGACACGGAATAGATTTCTATCATCACTATAAGGAAGATATCGCATTGCTTGCAGGAATGGGATTTAAGGTCTATCGTATGTCCATTGCCTGGTCACGTATTTTTCCTAAAGGTGATGAAGAAGTTCCTAATGAAGAAGGATTAGCTTTCTATGATCGTGTATTTGATGAATGCTTAAAATATAATATGCAGCCTTTAGTCACAATGTCCCATTATGAACCACCGCTATATTTAGCAACAGAATATAATGGTTGGTATAATCGTAAGACAATTGATTTCTTTGTAAGATATGTAGATGTCATTACTAAAAGATATAAAGATAAAGTAAAATATTGGCTCACATTTAATGAAATAGATTCAATAATCAGACATCCATTTATGACCGGTGGTCTTATTGAATCACGTTTTAAGAAAGAACAATTTGAAGAAGTAGAATATCAGGCTATGCATCACCAGTTTGTCGCAAGTGCTTTGGCAGTGAAGATCACACATGAAAATATACCTGATGCGAAAGTAGGATGTATGCTGACAAAATTAACATATTATCCTTATTCATGTCGACCAGAAGATGTTCTAAAAGAAAGAGAAACAATGCGTCAGATCTACTGCTATTCAGATACACAGGTCTATGGAGAATATCCACGTTATCTATTGAACATGTATAAAAACAAAGGTTTTTATATTAAGATGAGTGAAGAGGATCTTCGCATCATGAAGGATTATCCTGTAGATTTCATTTCATTCTCTTATTATTCATCAAGCTGCGTGGCAGAGAATGAAGCAGGATTAACAATGACATCTGGCAATACCCAGACAGCAATCAAGAATCCGTATATTCCATCAAGTGATTGGGGATGGCAGATTGACCCTATTGGATTAAGAATCTCCCTTATTGATTTATATGATCGCTATAGAAAACCATTGTTTATTGTAGAAAATGGATTAGGTGCAAGAGATCAGATAGAAGAAGATGGCAGCATCAATGATGACTATCGCATTGATTATCTAAAAAAACATATGATTCAGATGTATCATGCCATAAAAGATGATGGAGTAGAGCTGATGGGCTATACAACATGGGCACCAATAGATCTTGTTTCCAATTCAACAAATCAAATGAGCAAGCGTTATGGCTTCATTTATGTAGATGTAGATGACTACAATAGAGGAAGCTATAAAAGAATCAAAAAGAAATCTTATGATTGGTATAAGAAAGTCATTGAAACAAACGGAGAAAGCTTATTTGAATAAAAATAACCCCATTATAGAGGATGATCTATAATGGGGTTATTCACACTTAAAAAAATGCGATAGAGAATGCTCACAAGATAGCATTCAATAGAATAGCTGATTCCTGCTGATAAGAAACAGCCAAGAATAAAAGCGTATTGTTCATCATTGATTGCTGTAGTACCACTTAAAAGACCATAGCCATCTTTGTTTTCAATAGTAAAGATGGAATCTTCAATGTGACAAGAAGAAGGAATATTGGTTCTTTGTCTAAAGGAATGAAGATGAACATTCCAAATAAAATCTTCTTCATGATAATCATTTATATGCTGCTTCATCAAAAGAAGAAGACAAGTTGCAATTTTTTGAGGCGTTCCTTCTTCAAAAACTTCTGTTTCAATATGATCATCTTTAACAGTAAGCTGCATGAGTTTCATTATTTTTTCCATAGACATCTTCCATTAAAGCCTGAAATAAGGATTGTCTTAAAGTATTAGGCAAGACTGATAAAATAACAGCAATCATAAGGACAAAGTCACCAACGCTTAAAGAAGTTGGGGTCTCAATCTTATAACAATCACTTTGTCCCATAAGATGAATAGATATATCTTTGTAGTTATAATCAAACATCTTCAATAAAGAACAATGTGAAAAACTATGATAAGTATCATAGTAGAAAGAGAGATCAAAGGCCAAGAAGGCCATGCGTAGACGGCTGCATAATCTTGTGTCATCAAGAAGAGAAAGATCTTCTTCATTATTTAAAATAAGCAGCAGCATCTGGTAGACATAGTGGGTGATGATGGATATATTCATGGGATAATAGTGCATATGAACATTGCCATCATGTTCAATTGAAATAGATAAGTCACAGTTCATCATAAAAAAAAACCTCCTGTTTATCTATACGAAATAAACAGGAGGATTACTAAAAGTTAATGCCAAACTTCTTCAGCAATTTCTTTGACAAGAGCAAGCTTGTTCCACTGTTCTTCTTCAGTGAGCTTATTGCCAATTTCACATGAGGCAAAGCCACACTGTGGACTTAAGTATAATCTATCAAGTGGAATATACTTAGCTGCTTCATGAATTTTAGCGATGATTTCATCTTTATCTTCTAGAACAGGTGATTTTGTAGTGATAAGTCCAAGTACAACTTTCTTATCATCTGATACTTTAGCAAGTGGGGCAAAGCTACCTGATCTTTCGTCATCATATTCAAGATAAAGAGCATCAACGTTCTCTTTTGCAAAGACATAATCAGCAACGCTGTCATAAGGACCGCTATTAAAGAATGTTGAATGATAGTTACCTCTACAGATATGAGAGTTGATAACCATATCTTCTGGTTTTCCTTCTAAGGCAAGATTATTGACTTTCAATAGCGCTTTCTTGACTTCTTCTAAATCCAACCCTGTCGCTTTATAGCGTATTTTAGCTGCATCACCAACAATGGCTCCCCATGTACAGTCATCAAGCTGCAGATTGCGACATCCGGCATCGTAGAACTGCTTGATGATATCCTGGTAGGCTTTAGCGATATCCTGAATCAATTCTTCATTGTCTTTGTAAAATTTTCTAGTTGACTCATAGTTGTCAGGAACAATCATCTGCTGTAATGTCTGAGCTGGGGCAGGAATTGTATATTTAGCAACAGTCTGATCATCTTCAAACTGTTTAAGGAACTTGTAGTATTCTACAAAAGGATGAGGTTTAGCCTTGATCTTTCCTACTAGATAAGTATCATCTAATACAGCAAGTTCATCATTGAATCTTACGCCATTTCCAGTGTGTTTATGTTCAACGCCTTCAAGTCCCCACATAAAGTCCAAATGCCAGAATGTTCTTCTGAATTCTCCATCAGTGATGACATGATAGCCTAGTTCTTTTTGTTTTTTGACAACCTTTGTGATTTCTTCATTCACAATGTTGTCATATTCTTCTTGTGTTAATACTCCGTTTTGAAACTGTAGCTTAGCATCTTTTAAAGCCTGTGGTCTTAAGAAGCTTCCTACAAAATCATAACGAAAAGGTGTATGTAAATTACTCATATTGATTTCCTCCTTCATCTTGAAATAAGGATATCAATAAATATACATTTTTAAAAATATATATAATTCATTGTTATCGATAGTTTTAAACTATGGACAAATGTTCTTTTAAAGCTTCAATGTATTTATGAGCATATCTGCTTAATATCATATTTTTCTTTTTCACAATGCCAATATGCATTGTCTGATCCGCAATTAACGGTTTAGCAATAATATGAGGACCATTGAGTCGATGATCGATAATACCGCTGCTTACAGTAAACCCATTGAGACCGATAACAAGATTGAATAGGGTGGCACGATCTCTTACCTGAATGATCTTAGGAAAATCAAGGGTACTGATAAATTCTTCTGAGAAATAAAAAGAGTTGCGTGTGCCTTGTTCATAGACAAGATAAGGATATTGAGTAAGATCATCAAGCGTTATCTTATCTTTTTTAGCAAGAGGATGATGTTTATAGATGAAAATATGTGGTTTAGCAACATAAAGTTCTTCAAAGATCAGATTGTTGTTTCGGATCAATTTAGAAAGAATTTCTTCATTATGTTCAGATAAGAAAATAATACCTATTTCACTTTTCCCGTTAGCCACATCATCAATGATTTCTCCAGTCTGTGTTTCTCGCATAATAAAGTTGTAGCGATCGGCATCAAAGGTTTTGATTACATCTACGAAGGCATTGACCGCAAAGGAGTAATGCTGGCAGGAGACGGAAAACTTAGGGATCTGATGCTTGCTGTTGCAGAAGTGGTCTTTCATGTTCTCTGATTGTTCCAGCAGCATGCGCGCATAGGAAAGTAGTTCTTCTCCTTCTCTTGTGACAGTGATGCCTTTGTTTGTTCTTGAAAAAGCAGTCACACCCATTTCTTCTTCAAGATTACGAATAGCAGCACTTAGTGATGGCTGTGAGATATAGAGTTTAGCAGCAGCTTCCGTCATATTGCCGCATTCAGCTGCTGTAACAAGGTAGATAAGCTGTTGTAGTGTCATTTTGTTTCCCCCTTTTGATATTGATTTTAACATAAATTCAAGAGAGAAAATGATGATACAATGAGAAGAATAAATTTATTTATAAATTCAAAATTATTTTTATAGATTTTAGTAAAAACTATGTTATACTAATTTTTTGGAGGATGAATAAAATGGAAAAAAACTATGATGTTATTGTGGTTGGAGCAGGTCCTGCAGGTATTATGACATGCTACGAACTCTATCTTAAGAATCCAAATTTGAGTGTATTGCTTGTAGATAAGGGACATAATGTAAT
The DNA here is from genome assembly GCF_000702065.1 of Kandleria vitulina DSM 20405. Lineage (GTDB taxonomy): Bacteria > Bacillota_I > Bacilli_A > Erysipelotrichales > Coprobacillaceae > Kandleria > Kandleria vitulina. The sequence continues at coordinate 26,665 of NZ_JNKN01000024.1, read as the reverse complement.
GTCTAGACATTGTCCAATTAAAGATAAGAAAATCAAGCGATGCCCAGAAATTAAGGATAAGGAACCAGGATGCCGTCCTGCATGTTCTATTACATGCGGTTTTGGTGGTGCTGGCGCATATTCTGATGGTAAATTTAATATTACAAGTGAATTCGGTGGATGGCTAACTGATTATCTTTCACCTGATGAAGTTGTTGATGTTATTCATTATGTAGATGATCTTTATCTTAAGCATGGAGCTACACATGACATTACAGATCCTACAACTGAAAAAATCAAGGAAATTGAACAGCGTGGCTATGCTGTTGGTCTTAAGCTATTACGTGCTAAGGTACGTCACTTAGGAACAGAAGAAAATCTTCGTATTATGACAGAAATGTCCAATGAACTTGCTGAACATATCGATATGGCATTCAAGACAGCGGTTAAGGATATTATCGTTGAAGATAAGAAAGTAAAAGGAATTGTATTAGAAAAAGGTGATGAAATCTATGCTAAAAAGATTGTATTAGCTCCAGGTAGAGATGGTGCTACATGGCTTGCTTCAATTTTAGATCACCATGGTCTTAAGCTTTATAACAACCAGGTTGATATTGGTGTAAGAGTAGAGGCAAGCAATATTGTCATGAGAGAAATCAATGAAAATCTTTATGAAGGAAAGTTTGTCTACAATACATCAGTAGGAACAAAGGTAAGAACATTCTGTTCTAATCCAAGTGGACATGTGGTTGTAGAGAATCATGAAGGAACAATGATGGCCAATGGTCATGCTTATCATGATCCAAAACTTGGATCTGATAATACAAACTTTGCTTTACTTGTATCACATCAGTTTAGTGAACCATTTAATCAGCCAAATGAATTTGCGCATGCGATTGCACGATTGGCTAATAGACTTTCTAATGGTTCTATCATTGTACAGAAGTACGGTGATATCAAGAAGGGAAGACGTTCTACCGCAAAGCGTATTAAAGAAGGATATACTGTACCAACGTTGCCAGAAGCTGTACCAGGTGATTTAGGACTAGTTCTTCCTTACAATACAATGAAATCAATCATTGAAATGATTGAAGCATTAGATCATGTTACCCCAGGTATCGCTAATGAACATACTCTTCTTTATGGTGTAGAAGCTAAATTCTATAGTGCCCGTGTTAAGGTACATGAAGGATTTGAAACGGATATTGATTCTCTTTATGTAGCTGGTGATGGAGCTGGATTAACTAGAGGATTATCGCAAGCAGGAGCTAATGGTATTCTTGTAGCAAGAGATATTGTTAAAAAGCTTTCATAAGACTGAGCGATCAGTCTTTTTTAAATAATTAAAAAAAATAATAAATTTAAGTAACCTTATGGTAATATAAAAGTAACAAGGAGGTAGATAAATTATGTATGAGTTTTATTCCATTATATTACTAATGACAATATTAAACCTTTTTATCTTAAGCCTTCTCGTACATGAAAATGGAAGATTAGCTCCTCAACATAAGAGATCTATTTATAAAACATATATCATTATAATTCTAGCTGCCATCATGGAATGGATTGGAATTATCATGAATGGAGCACCGGCTTGGACAAGATATATTCATTCTCTTGTAAAAGTATTGGATTACACATTATCACCAGCTATCGCGTATTTCTTTATCGTATCCGTAGATCAAGATGTTATTGTAAAAAAATATATGGGAATATTGGAGATAATTGATATCTTCTTCATAATCGTCTCCTTACCATTTGGATGGGTATTCTACATTGATCAAGGTAATGTTTACCATCATGGACCATATTACGTTATCTATTCTGTGATATACGTATTAATGATGACGATGTTAATTATCGGATTTCTACATTATGGACGTAAATTCGCCAATAGTAATAAGAAATCATTATTTGCGATCACTTTATTCGCATTAGCAGGTATCATATTCCAAGAAACATTTGGGGATTTCATGCGTACTGGATATTTAGGACTGGCAATGGCTTCTTCTTTGTTATTTATTCATTATGAAGAATTCTGTCAACAAGAGATGGATGAAGCAGGTAAAGAAAAAAGCATTCTTCTAGAAAAAGATGCATTAACTGGACTTTATAGTCGTTATGCATATAATGAACAATTAAAAAAGCATAGAGAACCACCTCTATCTAAAACATTATGTGCATTACTAATTGATATAAACGGATTAAAAAAGGTAAACGATACCTTGGGACATGAAAAAGGTGATGAACTAATAAAAGAAACAGCTAATGCGATTAAGATAGCTGCTTCAATTCATGGTAAAGTCTATCGCACAGGCGGTGATGAATTTGTCGTAATACTAGATCTTACTTCATATACAATCAAAGAGTTTATCAAAGTAATGAAAAAAGAATTCTCTGTTTATAGACAAAATACAGATGATGCCTTAGATATCCATGTAGCGGTTGGATATGCTAAAGCGGTAGAATATTCTAATTTCACTTTAGAACAGCTTATTGAAGTAGCAGATAGAGAGATGTATAAGGATAAAGCGAGATTCTATAGGGATTATCATATTGATAGAAGACACAATTAGGAAGCGTACGCTTCCTTTTTTAGTCTTGAATAAAAAATGCACGATTAGTGAATCGTGCAATTGTGTCTATAATAGTTTTTGAGCAATGTGCTGACCAGCAATAGCGCCGTCATTAGCAGCTGTAACGACCTGACGCAAATCTTTGGCGATTACATCGCCGATTGCATAAATGCCTTCTTTGCTTGTCTCCATATTCTCGTTTACGAGAATATATCCTTTTTCATCAGTAATACCAAGATCTTTTACAAAGTGAGTGACAGGGTCATTACCAACGAATGGGAAGATACCTGATACTTCAATCTGTGATAATTCACCAGTATCGCTATCTTCAATTTCTAATCCAGTGACATGAGTATCATCTGATAATACAGCATGTGGTTTTTTCTTGAAATGGAATTCAATATTTTCAGTAGCTAAAGCTTTTTCAGAAATAATCTTATCTGCTCTAAAGACATCTCTTCTCATGATGACATGTACCTTAGATGCAATGGTAGAAAGATAGATTGCTTCTTCAATCGCGGAGTTGCCCCCGCCAACGACTGCGACTTCTTTTCCTCTAAAGAATGGACCATCACATACCGCACAGTAAGACACACCCTTACCAGCGTTTTCTTCTTCACCTGGGACATTCATTTTTCTTTCTTTAGTACCTGTCGCAATGATGACATAACGTGCCTGATGTTCACCGCTGGTAGTGACAACAGTCTTCACATCACCATCATCTCTGATTTCCTTGACTTCACTCATATCCAATGTAGCACCAAAGCTTAAGGCATGTTCATACATTTCATATGCCAACATTGGCCCTTTCATTGTCTTGATACCAGGATAGTTTTCAATATCAGCAGTAAGATTCAATTTACCGCCTGGGGCACCTGCTTCAATAATTTTTACACTTGCACCTGCTCTAGAAGCATATAGAGCAGCAGTAAGGCCGGCTGGACCTCCACCAATAATAATTACATCAGTCATAATTAGACCTCCTATTTAATAGCGTTTAAACACTTGTATAACAAAGTATAGAGCTGAGAAGCATCTTCTTCTGATAAAGGAAGACAAGATCCAATCTTAGAAGGAATATCTTTTGCTTTTTCCTGTAAAGCTTCTCCTTCCTTTGTTAATGTGACATTAAGTGATCGTTCATCATCTTTAGAACGTTCTCTTGTAATAAGACCTTTCTTTTCCAATCTCTTTAATAGAGGCGTCAATGTCCCTGAATCAAGGTAAAGAACACTGCCAATTTCTTTTACAGTGACTTGTTTTCTTTCCCACATGACCATCATGGTAATGTATTGCGTATATGTTAAATCAATTTCATCGAGAATAGGCTTATACTTTTTTGTGATCTGATGGGATAAAGCATACAAAGGAAAACATAATTGATTATCTATATTGAGACATTCATATTTCATAATAAACACTCCCTAATTAATTTTGCAAAATTATATTAACATTGATTATTTAGAAGTGTCAATTCTTTTGCACTTATATTGAAAGAGGATAAATTATCCGTTATAATAACGCAAAAGGTGATAGAATATGTTGATAAATGGTAAAGAAATTTCAAAGCAGATTAAAGAAGATATTAAAAAAGAAGTTGAACTTCTAAAAGAAGAAGGGAAACGTATCCCATGCCTTGCGGTGATCTTGATTGGGGAGGATCCTGCATCTCAGGTTTATGTAAGAAACAAGATTAGAGCCTGTGAATTTGTAGGAATGAAATCAATGACAATTAGCAAGGATGCCTCTTTTACTCAGGAAGAACTATTAGCTTTAATTGATTCATTAAATAAGAATGAAGAAGTTGATGGTATTCTTGTACAGCTTCCAGTACCTGATCATATTGATGAACAGGCCATTATTGAAGCAATTGACCCAATCAAAGATGTTGATGGGTTCCACCCAAGCAATGTTGCTAAACTTGTCCTTAATGAAGATGGACTTGTTCCATGTACACCTCAGGGAATGATGTGTATGCTTGATGCTATCAATTATGATCTAGATGGAAAAGAAGTTGTCGTTGTAGGAAGAAGCAATATTGTCGGAAAGCCGGTTTCATTGTTATGCTTACATCGTAATGCGACAGTGACAATTGCTCATTCTCATACAGGGAATTTAAGAGATGTAACAAAAAGAGCAGATGTTCTTATTGCCGCAATCGGTAAGCCTAAATTCTTTGATTCATCGTATGTTAAAGAAGGGGCTGTCGTATTGGATGTCGGTATGAACAGAGATGAAAACAACAAACTATGCGGTGATGTGGATTTTGATGATGTTGTAGATAAAGTTCAGGCCATTACCCCAGTACCTGGTGGTGTTGGTCCAATGACAATAGCATTATTAATGAGCAACACCCTTAAATCATATAAAGCGAGGTAACTTCTATGGAATATGGTTTACATGATATAATTGAAATGAAGAAGGCCCATCCTTGCAAGAAATCTACACAGTGGGAAATTATCCGTATGGGTGCAGATATCAAGGTGAAATGTCTTGGCTGTGGTGCCATCGTCATGTTTTCTCGTAGAGATTTCGAGAAGCGTCTTAAGAAAGTCATTGAACATAACATCAGCGAAAGCTGATGTTTTTTTCTTCTATGTGTTTCATTTCTTGATGTAAAAAACACATTATTTTAAAATAATGTATATGAGGAGATGATGAAAATGGAAATCGCAGAAACATTTAAACGCTACGGTTTTGAAAAAGTATTAGATCTTGCTTATCAGGATCCAGAAAAATATTTGCCATATATTATGCATTTTGTGGATTCAATAAGTGAAGATCGGTTCTCTTCACAAAGGGCATTAGTGCGTAAAGCTATTGAAGAGAAAGATCACCCGTACCATATCTATGTTCGTCATCTGTTTCATGATCTAGATCCAGAAATCGCTAAGAAATTGGTCACAAATATTATGATATATGCAGGAATTTTTGGTAGTAAGACACGTAATGAGATGAAAGAGATCTATGGAAGAAAAAGATGGCCATGGGTCATTGGGATGAGTGAAGATTATGATCTAGAAGAAATGGATGATATGATCACTCAAGGAGAAGAAGTAGGTATCTTTATTTATCTTATTGAAGAGCCGCTTACTGAAGAAGTTCTAGATATGTTAAAAGAACATACACACAGTACATTTGTGTTCTTCACTGATGGAGATCATCTTGATAGTAATCGCATGTCAAAAATCATGAAACTGCGTAATATCATGATTACACTGACAAAAGAAAAAGAAGAGACAATGGCTCTTCTTAAAAAGAAATGTGTTTATTTTGGATTATCTTCAAAGACAATTGATGAAGACTGGTTTGAAGATAAGATGAACGAAGGCTACTATTATCTTTGGTATAAGACAAAAAGCCCAGATGAATTTGCTTTATTAAAGACATATCGTCAAAAAAGACCACTGCTTATGGTAGATGAATCAAAAGATATGTATATTCTAGAAAATCCTCATGGCAGTGTATTAGAAAATATAAAGAATGATCGAAAATAAAAATCCAGCTGCAACATCGCTGATATAATGCAGTCCACCGAGAATACGGCTAAGTCCTACTATGAGGGCACAAATGATAAGAATGTGTCCTAGGGTTGCATTGATATCTAGCATAATAAGGGCAATAATCAATGCGGAAGCACTATGTCGAGAAGGGAATGACTTTCCCTTCTTGTGTTTTTTTACCGGTCTGATCTTATATCGTTCATAAGGTCTTTCTCTATTAATAAGATAACGAGAAATCGTAATCGCTAGAAAAAGAAATGCTGGTTTAAAGAATGTATCAAATAACAATGGACTATGAGTAAGAAACAGATAGAGCAATGTTATTGGATAGATAATAATAAAAGGTAATATGCTATAAGTTATGAGAAAATTTACAATCTTTCTACATTTTGTAGAGATAATAAATTTATTAAGTTTAATATAGAATGTTTTCATGCCCTAAGTATAGCACAACTCTATTATTTGTACATGTCTTTGTTCATTGCAATTTGAAACAAACTATAATAAAATAAAGGGCGAAAAAAAGGAGTGAATCACAATGGCTTTAACAGCAGGAATCGTTGGTTTACCTAATGTCGGGAAATCAACTTTATTTAACGCAATTACAAACGCACAGGTTGAAGCAGCCAATTATCCATTTGCGACAATTGATCCAAATGTTGGGGTTGTAGAAGTACCTGATCATAGATTGAACGACTTGGTAGAAATCTTTAAACCAAAGAAAACTGTTCCAACTACATTTGAATTTACAGATATCGCAGGTCTTGTCAAAGGTGCGTCTAAAGGTGAAGGACTTGGTAATAAGTTCCTTGCAAACATCAGAGAAACTGATGCGATCGTAGAAGTAGTAAGATGTTTTAGAGATAAGGACATTACTCACGTAGATGGTAGTGTAGATCCAGTAAGAGATGTAGAAACAATCAACTTAGAATTAATTTTTGCTGATCTAGATACAGTAGAAAAACGTATTGGCAAGATTGAAAAGAAAGCCCAGACTGGAGATGGGGATGCTAAGGAAGAATTAGATGTTCTATTAAAATTAAAGGAAACATTAGAAGCATCTAAACCAGCACGTTCTTTAGAATTCTCTAAAGAAGAAAAAGTATGGCTAAAGAATTATAACTTATTAACTATTAAGCCAATTATCTATGTCGCAAACATGGGGGAAGAAGATATTGAAAATCCACAGGATAACCCATTCTTTAATACTCTTGTAGAATATGCTAAAAATGAAGGAGCAGATGTCGTACCAATCTGCGCTAAGATTGAAGAAGAATTAGCTGCTCTTGAAGATGAAGATAAAGCTATCTTCATGGAAGACTTAGGCATTGAAGAAAGTGGTCTTGATAAATTAATCAGAGAAACATACGCTTTATTAAACTTAAAGACATTCTTCACAGTAGGTGTAGATGAATGTCGTGCATGGACATTTACAGATGGTATGACAGCCCCTGAAATGGCTGGAATCATCCATACAGATTTCCAGAGAGGATTTATCAGAGCTGAAACTTACAGCTATGATGATTTAATGGTTCATAAGAGCGAAGCAGCTCTAAGAGAAGCTGGAAAAATCAGACAGGAAGGAAAGACTTATAAGGGAGCAGATGGCGACATCATGTTCTTCAAGTTTAATGTCTAATGAAAAATATCGTACTGAAAATTGTTTTTCTGATTGCTTTATGTGTCTTTCTATATAGTGGATTCAACCTTGGATATACCTACTATAAATACTGGAAAGTAGATCATGATAATGATGTCCTTGTAAAAGAAGTTGTAAAAACAGAAAAGAAGCATAAAGCTTCAAATGTTCGTACAATTGATTTTAATTATTTAAGACGACTTAATAAAGATATTGTAGGATGGCTCTATATCAAAGATGTAGCTGATTATCCAATATTAAAAGGTCAGTCAAATGATACTTACTTACATCATAACTATAAGAAAGCTTATTCTTTCGCTGGTTCTATTTTCTTAGATGAAATATCCAATAAGAACTTCCAGGATGGAAATACAATCATCTATGGTCACAATATGAACAACGGATCCATGTTTGGTCAATTAAAGAAATTTAGTGAACAGTCTTTTATGAATAATCATCCGATTGCTTATATCTATCTTCCTGATGGAAGTGTCAATGTTTATGATATCTTCTCATTCAATAGATTAGATGCAACTGATACCAATTATTATCGCAATAATATTGAATATGGATCATTCATAAAAAAACTTGTAAGCGCGTCTTTAGCTAACAGACAAGTCAGTACGAAGAAAGCACCATTGATTATGCTTTCTACTTGTGCAACGCATGATACCAACTGGCGAAGCGTTGTATTTGCTCGATTATCAAAGACTATCCATAAAGGATAGTCTTTTTTCAATGAGTCAATAAAAACTATTTATAGAAAATAATGGTGTTATAATATAAGTAGTAAAGAGAAAGGCTATTTTTCTTTATCTGAATCCTGTTTTGAATCATTCACATGCCTTTCTCTTTTATAATACAAACAAGGATGCGCAAGCATCCTTTTAAATTTCTTATCAAACCTATTGACATACTGGGTTAATAGGTATATTGTGTTGCTAAGGAGGAAGAGGTATGAGAGTTGATGTTATTCTAGAGTATCTGCCACTTTATCTAAAGGCAGCATTGCTGAGTGCGGGAATTGGATTATCATCCATTGTTCTTGCAATACTTATTGGCATGATTGCTTCTATGATTTTGTATTATAGAATACCATTCTTAAAACGCATTATTTCCTTCTACGTAGAAGTAAGTCGTAATACACCATTAATGATACAGTTATTCTTTATCTATTATGGATTGCCTAAGATTGGCATTGCAACAAGCCCACTGGTCTGTGGCATAGTTGGATTAAGCTTCTTAGGTGGAGGATATATGTGTGAGTCAATTAGGGGAGGACTTGAATCAATTTCAGAGAGTCAGGTAGAGAGTGCCATGGCACTAGGAATGAATAAAAAGCAGACAATGCGTTATGTGATTTTACCTCAGGCGCTCAGAGCTTCTTTATCAGGATTGGTTGCCAATATGATCTTTATGTTAAAAGAGACAAGTGTATTAAGTGCTGTTAGTCTCATGGACCTTATGTTTACAGCGAAGGATCTGATTGGACTCTACTATAAAACGACAGAAGCACTCTTTCTTCTGGTCGTGTTCTACTTATTGATATTGACGCCAGTCATACTACTTGGACACTTGGCAGAAAGGAGGCTGACATATGGCAAAATGGGGGTTTGATCTATTATTTCAAGGACAAAATCTTTCACGATTGTTAGAAGGTCTTACGCTTGCCTTGTATATTAGTGCCATCGCAGTCGTTCTTTCATTAGTGTTAGGGATTATTTTAGGTATCGCTCAAGTAAAAGGACATCCGCTTATTAGAACAATAATGAGAGGCTATGTTCATTTTATTCAGATTATGCCCCAGCTAGTCCTTTTGTTTATCGCGTACTTTGGATTAAGAGCATTTGCGATTAATCTATCTCCTGAGATGGCTTCTATCATTGTCTTTACAATGTGGGGAACAGGTGAAATGAGTGATTTAGTAAGAGGCGCTATTGTTTCAATGGATCATCATCAATATGAAAGTGGTCTGGCATTAGGAATGTCATCTAGACAAGTCTATATTCACGTTGTGATTCCACAGATTGCCAAACGATTGATTCCATTATCGATGAATCTGATTACCAGAATGATCAAGACGACAAGTCTATTATTAATGATCGGGGTAGTAGATATTATCAAAGTATCCCAGCAGATCATTGAAACAAATCGACTTGCCAGTCCTAATGGTGCCTTTGGCATCTATCTTGTAGTCTTTATGCTTTATTTTATTTCATGTTATCCAATAAGCATATTGGCACGTTATCTAGAAAAGAAATGGAGGATTTAATATGACCATCTTATCACTTGAACATGTCACAAAGAAATATGGTGATTTTACAGTCTTCAATGATCTTGATCTTAAGATCAATGAAGGAGAAGTGACATTGATTATTGGACCATCAGGTAGTGGGAAAAGTACATTGCTAAGATGTTTAAATCGTCTTGAAGATATCGATGAAGGAGAAATTACCTTCCATGATGCCCCTATCAAGAGTGAAACACATTTAAGAGAAAATGTTGGTATGGTCTTTCAGAGCTATGAGCTCTTTCCACATCTCAATGTGTTAGACAATATGACATTATCACCACGTATTGTACAAAAGAGATCAAGAAAAGAAGCTGAACAGGAAGCTTTGTCCTTGCTTGAACGTGTAGGATTAAAAGATAAGGCCAAAAGCTTTCCACATGAATTATCTGGAGGACAAAGACAGCGTGTCGCTATTGTGAGAAGCTTGTGTATGCATCCGGAAGTGCTTCTATTCGATGAAGTTACTGCCTCATTAGATCCAGAAATGGTCAAGGAGGTATTAGATGTAATCTTAGATCTTGCGGATGAAGGAAAGACAATGGTCATTGTCACACATGAAATGGCGTTCGCAAGAGCCGTAGCTGATCGTATTATTTTCATTGATGGAGGAAGAGTTGTTGAAGAAGGACATCCAGAAGACTTCTTTACTCATCCTAAAACAGAAAGAGCACAACAGTTTTTACAGAATTTAACATATAAAAGGAGGAAGAGATTATGAAAAAGATTTTAGGAACATTATTTGCGCTATTATTAACGGTAGGTCTTGTAGGATGTGCAAAACAGGGCTATCGCTCAGTAGATGATATTAAGAAAGACGGTACAATCAAGATTGGTGTATTCTCCGATAAACATCCATTTGGATATGTAGACAAGAATGGAAAATATCAGGGATATGATATCGAACTTGCTAATAGAATAGGTAAAGATTTAGGTGTAAAAGTAAAACTTGTATCCACTGAAGCAGCCAATCGTATTGAATATTTAAAGACAAATAAAGTAGATATCATTCTTGCAAACTTCACAGTTACTGATGAAAGAAAAGAAGAAGTAGATTTCGCTTTACCTTACATGAACGTATCACTTGGTGTTGTTTCACCAACAAAAAAAGTTATCACTTCATTAGATAATTGGAACAAGAACGATAAATTAATCGTTATCTCAGGTACAACTGCTGAAACATATGTTACAAAGAATTATCCAAATATTCCTTTACAGAAATATGATACATATGCTAATGCTAAAAACGCATTAGAAAATGGTAATGGTGCTGCATGGCTTAATGACAATACTGAAGTATTATCATTCGCTAAGAGCACAAAAGGATTCACTGTAGGTATTCCAACACTTGGTTCACAGGATAAGATTGCACCAGCTGTTACAAAGGGAAATAGTGATCTTAAGAAATGGATTGATAATGAAATCAAATCATTAAATAAAGAAGACTTCTTCTCAAAAGATTATGATAAGACATTAGCATCTGTATACGGTAAAGAATACAAGAGCACAATTGTTATTAAATAGACAGGGACAAAGAACCCTGTCTTTTTTTTATCACTTTACTTGAATATAAAATATATATCAGTAGAATTAGTTTAGACTAACTTTTTTTAAGGAGGAACTATGAAAAAAGTAATTGCGATGTTGTCATCAATCTTATTGGCATTGTCCGTAGTGGGATGCAGTTCTACCAAGAAGTCATCTACTTCTTCAACTGATCAGTATCCACTTACCTTGACACATGCTTTTGGTACAACAACTATTGAGAAAGAACCTAAACGTGTTGCAGCGATAGGATGGGAAAACGGTGATACCCCTTTAGCATTAGGGATTGTCCCAGTAGGTGTTTCTCGTTCTAATTATGGTGCAGAAACAAAGAATCATCTTCATGTATGGGCTGATCAGGCATTCAAGAAACTTGGAGAAAACAATCCAGTTGTATTTGATGATACTGATGGATGGGATTATGAAGCTATAGCGAAAACAAAACCAGATGTTATTATTGCCTCTTATTCAGGTATGACTAAGGAAGAATATGAAACATTAAGCAAGATTGCTCCGGTATTGCCTTATAAGAAGAATGCCTGGCAGACAACTTGGCGTGATCAGACAATTGAAAACGCTACGGCTTTAGGAAAGAAAAAAGAAGGAGAAGAACTTGTTAAAAAGACAGAAACATTGATTAAAGAGAAGCTTTCTTCTTATCCTGATCTAAAAGGGAAGAAGAGTGCCTTCATGTGGTTTAGTGCAGAAGATTTAAGTAAGTTCTATGTCTACACATTAAAAGACCCAAGAGCAGCTTATCTTCAGGATTTATCATTGGAAGTACCAGAAAGCATTAAATCAATTGATTCTAAAGATTTCTCTCTTACAGTAAGCAGGGAGAAAGCAAGTACATTTAAAGATGTGGAACTTATTGTTACATATGGAGATGAAGCACTACTTAAAAAGATGCAAAGTGATCCATTGCTTTCACAGATTCCAGCCATCAAGAATGGCGCTGTAGTTCTTTTAAGCAGTGATTCAGAACTTGCGGCAGGAACGACACCAAGTATTCTGTCTATTCCTCATAATCTTGATAATTACTTAAAGGTTATCAATGAAGCAGCCAAAAAAGCTTAGTACATTTTTTCTATTGATTGTATTGCTTACACTCATAATGGCAGTTCTATCTCTTATGCTTGGAAAAGTCACAGTTTCATTTAAGAGCGTGATAGAGGCCTTTGATTCTTCGATTGTCAATAATGAAGTCAATATTGTACGTGCACGTATGCCACGTACAATATTTGCTTTATTAGCAGGATGTTCATTATCCGTTTCAGGGGCACTGATGCAATCAATTACCAGAAATCCCATTGCGGATCCTAGTATTCTTGGTGTCAATACAGGAGCTGCCTTATTTGTCATTATGGGAATGTCTTTCTCTCAAGTTGGCCGCATCTCATCACTAGTACTCGCATTTGTCGGGGGACTTTTGACAATGGTGTGTGTCTATCTTATATCATCATTTGGATATGGCGGCATGACGCCTATCAAGTTAGCGTTAGCTGGTGCAGCAATGAGTATAGCTTTGCAGTCGATTGTCAATGCACTGATGCTAAAAGATCGCTTGCTGATGGATCGTTTTCGATTCTGGCAGGTAGGAAGTCTCTCCAAGGCTTCATGGCAGGATATTATGACTGTTTTGCCAGTGATTATTGTTTCCTTGATTATTGCCTATCTTCTTTCATCATCGCTAGACATCATGGCTTTAGGAGATGAAATGGCCACAAGTCTTGGTATCAATGTAAGTTTTATTTATGTACTTTCCACAATTGTAGGCGTATTGCTTTGTGCCTCCATCACCGCATTAGCAGGACCAATCGGCTTTGTAGGATTGATGATTCCTCACTTTGTTCGTCTCCTTTGTGGAAATGCTATGAAAAAAGTCCTTCTCTTTTCCTCATTATTAGGCAGCGCTGTCCTTCTTTCAAGCGACATAATCGGCCGACTTGTCGGCGGCAGCGCTGAAATAGAAGTAGGTATCATTATGGCTCTTCTAGGAGCCCCGGTGTTTATCATGATTGTAAGAAAGGTGAAGAAGTATGGATTTACATAGAAGAAACTACTACAAGAAAAAGAAAAAATACCTGATCGTAGTCATGTTTCTCATAATGATCATAGCCGCATTGATGTATATCGGATTAAGTTATGGAAAAACAATCTATTCATTTTCACATATCTATAATGTTTTATTTCATGGTGAAACAGAAGGCGCATTTGTGATTACCACACTACGCTTGCCTCGCGTTATTATTGGACTATTAGCGGGTATCTGCTTTGGCTTAGCAGGAAACATCTTTCAAAAGCTGCTGCGAAATCCGCTCGCCAGTCCTGATATGCTTGGCATATCGACTGGTGCAAGCGTAGCTGCGGTTTTCGCTATTTTGATTTTGCAGCTTTCAGGGCTAATCGTTTCACTTATTGCGATCATATTTGGTATGCTTATTTCTTTGCTTATTGTCTTATTATCTTATCATCATGGATATTCCAATAACCGCCTTATTCTTATTGGAATAGGCATGCGCGCAATGCTTAGTGCAATGATTTCCTGGATGTTGATTAGAGCTTCTGAATATAATGTAGGAAACGCCTTAAGATGGCTTTCAGGAAGCTTAAATACCGTAAATATGAACGATGCGTTCTCATTGCTTATAGTAACCATCATTGCCTGTGTGCTTATAGCTATAATGAATAATGGATTAAGCGTAATGGGTTTAGGAGAAGAACTTCCGGTCTCACTTGGGGTTAACACTAAAACATTAAGAATCAGTCTTGTTATTGTGGGGTTAATGCTTGTCGCATTTGCGACAAGCATTACTGGACCTATTGCATCAGTATCCTTTTTATCGGGACCGATTGCTGGAAGAATTCTTCGCAATGGAAAAAACAATATGGCTGCCACTGCCTGCATAGGGGCGATTCTTGTATTGGCATCGGATTTGATTGCTCAATATGGCTTGTCTTCTCGCTATCCGGTAGGAGTGGTAACAGGAATGCTTGGAGCACCTTATCTGCTCTATCTTATTTTCATGATGAACAAGAAAGGAGTTCAGTAATATGCAAATTAAAGCTGAACAATTATATTTAGGATATGATGAAGAAAATATTGTCAAGAATCTCAGTATGACCCCACCCATTGGAAAAATCAGTGTCATACTTGGTGCCAATGGCTGTGGGAAATCTACATTGTTAAAGAGCTTTGCGAGACTTCTTGATGCAAGAAAAGGACAGATTACTCTTGATGAAAAGTCTTTATCTAGCTATAAGACAAAGACTCTTTCAACTCATATAGGTTTATTGCCACAAAATCCAGTAGTGCCAGAAGGTATTAGTGTGATGGATCTTGTTTTAAGAGGAAGATATCCTTATCAGAAGATGTTTTCTTCACTTACCAAAAAAGATTTTGATATTGTTCATCAATCATTATCCATGATGAATATTGAAGATCTACATGATAAAAACGTCGATGAATTATCAGGTGGACAAAGACAGCGTGTCTGGATTGCCTTATCTCTTGCACAAGATACAGATATTCTGCTTCTGGATGAACCTACAACTTATCTTGATATTTCTTACCAGATAGAAATATTGGATAGTCTTATGACAATCAATAAGAAGAAAAATACGACCATCGTGATGGTCTTGCATGATATCAATTTAGCTGCAAGATATGCGGATTATATTTATGCTTTAAAAGAAGGAGAACTCATCAAAGAAGGAAAACCTGAAGAAATCATTACTTCAGAATTAATGAAAGAAGTCTATGGATTAGATTGTAAAGTTATAGAAGATCCTATCGCTCATTCTCCTTTTGTCATACCAAAAGGGCAGTATCATCAATAATAATTTTATTTTTTTATGATATCTTTTCTAAAAGCTATTATACATATGATAAAATAATAGTTATGAGGAGGAGAATCATGATTTTAACTATTTTATTGATCCTATGGACGATATTTCTATTAATAAAGTATATCTTTGACTCTTATCAAAATAAGAAGCTTCCAAGATTACTGCTGGTATCGCCGTTGATTCTTACTGTTATCTTGTATATTGGATTTTATTTATATTATAGTTATTTGATTTTTATAAAACATCAAGCAATAAGTTTTACCGCTGATGTGAGTGCATTATTGACGATTAGTCCAGCTATTATTAATCTGATTGTATGTCTTGTGATTGTGCTTGTTTTTAAGAGAGTAATGAAAAAAAGGTCATAAATTATGACCTTTTTATAGTGCTGAAATAAAGATTTCAAGTCCAATCGCAATAAGGATGATACCTCCAAGAATAGAAGCACGACCAGAAAGCTTTGTACCAAATTTTTTTCCAATATGTAAACCTGCAAAGCTGATTGCGAATGTTACAATACCGATAATGAATGAGGTAATGAATGCATTAACCATATTATAATTAGCGATAGTAAAGCCAACCGATAAGGCATCAATACTTGTCGCAATACCTTGAAGTAGTAAAGTAGATTTAGTTAGAACAGCTGTTTCTTCTTCACCACCACGAATACCTTCGATAAGCATCTTTCCACCGATGTATCCTAATAGGATAAGGGCAATCCAAGGAATGAATGTTTCAAACTGTTTAAAGTAATGAATGATGGTATGTACACATAACCATCCAATAAGTGGCATAAAGCACTGGAAGAAACCAAAGACAAAGGATGTTTTGGACATCTTTTTTACTTTCATATGTGGTTCATTTAACCCGTTGGCTAAAGATACAGAGAACGCATCCATCGCTAAACCTATTCCTAATAGTATTGCATTAATTATTAACATGATAATCCTCCAAGATAAAAACCAGGTATCGCCTGGTTTAAGTGCTTTAAACGTACACTTTTCTTGGTGATTTGTCAATACGATATTGACGTGGTGTACAGTGGTATGCTCTTAGAAATAATCTATTAAAATAGCTCTGTTGAGAAAATCCACAGTCTTGAGCAATTTCAGAGATGCTCTTGGTTGTTTCTTTTAACTGTTTACTGCTGACTTCTAGACGATAGTTGTTTAAGAAGTCAATCGGAGACATCTGCACATATTTCTTGAACATCTTTGAACATTTACTGATGGAGACATGTCCAATGTTGGCGATATCCTCAAGAGAAATCTTTTCTTGATAATGTTCATATATATAAGATGTCATACGACGTTGAATCTGTTCATCATAATCAATAAGAGAAAGATTGTCTTCTCTTTGAAGATAAGATAAATAGATAATACGCAATAATAAAAACAGTAAAGACATCACTTCTAGAATATAGCCACTGCTTTTTTCATGTAGACTATGTTCCATGTTTTCAATGATTTTACTTAAATCCTGATTGGAAGGATGTCTATGATCAAAGATTATATAATTTAAAGAAGGATCTTTTAACATGGGATCAAGATATGAAGAAATAATACGTTCTTCACGAATTAAGGCAAAGGGATCAAAGATGACACTTTTTCTTAGACAAGAATGATTCTTCTTGTTAAAAATCTGATGATGATGTCTTTGATTAATAAGACAGATATCACCTTTGTTTAATTCAAGTTCTTTTCCATCAATACGTAAAGAAAGATGGTCTTCTAAAGATTTGATGATTTCTACATAAGAATGAAGATGAGTCAATGCTTTATGATTTTCTTCATTGCATTCTGTTCCTACAAAAATAGGATGCAGGTTGTTTACTCTATGCATAAATACTCCTTTCGTACAAGATTGTATTAATTATAAAGAAGATACTGCTATAAAATGAGATATAAAAATCATATCATGTAAATACAAGGAAAGCACAGAAAGTGCTCATAAAAAGGAGGAAAAATATGGAAAGTAAATTAAATGCTTATTTATCAGATCTCGTTGTCTTTTATCATAAATTACAGAGCTTTCATTGGTATATCGCTGGTCATACATTATTAGAGACACATGGAAAGTTGGAAGAATATTATAATATGATCAATGCGCAGATTGATGATGTTGCGGAAGTTATGCTTATGAATGGATATCATCCAGTTGCAACATTAGAAGAATTTAAGAACAATTCTTCTATCAAAGAAGCAAAAGGTGAATTTAACACTGATGTAAAAGCTGTCTATACAGAGTTATGCAATGATTTTCATTATTTATTAGATGCTGTTGTTTCTATTAAAGAAGCAGCTGATGAAGTATCTTCTTATCAGATTTCTTCATCAATGGATGAATATATTTCAGCCTATAAGAAAGTCATCTGGATGATTGAACAGACGATGATGTAAAGACTGTCATTTGACAGTCTTTTTTTTGTTTTATAAAGCAAAATTATATTGCTAATTTTATATTGCTAATTTTTTACAGGTATGATATACCTATGGTAGTTAGTGATGACTAACTGTAAGAGGTGAGAATATGGAATTTTTAGTTTTGAAGAATGTGAAGAAATCATATGGGCAGGATGAAAACCTTGTTCATGTCCTTAAAGGAATTGACTTATGTCTAAATAAAGGTGAACTTTGCGTTATGCTTGGACCATCAGGATGTGGAAAATCGACCTTGTTAAATATCATCGGGGGTATTGATTCTTGTGATGAGGGACAGATATTTGTTGATGGTAAAGATATATCTCAGATGAAAGAAAAAGACCTTACAAAATACAGAAGATTTCATCTGGGATATATCTTTCAGATGTATAACCTGATACCTAATTTGACGGTAAGGGAGAATATTGAGGTAGGAGCCTATTTGAGTGATAATCCTCTTGATTTAGATTATCTTTTACGAGTGCTTGGTTTATATGAACATCAGAATAAATTACCACATGAATTATCTGGTGGTCAGCAGCAGCGTACTTCTATTGGAAGGGCTGTTATTAAAAATCCTGAGATTTTGCTTTGTGATGAACCTACTGGAGCATTGGATTATAGGACGTCAAAAGATATTCTTGGATTATTAGAGGATATTAATGAGAAGTATGGGACAACTATCCTAATGGTCACTCATAATGATGCATTAGCTCATATGGCAGATCATATTGTGCGTATTAAAGATGGTGAGATCTTGAGTGATCAGGTTAATAAGAAAGTATCCATCAAGCAGATCGAGTGGTGATACTATGAGTCCGTTAATGAAAAGAATACCAAGAGAAATCCGTAATGGATGGTCTAAGTACATTGTTATTTTTTTATTGTTAGTAGGAACTATTTCCTTGTGCTCAGGATTCTTTGTGGCAGATGAAAGCATGCTGAAGGCATATAATGACAGCTTTGATAAATATAATATAGAAGATGGTCATTTTATGACAAAGAATCCATTAAATGAAGCGCAAAGAAAAAACATTTCAAGACATGTAACAATCTATGATCTTCCTTATGTAGAAAGAACTCTTTCTTCTTCTAAAATAAGAATCTTTAAACAACGACATACTATTAATAAAGTGGATGTTCTTGAAGGACGTTTAGCTAGAAAAGAAGGAGAAATTGCGATTGATCGTTTATATGCGAAAAACAATCATTTATCCATTGGTAATTATCTTGATAATAAATGGAAAATCGTAGGCTTTGTCGCATTATCTGATTATAGTGCCCTTTTTGAAAATAATTCTGATTCAATGTTTGATGCTATTAAATTTGGGGTAGGCGTTGTTAATGAGAAAACATTCAATCAATTAACACGTTCACAGATGAAATATTGTTATGCATGGAAATATAATAAAAAGATAAAGGATGAAAAGAAGGCTGCGGATAATCTGTTAAAAGTTATCAATGAAGAAACAAGTCTAGATGATTATGTTCCACGATATCAGAATCAGGCAATCACATTTACTGGTTCAGATATGGGAAGTGATCGAGCGATGGTTATGATGCTTCTTTATATCATGATTATCATTATGGCATTTGTATTTGTGGTGATGATATCTGATACCATCATGAATGAAGCAAATGTTATTGGAACACTTCGAGCAACAGGATATACAATCAAAGAACTGATCTTTCATTATATGAGTGCACCGATGATAGTAACATTGATATCTTGTCTAGTAGGAAATATTCTAGGCTATACTTACTTTAAGACATTAATGGCTTCTCTTTATTATAATAGCTACTCATTAACAAGCTATAAGACAATCTGGAGTATTAGCGCTTTAGTGGAAACAACGGTTGTACCACTTATCTTGATGATTGTTATTCACTATGTGGCATTAAGAAGAAAGCTTTCTCTTTCAGTGTTGAAGTTAATAAAAAGAGATTTAAGTAAATCAAAGAGAAAACATGCTGTGTATTTACCGCGACATATTCCATTTTTTACAAGATTTCGTATGCGTATTATCTTTCAGAATATAGGAAGCTATATTGTGATCTTTGTTGGTATTCTCTTTGCTAATCTACTATTGTTATTTGCACTTGCATTACCAGATATGATTCATAATTATCAGGATGTGATGAAGAGTCAGATGATTGCTGATTATCAGTATATATTAAAGGTCCCTTCATCTATCCAAAGTGAAGATAAACTTAAATCCATGATTTCACTTCTCAGTTATCAAAGAGAAGTTGAAACTGATCAGGAGGCAGAGAAGTTTAGTGCCTGTTCATTAAAAGCAAAAGAGAGTGGTGCTAAAGAAGAAGATGTCATGGTTTATGGCATACATAAAAAGAGTCGTTATGTGAATATTGATCATCAGGGAGATGGTGTTTATATTTCATCTTCTTATCATGAAAAATACGGTTATGACAAAGGCGATACAATTATTTTGCATGAGCCGTATGAAAAGAAGACATATAAATTAAAAGTACAGGGTATCTATAATTATCCTGGAAGTGTCTGTGTCTTTATGGATCAAGAAAAACTGAATGAAGATATCTTAAAGACAGGAAGTCAGTATTTTTCAGGATACTTTAGCGATAAACCCATTACTGATATTAAAAAAGAGAATATAGCTACTATCATTGATTTTGATACTGTCACAAAAATATCAAGACAGCTTGACGCTTCAATGGGTAAGATGATGTCGGTAGTACAAGGAATCTCTTTGGTTATGTTTATGGTCATCATCTATCTGTTATCAAAAGTCATTATTGAAAAGAATGGACAGTCCATCTCCATTATAAAGATACTTGGCTATTCTAATAGAGAAGCAGCTAAGCTTTATATACTAGCTACCTCATTGGTCGTACTATTAAGTATCATAGTTTCTATTCCTTTGGAATATTATTTACTTAAGCCTGTCTTTATAGCCATGATGAAGACTGAAATGTCAGGATGGATTCCATTTGATATCAATAAAATAGTCTACATAAAAATGTTTATATACGGTGTATTGACATATACTGTCGTCGCTATCATGGAATATAGAAAAATACAGAGAGTCTCAATGAGTGAGGCTTTAAAGAATGTGGAGTGATAAGAATGAAAAAGCTGTTATGTCTTCTGCTTTCTTTAACTCTTGTAGGATGTACATCTTCAAAAGGGAAAAGCAGAGAGAGGGTTCAAAAAAAGAATAGTGTAGTTGTTTTAAATGAAGAAGGAAAGAAAGTCATTGATTCTTCTTCTAAACAGGAAACAGTTAATGTGAAAGCAGATGCTTTTGGTAATATAAAAAAGATTAAGGTAGATGTATCTCTAAAAAAAGAAGATAAGAGTGACCTTATTAAAGATCAGACAATATTGTCCAAAATTAAAAATAAAGAAGGGGATGAAGAGTTTAACTTAAAGAACGGTACTCTACTTTGGCAAAACCACAATGAGGCTATTCGCTATACGGGTACAAGCACAAAGAAGCTTCCGGTGGATGTTAAATTGTCATATTTCCTTGATGGTAAACAGGTTAGCCCTAATGAAATACAAGGGAAAAGTGGACAGGTCAAGATTCGTGTTGACTATAAAAACAATGAAGAAAGAACGATGAATGGCTACAAGGTTTATGTACCTTTTACTGTTCTTTCCATGTTGTCATTATCTGAAGATCACTTTGACCATATTAAAGTGAAAAATGGAAAAGTCATGGACTATGAAAACAAGCATATGGTTGCAGGACTGATTAGTCCCGGATTATCAGAATCATTGAATGATTCTGACATCCCTGACTTCATAGAAGTCAGTGCAACCGCTAAAGACTTCCAGCTAGACTTTTCAAGTCATATTGTGACATCTGGATTGTTTAAGAATATAAAGATGTCTCCAATTAATAAAATTGAAGATTTACAGAACGCCTTGAACACATTGAATGATCATTCTTCTCAACTCGTCAACAATGCTTCAAAATTAGTTGAAGGATCAGGTGCCTTTGGAGAAGGACTTTCTCAGTATACAAAGGGAACAAGAACAATTAACAATGCGGTTAAGAAGTTAAGTGAGGCCCTATCTTTAATGAGCAGTAAATCTGCTGAACTTGAAACGGGCACTACTAATTTTAATAAGGCTGTACAGGTATTGAAGAAGTCTTCTTCTAAAGAAACAATGTCGAAGATTTTATCTTTAAGCAATAAAGAAAAAGAACTTGGTGAAAAGCTTTCTGAAATGAAGAATGGAATAGCTTCTTATAAGAAACTGCTTGATGTGATCGAAAAGGAAGATTTATCAAAGACACAGGAACAGTTAGCCAATGGTGTTTACAATGATATTCAAGAGAAGATGAAGAATGTGCTTAATGAAACATCGTTGACAGAGGATAAAAAAGAAAGAGTGCTTTCTTTATTAAAAAGCAGTCTTAAAGAGAGTGAAACATTAAAACAGATTTCTGATAGTTACTCACATATTTATAATGCCTGTAAGGATGTTAAGAAGGTGGATATGTCATCTTTAACTAAATTGCTCGACAACATGAAAAATGATGTTGATGAATTAAGAAAAACATTGCCAAATGAATCATCAGTAAAGGATTTAGCGGGACAAGTCAATGCTTTGGCTGATGGAAGTGAAAAGATTGCGAAAGCAATGAAAGCATATAAAGAAGGGAATCAGAAGATTGCCAAGATGAGCAAGAAGTTAAGTGATGGTTCTGATACACTTTGTAAACATCTTCCACAATTAGAAGATGGCTATCAGTCTCTAGCAAAAGGAATGAGACAGTTCGCTCAGGGATTGACACTGTTCCATGAAAAAGGCATTTCTCAATTAGCTTCTCTTTCTACTGGTAAGAAGAAAGAGTTTATCAAAAAGATAAAAGCAATAAGAGAAGCTGATGTTTATGATAATTATTCAGGTAAAATGGATCAGCAGAAATCAAGTGTACGTTTTATTATTGAAACAGATGAAATCAAGAAAGACGAATCGTAAATGATTCGTCTTTTCAATATTATGATTGTTTTAATATGAATAAATGAGGGTTTTTGGTTGTAATTGGTCTGATTTTCTCTTCTTTATTGACTCTATCTTATGCTTATAAAAAACGCAATATGTACGACTATAAGTTTCCGTGTTTAAAGGTGGAAAGATTGAATACGATATCCTATATGATTTGTTTGATCACGTAATCAAGGTGAATGGCAAGGTCGTAGCCTACATTTTGAACAAACTTTAAACATTGTAAATATAAAGACGGCGGTTGGTGGAAACCGACACGTCCAGTATATTAAGGAGAACAATAATGGAAAAAGTATTGAATTTCTTGTTAAGAGATGCTGTCTATTTTCCAGTTATAATTGTTTTATTGATTTTGGTTATTCTAAGAGAATATACAGACATAAAATTTCTGAAGGATATTGCAGGTATTAATTCTTTAATATTATTTGTCTATTCATTAACAATGAGCATTAAACAAAGCAGAGAGATGAAAAAAGTAGTCAAAGAAGAAAAGAACTTGAATAAATAAAATCCTGATCATATATGAAGGAAGCAAGGATTTTATCTATCTCCTTCAAAATAATATTTTATCTATTAAAATAATATGTATTTCATTAATTTTTAAAAAACTATAATATCGATTTCAAAAATATATAGGCCTGCTATAATATAATTAACAATTTAATTTGAAAAAATGAGGATTTTTTATGAAAAAATGGTTTTGTTTTTTGGCTGTAATTGGTCTTATTTTCTCTTCCTTATTGACTCCATCTTATGCGCATGAAAAAAATGCTATAATGATATTCGACACGTATGATTATAAGGTTTCACAATGCAGGTACTATAATAGAGTTTCTATGCTTAAAGATTGAATACGATATCATATATGATAAATTTGATAACGTAATCAAGGTGAATGGCAAGGTAGTAGGCTACGTTGAAATGGATTCTGAACAAACCTCAAACATTTTAGATACTATTTCTACCAATAATTATGGATCAATGCTTATGGTGGCTAAGAATTATTGGAATGCTGGCAATTTCAAGCACAACTATAAAGTTACAATTGAAGATGTATCAATTATAGTTGGAGCTATTATAGCTTTACCTGCAATTATTGGTGCTGCAACAATAACAGGTATTTCAATGGCAACAATGAAATCAGCAGTTAGCGCTTTAGCTAAGAATATTCTTAATGCATGGTCAACACAAGGTATACTATCTCATTACGCAGGAAAATTCTATGTAAGTGGTTATGTATCATTCACTTTACAAAGACGTAACGATGCTTCTTCTAGATATGCTAATAGAAAGCTTTATATGAAAATAGTTCTTGCATCTAAAAAATACAAGTCAAAGACAAGATCACTTGGTAATGGTGGATGGTTTATGTCTACAAGACCAAATTATTAGGAGAAATCATTATGAAGATATTTAATTTTTTAATGAAAGACATTGTTTTTATCCCTGTAGGTATTCTTTTAGCAATCACAATATGGTTTGGTACAAATACTAACAATAAGTTCTGGTGGTATATCACAGGAATAACTGCTCCTATTTTATTTATCTATTCTCTTATAAAGATTATTCATGATAGAAAGAAGAGAAGCTAAGTGACAACCAACCAGGAAGTATTCATTATGAGAATATTATAAATTCAGAAATTAATAATAAGACGAATCATTAGGATTCGTCTTATATGTTAGAATAAGAGGGAGGTGGAATTATGAACTATAGTGCAATCATCCTATGTGCTGGAAGTGGTAAGAGAACAGGTCTAGGATATAATAAGATGTTTTTTAAACTTAATGGAGAAACTGTCTATGAGAAAAGCGTAAAAGCTTTTCTTAATGATGAAAGATGTAAACAGATTATCATTGTTTCTAAAATGGAAGAACGAGAGGATTTTAAGAATCTTCTTAATGAAGAAAGAATGGTATTTGTCAATGGGGGAAAAGAAAGACAGGATTCCGTATTTGAAGGATTAAAGGCAGTTAATCAAGATTATGTCATGATTCATGATGGAGCAAGACCATATGTGTCACAGGAGCTTCTTGATCGTATTGTGGATACATTATCTTCATGTGATGCCTGTCTTCCAATGGTAAGATGTAAAGATACCATTAAAAGAGTGGTAGATGGGAAGGTGGTTAACACCTTGAAAAGAGAAGAACTCTATCAGGCACAGACACCACAGTCGTTTAAAACAGCTCTTATTATTAAGGCTCATGACTATGCTAAAGTGCATCAGGTAAGTGTCACTGATGATGCTTCTATGGTAGAAATCATGGGAGAAAATGTCTATGTAGTAGAAGGAGATTACGATAATATAAAGATCACGACAAAAGAAGATCTTAGATAATAATTTTCTCGAAATAATCGTTGCTTTTCTTGTAAGAGAATGCTATTATGATTGAGCATGTAAATTATATTTACAGCCTGTCTATGAAAATAGACCGTATAGACCAAAGGAGGTAAACAGAATGAACAAGTATGAAATTATGATGATTGTTAAGCCTGATGTTGAAGAAGAAGCAAGAAATACTCTTCTTGAAAACTTCAAGAATATCTTAACTAAAGGTGAAGGTGTTGTTGACAACATGAGCGAAGAAATGGGCTTACGTGATTTAGCTTACGAAATCAAAGATTATACTAAAGGTTACTATGTTGTATTTGATGTACACACTACACCTGCTAACGTAGCTGAATTTGAACGTTTATCACGTATCAACGCTAATGTATTACGTCATTTAACTTTACGTCGTGACTAATAAGAGGGTGAATAATTATGATGAATAGAGTTGTCATCGTTGGACGAATGACAAGAGATCCAGAATTAAGAAGAACTGGTAACGGAACTGCTGTTACAAGCTTTACGCTTGCACTTAACCGTAACTATAATAGTGCGGATGGTCAGCAAGCTGACTTTATCCCAGTTGTAGTTTGGAACAAGGCAGCTGAAAATGTTGCACAGTACTGCTCAAAGGGATCGCTTGTAGGAGTCGATGGAAGACTTCGTTCTCGTAGCTATGATAATGCACAAGGACAGAGAGTCTTTGTAGTAGAGGTTCAAGCTGATAATGTTCAGTTCTTAGAAACAAAAGCTTCTAGAGAAAGATATCAGCAGAATCACGAAAACGCTGTTCCTCAGAATAATTTCTATGGTGGAAACCAGAATTCTCAGTCACCAAAAACACAAAACCAGAACAATGACTTCTATGATATGAAGACAGTGGATCTAGAAAGTGATTTCAATGATTCAGTGAATACTTTCAATATTATGGAAGACGATATTCAATTCTAACAGGAGGATACAATAATGGCATATAGAAAACAGAGAATGGGTAGAAGAAAAGTATGTTACTTTACTAAAAACCATATCGAATATATCGATTACAAAGATGTAGAATTATTAAAGAGATTCATCTCTGCAAACGGTAAAATCATCCCTAGACGTGTAACTGGTACTTCAGCTAAATATCAGAGACAGTTAGCTAGAGCTATCAAACGTGCTAGACAGATGGCATTATTACCATACGTTGTAGAATAATAATCATTTAATAGTGTTCAATAAAACATGAGAAAAGGAGCTGATCAATGTTGATCAGCTCTTTTTGTAAAACAATAAAACCCACAGCTATGCTGTGAGGTTGTTTTAAGACTTCAGTGAAGTGGTAAAGGTATTGTAAATGATAAAATCCCCTCTGTATAATGATTGTGCGGTCTGCCAACTGCGCAATTGAATACAGGAGGGATTTTATGTCATATACAGATGACTTACATAGTTTATCACATACAAAATGGAATTGTAAATATCATGTGGTGTTTGCCCCTAAATACAGGAGAACAGCATTTTATGATTATAGAAGAATTGAAATTGGTA
>NZ_JNKN01000023.1 GCF_000702065.1 Kandleria vitulina DSM 20405 | reverse complement strand
CGATAGCATCGTGATGGAATTTAGCTATATCAATAGCTACTATATACATATAAATCACGTCCTTTCTAAGATGAATATAATTGAACATGTCTGCACTATGACATAACACAGAACCTAGTGAAGATATAAATTCAAGGACTTATCCAACTCATTACTATTTAGTCATATCACTGTGGCAGTAAACTTTCAGATCTAGTCAAGGCTATAAGGAGAAAACCTAAAGTACACATATTCAATACTTCTATTATAAAGGAAATAAAGAAAGGGATATAATCTAAACGCTTATCAGTTTTAATGACTCCAGGGAGTCTTAAAAGTAACTCACGGATAAGTCAATTAGATTATACTAGGAATTTTATTATGAAAAAGTTTAAAGAATTTAGATGTGTTATTGAGATGAGTGTCCTTGTTGGTATATTAATACTTATTTCTTTTTACCTAGGAGTCAAGGGGTCATACTCACAGATGACAATGGGGTTCATCATTGGAGCTTTAGGAATGTTTGGTATATTCATGAGCTATAATGTTGAATTGAGAGAAGATGAAATCAGTTATTATAAGTGGTTTGGTATTGCCATGTGGACTAAGACAATCTCTTACAATAATATTGCTAAATTCCGTGCTGTAGATAAGCATAAGGTTGAGATTGTATTAAGAGACAAGACACAGAATAACGGAAAGAATATTTATACTTACGTCATGAACAGTGAAGATTTCATGCGTGCTGCAAAAGCTATGCGTGATAAGTATAGAACTGATAAGAAGAAAAACAAAAAACATAGATAATATTTTCAGGATGGGGAAACTCCCCATCCTTTTTCTTCGTTTTGATATAATTTATTCGAGGTGAAATATATGGATATGGCATTATCGCTTGCTTCTCAGATTGGTGCGATGTTTATTATGATTGCAGTAGGATTCATTATGATCAAGAAGGAAATATGTACATTAAAGGACTGTAATCTTTTTTCAATGATCGTACTTTATGTGTGTGGACCTTGTGCTATCATTAAATCTTTTCAGCTTGAATTGACTCAGGATAAAGTTAATGGCTTTCTATTGGCAGTTGCTGCTTCCATAGGCATACATGTTCTCTATATCGTAATGACAGAGCTATTAAGTAAAGTATTTCATTTCTGCAATGTAGAAAAAGCATCTTTGATCTATTCCAATGCTGGCAATCTGATTATTCCTCTTGTTACTTTAACTATGAGTGAAAAAATGGTTTTCTATTGTAGTGCTTATATGATGGTACAGATTGCCTTAGTATGGACACATTGTCTTTCACTTATAAAAAATGAAAAGAGTTTTGTTTTTAAGAAGATTATCGGTAATATAAACATTCTCGCTATTATCTTGGGAATGAGTCTATTCTTATTGAATATTAAGCTACCTGTGCCAATAAGTAGTGCCATGTCTAGTATGGGAGCCATGATGGGACCTCTTTCTATGTTTGTAGTAGGAATGTTATTAAGTAAAGTGTCATGGAAAGATGTTTTTGCCAACATCAGAGCATATCTTATTGTTTTAATAAGATTGATTATTTTACCACTTATGGTTCTTGCACTGTTCTTAGTGTTAAGACTACATACCTTATTGCCACAAGGAAAAGACATCTTAATGATTGTACTATTGGCTGCAGCTGCACCAAGTGCATCCACAGTGACACAGTTCGCACAGCTTTATCATAATAAGCCATTTGAAGCATCTATTATTAATGCGCTCTCTATTCTTTTGTGTATCTTAACCATGCCAACAATCATTCTGGTTTATCTTTATTTCGCATAAAAAACCTTTTATTTCTTTTGATTTTGTGTTATTATGTAAAAAAATCGAGGTGATACTTATGAAATTAGAAAAAATCAATACAAAACTTTATAATGGAAATAAGCATCACCATCATCATGCAATGACATAGGGTTATATCGTTACGATACAGCCCATTTTCGCATACTTGGCTGTATCTAATGATTCAAGAAGCGGGTCATTAGGACCTGCTTTTTTTATAGGAGGAGTTTATGGAAGAATTTAAATACCTTATACCAGAAGAAAGTGGCATTGTCGTTTCGATGGATGTTGAGAAATTAAGAGAAGTCGAAGTCAATTTAAGAGATGTGTTTACTAGACATCAATATAAAGAATTAATCTTGCCAATGTTTGAATATGTAGATCTATTTAAGACTACAAGACACCAGAAAGAAGAAAGTATGTTCCAGTTTATGAATAGAGATGGTAAACGTATTGCATTAAGAGCAGACTTTACTGTTCCTATCGCCAGACTTTATCATAATGAAAATACTGATGAAGTAAGACGTTATTGTTACTTTGGAGAAGTATTTAGAATGCAGGAACGTCATAAGGGAAGAAGTTCTGAACTTTATCAGGCAGGAATTGAATTGATTGGTAAGCCTGGTGAAGAGGGGGATCAGGAATGTCTTTCTTTAATTGAAGAAACTATGGATGTTATCAATATGAAAGATCTTAAGCTTGAATTAGGAAATGCCTCATTCTATTTAAGACTTATGGAACTTGTACAAGATGAAGAACTATCTGAAATTCTTGAGAAGAAAGCTATTTCTGAAATGAAGAGATTTGTAGAAGAAAAAGACTTGGATGAAGATTTAAAAGAAATGTTAATTAATCTTCCTTCTTCTTTTGGTAGTATTGATGACTTAAAAGCATTTAAGGTGAAAGTAAAAGATAAACAGCTGTTAGATGCGATTACTTCATTAGAAGAACTTTATCTTTCATGTGATAAGAAAGAAGATGTGATGTTTGATTTATGCATGGTACCAAATCAGTCGTACTATACTGGTGTAATGATGAAAGTTTATTCAAGATACAGTGAATATCCTATTCTTTCAGGGGGGAGATATGATCGCTTAATGAATAATTTTGATACTTATTCACCAGCGATTGGTTTTTCTTATCATATCAACACATTATTGAATGCTTATGAGAAAGAAGGGGAAACTAATGATTAAGATTGCGATCACTAAGGGACGTATCGAGAAACAGGTTGTTAAGATGTTATCGAAGCAGGGATTCGATATGGATCCTATTATCAATAAAGATAGAGAATTACTTATAGAGACAAAGGATGGCATCCAGATGATATTTGCGAAAGCAAATGATGTCCTTACCTTTCTTGAACATGGCATCGTAGATGTTGGGTTTGTTGGAAAAGATACGTTGATGGAAGCGGACTTTGATGATTATTATGAATTAATGGATTTAAATATCGGGAAGTGCTATTTTGCGGTAGCAGCTTATCCTGAATATAGAACTAAGACTTTCCATAGAAGAAAACGTATTTCTTCTAAGTATACTAAAGTTGCAAAATCTTATTTTGCATCTAAAAAGGAAGATGTAGAAATTATCAAGTTAGAAGGTTCAGTAGAACTTGGACCAGTTGTAGGATTATCTGATGCAATTGTAGATATCGTTGAAACAGGATCTACACTTAAAGCTAATGGTCTAGAAGTTATTGAGAAGATTGCAGATATTTCTACACGTATGATTGTCAACAAGGTTTCTTTGAAATATAAGAAAGAAGAGATTTTTAAGTTGATGGAAGCATTAAAGAAGGGGGCTTAAGAGGTATGCTGAAGATTGTGAAATATAATGGAGAATACAAGGAATTAGAAGAAAAGCTCCATACCCGTAAAGAAGATATCTCACAGGAAGTTGAGCAGGCCGTTCTAAAGATTGTAAAGGATGTTAAAGAAAACGGTGATCAGGCTATTACAAAGTACTGTGCTCAATTTGATGGTTATCATATTCAAAGCAGAAATGATCTTATCGTAACAGAAAAAGAAAAAGAAGAAGCACTTGAAAGAGTGGGAGAAGATTTTGTTCGTATTTTAGAGCGTACAAAAGAACAGCTTACTGAATATCATAAGCATCAGGTAGAAAACTCTTGGAGTCTTTATAAGAAAGATGGCGTTATTATGGGATCCATCGTGAGAGGAATTGAAACAGTTGCATTATATGTTCCAGGAGGAACTGCAGCCTATCCTTCAACAGTTATGATGAATGCTATTCCAGCACAGTTGGCAGGAGTAGAGAATATGTATATTATCACACCAGTAAAAGGTGATGGTAAGGTTGCTGATGTAATCTTAGCAGCAGCTCATGTAGCTGGAATCAAGACAATCTATAAGGTCGGAGGCGCACAAGGGGTTGCTGGAGCAGCTTATGGAACAGCTTCTATCCCTAAGGCAGATAAGATTGTCGGCCCTGGAAATATTTTTGTAGCTACAGCTAAGAAACAGTGCTATGGCGTTGTGGATATTGATATGGTTGCTGGTCCTTCAGAAATCTTGATCATCGCAGATGAAAAAGCAAATCCACGCTATATTGCCGCAGACTTAATGAGTCAGGCTGAACATGATAAATTAGCAAGTGCCACTTTAATTACGACTTCAGAAGCTTTAGCAAAAGAAGTGGACGTAGAATTAAAGAAACAGATTGTCACTTTACCTAGACGAGAAATTATTGAAGAATCACTTACAAATTATGGTGGAGCAGTAATCGTAGATGATATCAAAACAGCCTTTGATGTATCTAATGCATTAGCTCCTGAACATCTTGAAGTTCTTGTAGACCATCCAGTAGACACGTTGCCATATATCAAGAATGCAGGATCAATTTTCTTAGGAGAATATACTCCAGAACCATTAGGTGATTATATGTCAGGTACAAACCATGTCTTGCCTACAGGAGGAACTGCTAAGTTCTATTCTGCTTTAGGTGTATATGATTTTGTTAAACATTCTGCATTCTCTTATTATCCAAAACAGGTTTTGGAAACATTTAAGGATGACGTACAGAAATTTGCACATCTTGAAGGATTGGATGCTCATGCCAATAGCGTGAGAGTAAGATTCGAGGAGGATTTATGAGAGAGTATAGTATCAATAGAGAAACAAAAGAAACTAAGATTCAATTAAGTTTGAATCTTGATGGGAAAGGTGATGCCAATATTGATACCGGTGTAGGATTTTTAGATCACATGCTGACATTATTGGCATTCCATGCACGAATGGATCTTTCTCTTAAATGTGAAGGTGATCTTCAGGTAGATTCACATCATACTGTTGAAGATATTGGCATTGCCTTAGGAATAGCACTTAAAAATGCTTTAGGTGAAAAAAGAGGAATCGTGCGCTATGGCAGCTTTACGATTCCGATGGATGAAGCACTTGTTACTGTAGATCTTGATTTAAGTGGAAGAAGCTATCTTGTCTATAATGCTGAATTGCCAACAGCAGTGCTTGGCAATTATGAAACAGAAATGACAGAAGAGTTCTTTAGAGCCTTTGCTTATAATTCATTGATGACTTTACATATCAATGAACATTATGGACGTAATACACACCATATTATTGAAGCAATGTTCAAGGCAACAGGAAGAGCATTAAGAAAAGCTGTTTCTATTGATGAAGAGTTTAAAGATGAAGTCTCTTCTAGCAAGGGGGTTCTTTAATGATTGCAGTTATTGATTATAATGTAGGGAACCTTGCTTCAGTCTCTAATGCTTTTAAAAGACAAGGAATGGAGACAGTTGTAACAAGGGATCCTGAATTGATATTGAAAGCCCAGGGAATTGTTCTTCCTGGTGTAGGTACTTTTCCAGTAGCGATGAGTCATTTAGAAGAATATGGCCTCATTGATGTTCTTTCACAGGCGAAAGAGAAGAATATTCCCATTATGGGAATATGTCTTGGCATGCAGGTTCTTTTCGAGAAGGGCTATGAAGTTGAAGAATGCAATGGATTAGGTTTTCTAGAAGGATCGGTACAGAAATTACAGGTTAATGCCAAGATTCCTCATATGGGATGGAATGAGCTGATTTTTAATCAGAACCATCCGCTTCTTTCACATATTAAAGAGAAAGATTACGTTTATTTTGTACATTCATTTGGGGCTGTTTGCCCAGATGAAGAACTGATCTGTTATGTAGAATACGGCGGATCAAAAATTCCTGCTCTTGTAGGTAAAGGAAATGTATGGGGATGTCAATTCCATCCAGAAAAGAGTGGAGAAGTTGGAAAGAAGATATTAAAAGCATTTAAGGAGCTGATAGAAGATGTTAGTGATACCAGCAATTGATTTAAAAGATGGAGAAGCCGTTCGTCTTTATAAAGGTGATTATGAACAAAAGACAGTATATTCATATCATCCACATAAATTAGCAAAAGAATTTGAGAAGATGGGGGCTAAATATCTTCATCTTGTAGACTTAGATGGTGCAAAAGATGCTGCTGCAAAGAATCAGGAAGTTATCAAGAAGATTCGTGAAACTGTTTCTATGCCTATCGAATTAGGAGGAGGAATCCGTAATATTGAAACAGTGGATTACTATTTAAGTGAAGTAGGTATTGATCGTGTCATTCTTGGTACTGCCGCATTAAAAGATCCTCAGTTTGTAAAAGAGTGTCTTAAAAAATATGATGCCAGTCGTATTGTCGTAGGAGTGGATGTCAAGGATGGCTATGTTTCTACTTCAGGATGGCTAGAAACATCTGATATCTATTATCTTGATTTTATTCATCAGCTAGAAGAAATCGGTGTGAAAACGATTGTCTGTACAGATATTTCTAAGGATGGTACTTTAAAAGGTCCTTCATTTGATTTATATGAAACAATCAAGAATAATTCTAATATGGATTTTGTTGTATCAGGTGGGGTTAAGGATAATGAAGATATCCTTGAAGCTTCTAGAAGAGGATATTATGCCTGCATTGTCGGAAAAGCATTCTATGAAGGCACTGTTAATCTCGGTGAGGTGATTGCACATGTTGGCTAAACGTATTATTCCTTGTCTTGATATTAAAGATGGAAAAGTAGTAAAAGGTGTCAACTTTGTTGGTCTAAAGGATGTAGGAGACCCTGTTGAATTAGCTAAAGAATACGATCGTCAGTCGGCTGACGAAGTCGTATTCTTGGATATCACTGCAACATATGAAGATCGAGGCATTATCAGAGACTTGATTGAACGAGCAGCTTCTGAGCTGTCTATTCCTTTATGTGTAGGCGGAGGTATTCGTACAATCGAAGATTTCCGTATGATTTTATCGAGTGGAGCAGATAAGGTCTCTGTCAACTCTGCAGCTATTAAGAATCCACAGCTTATAAAAGAAGCTGCTGATGAATTTGGCGTGCAGTGTGTTGTCGTTGCGATCGATGCAAAAAAACGTGAAGATGACACAGGATATGATGTCTATGTGGCTGGGGGAAGAGTCAATACCGGTGTAGATTTAATTGAATGGGTCAAGAAATGTGAAGAACTCGGTGCGGGAGAAATTCTGCTTACAAGCATGGATGCAGATGGTACAAGAGATGGCTTTGATATTGATATGTTAAAAGCTGTTATGAATGTTGTCAGCATTCCTGTCATTGCCAGCGGGGGATGCGGCGGTAAGGAAGATATGGCAAAAGTCTTTAAAGAAACAAACTGTGATGCAGCACTAGCTGCAAGCTTGTTCCATTATAAAGAAGCAACAATTGATGAAGTAAAAGATGAATGCGAAAAGTATAGCATTCCAGTAAGGAGAAATCATGAAACCGGACTTTAATAAGATGAATGGATTGATTCCTGCCATCGTGCAGGATGTTAAGACTAAGCAGGTATTGATGCTTGCTTATGTAAATGAAGAAGCATATGACATGATGTTAAAAACACATGAAACATACTTCTATTCAAGAAGCAGACAGGAATTGTGGCATAAAGGAGAAACATCAGGACATTTCCAGCATATTGAAGGAATGTCTCTTGACTGTGATCAGGATACATTGTTAATTTATGTAACACAGACAGGTGCTGCATGTCATACAGGACATTATTCATGTTTCTTTGATGACATTATTCCATATGATAACAGTTCTCTTGCAGATGCCCTTTATGGGACAATCATGGATCGTATTGAACATCCTGTAGAGAAATCTTATACAAATTATCTTCTAAATGAAGGTGTAGATAAAATCTGCAAGAAGGTTGGAGAAGAAGCAACTGAAACAGTTATTGCTGCTAAAAACGACAGCAAAGAAGATTTAATTGGTGAAATTGGAGACTTATATTATCATGTGATGGTACTTATGGCTAATCGTGGTGTTAAAGTCGAAGATGTTGAAAAACTATTGAAAGAAAGACATAAAATTTCTGGCAATAAGAAAGTTTTCCATACTAGAGGAGAATACTAAAGGATCTGATGCAATGCATCAGATTTTTTATGCCATATGGTAGCAAGGGATGTTTGGTGATAGATTTATATCATTTTATATAGTAAAATGATAAAGTATTATGTAGTAAGGGGGAAAACATATGAATAAAAATAGAGTGATGATCTGTGATGATGATCCAGTTATTCATAGTACAATCAAAGAGATGTTAAGCGAGTATGATGATGTCTTTGAATTTGTATCTGTTTATGATGGAGAATCACTTCTCCAATATAAAGAAATGTTCTCCATCTTACTTTTAGATATAGATATGGGTGTTCTTGATGGAATAGAAACAGCCAAGAGACTAAAAAACAATGGCATTGAACCATTGATCATAATGATTTCAAGTAAACGTGAACGATTCAAGGAAGCCTTTATGATAGGGGCTAGCCGTTTTGTCACTAAACCTATTGATAAAGATGAACTTGTAGAAGCCATTCAGTATGCCAAGAGTCAGATTATTGGCTATACAACACATGTGGTTTCTAAGAAGGGAAGAAAATATAAGATCTTTGAGAAAGATATCGAGTATATAAAAGCTGTAAAGGACTATGTAGAAATTGTCTGTAAACAAGAGACTTACGATTGTAACTGTCCTCTTAAAAAGATGGAAGAAACTCTTGATGAAGAACTATTTATGAGCTGTCATCGTAGTTATGTGGTAAACATCAGCAAAATAAGAGATCTACAGGATGATTGTATCATTACGATATCAGGAAAAGAGATTCCTATTTCTAGAAGAAAGAAGAAGGGTATGATGAAGGCTATCATGAACTTTGAGTTAAGAGGAAAAATATAACTATGAAAATCGCATTAAAATTCCTGCTTACATTATTAGAATATTTTGTATTGTTTAGGATGATCTATAAGAAGGAATATCGTCAGATTAAGTGGTCAAAGATCATTGAAGTGATTGTAATATTGGTTATCGTGATCGCATTATTCTATGATCCTTATTATTCTTCAATATCTGCAACGCTCGTAGCTCTTATTTTTATGCGGCTGATATTCGATATGGAAAGAAGAGAAACTATTGTTTCTTTAATTTATTCTGTACTCATTGTCTCATTGCTTGAAAATACAGTCATATTTGGAGTGGATTATATCATCGGAGCAACATTTATTAATAATGATTTAATTACCTTATGTGTCATTATTTTTGCGGAAATGCTTTTAGGACTCTCCGGTGTACGCATTCCTCAGGATTTCCATGAAATGCCAACAAAAGTACTGGTTCTTACAACCATTGTCTCAGTAGGATTAATTGTAGCCTATAGCTACTATACATTCTTGCTTTCTGATTTATTGAATCATGAAGATTTCATCAGAGGATTTGTAGTGACTACTGCCGCTGGTGTGACCATCATGATGTGTCTGGCAATACTGTTAGCAACTTTTAGAGAAATTGAAAGTGAGAAGTTTAAGAACAGTTTGTTAGATACTTATAATCATCAACAAAAAGATTATTTTGATCAGCTTTTATTAAAAGAGCAGGATACCCGTCAGTTTAGACATGATCTTATCTCTGAACTTTTGGTTATGAAGAATTATCTTAATAATCATGAATATGATCAATTACGTGTATTCATTGATCAGATGACATCAGAAATAAACGCTATTTCTACACGTAATTATGATGTAGGAAATGATATTGTTAACACGATATTAAACTACTATTTCTTACCGTTGACAGATAATCATCAAATAAAGATTAAAGGGTTCTTATCCGATGATCTATCCATTGAAGAACTAGATCTTACAGTTCTTGTCTCCAATATGATCAAGAATGCGGCTGAATCATTAAAGAAGCAGGAACATGGCCATGTGGAAGTCAACTTCATTGAAGAGAATCTGTTTATTTATATTGTCATGAAGAACAGCTGTGTTGAAGATGATTCTCATATGACTACCAGCAAGAATAAAAGACATCATGGATTTGGTTTAAAGAACATTAAGAAGATTGTAAAAAAATATGATGGTGTCTATAGTTTTGATGTAAAAGAAGGGGAATTTATCACCGATGTACGCTTAAGAAACCGTTCGTCTATAAAATAGACCGTTCGTCGACTTTTAATACGACTTTTTTATCCCTGATGCTACAATGAAATAGGATAAAGGAGGACGTATTTATGGTTTATACTTTGCTTAGAGAAATTTGGCGTTTAATCTATGGTAAAAGATAATCTATAATTAAATTCTTTTTTATATTTTTATTTGTTACCCTTGCCTGATTAGAAATAATCAGGCCCCTTTTTTTGTCAGCTGATGACCACTAAGAGAAAAAAAAGACCACTCATCTAATAATCATAGAGAAATCTTTCACTTGCAATTATAGTGTAATTAGCAAAGTAGGAAGGGGAATGTGTGGAATGAACATACTTATAATAAAAGGGAGTCCAAGAAAGAATGGCATGGGCGATTATTTTCTTGGTCAGGTAACAGAGTATTTAAAAGATAAAGATTGTACTGTAGATATATTTGATCAGTCCCACTCACAAATATCACGCTATGATGCGGATATGGATGCCTGTGAAAAAGGCCCTTCTCTTTTTGAACAGAAACTGATGAAGGCCGACGGCATCATTCTGCTTTGCCCTGTTTATTTAAAACAAATGCCAGGAGCACTTAAAATAGAATTTGATAATGTATCATATAGAATGCATGAATTTCCATTGATCAGAAAGAAAGTCATTATTTTCAATTATGCTTCCACTCATGGTGCTAAGGAGCTTTCAGAATACTTCTGTGAACTCTTTAAATCATTTGGAGCAGAAGTTATTGGCAGTCATGAGCATTATACAATGAGCAGTGATATTGATTATGATCTAGATTGTCTATTCTCACAGATTGATACAATGATGAAAAGGATTGAGGATAATGTATGTACATTTACAATCAGACAAGAAAAACTTTTTACATATGTAAAAAGATTGGTTTTAACTGAAATGAAACATAATGTAATAACAAATAAGCAAGAACGCTGGAAAGAATTTTTGCCTTATGACTCTTTGGCTCAGTATATTAAAGAACATGACTTGAAATAATGTCTGGGGGGATAAATAATGATCTTAATATTGATTTTAGTAGTAATTCTCTTTGGATGTATTATTGAAGGAGAAATCAAAAGGAATAAATAGTGTTATTGACGAAAGAAAATGCATCTTTGTGCTATAATGAAATCGGTGATGATTATGGATATATACATCGATTTCAGATTTATAGAAAACAAGGATGCATTTTTTGATACTATCAATGACCTATTGGTATGTGATGTTAATGATCTAGAAGCCTTCTACCATTTACTTCTTCATGTCAAAAATATGAATATTATCTTTCTATATTCTTCTAATATGATCTTTGATGATATGTTCATTAAGCGAATAAAAAAAGCAGATCGTAAAAATAAGAAACTACGTATCATCATTGAAGAGACAGAGAGATGTTATTAGGAGATTAAGATGAGACATATAGATTATCATATGCATACTGCATTTTCTGGAGACAGCGAAGCGTCTCCACGTGAACATATTAAAATGGCTATCAAGAAAGGATTGGATGAAATCTGTTTTACAGATCATCGTGATTTTGATTATCCTATTGATGCCTTTGAACTAGATACAGAGGCTTACTTTAAAGAATTATCAAAGTTAAAAGAAGAATACCAGTCACAAATTACAGTTAAGATTGGTGTAGAGATTGGTCTTGATTGTGATCATTATGATGAAATCAATGATTTTATTAAGAGTTCACCTTATGATTTTGTTATTGGATCTATTCATGTCATTAGACATACTGAATTCTATTATGGAGATTTCTTTAAGAATAAAAGCAAAGAAGAAGCCCATCGTGAGTTTTTTGAAGAAACTTTAAGATGTGTTAAGACATTTGATTGTTTTGATGTCTTAGGACACCTTGATTATATTGAAAGATACGGTCCATATGAAGATCGTTCTATTGATTATGATCAATACACAGATACTATTGATGAAATATTAAAGACACTTATTAGAAAAGGTAAAGGTATTGAAGTCAATACAAGTGGATATAAATTAAGAAAGACATGTGGTTTCCCTCGCTTTGATATTATTAAAAGATATAAAGAGCTAGGAGGAGAAATCATTACTGTTGGAACAGATGCACATACAAGTGATCGTGTTGGAGAACATGTGGATGATGTAATCAGACATTATGAAGAACTTGGTTTTCAAGATGTATCGACGTTTACAAAAAGAGTGAAAGATTAACGTTTAGATGCTATAATATTCATTAGAAAGGAATTGATACAATGGAATTATTTGATAAAGAAAGTCTATACGAAATCAAAAAGGCTACAACGACACAATATTATGTACCTGCTGAACTCTTTGATGGAATGCAGTATAAACTTGTAAGACTCGAAGTAAAGTGGGCTTATGTCGCTTGTCTAAATGTCATGATTAAACATGCACAGTATGACAAAAAGAATCTTGCCTTTATTAAAGATGATTCACCAGCAATAATAGAAAGCTTGAAAGTTCTTGCCAACAAGACCGTAGATCGTGAAAAGATTGCCGGCTATCTTAGTGAAATGGAAGATGAAAAGCTTATTGTTAGAGATGGAAAGAATATTTATTTAAGAAAAATTGTCAGCATTTTTTAGTACACGTACTCGTGTACTTTTTTTTAAAGGGGGATAAAAATGTTTACATTATTATCAAGAATATTTATAAAAGAAGATCAATTATCAATGGTAGAAATAAGAGAAAAGTACGGAGTACTTTGTTCTATTCTTTCTATCATAGCCAATTTTATTTGTGTCGCTTTTAAATTAGTTTTTGGTACATTTGTGCATTCATCAGCTATCATTGCGGATGGATATAACAACTTGTCCGATGCGGCATCGAATATTGCCTCATTGACTGGCTTTAAGTTAGCCGGAAAAAAACCAGATGCCCATCATCCATACGGACATGGTCGTTATGAATATCTGACTGGACTATTTATTTCTGCATTGATTATTTATGTAGGTGCAACTTGTCTTATCGAATCTTCATTGAAAATTATCAATCCAGTTAAATTAAACTTCTCCATTCCCGCATTGATTGCCTTATGCGTATCCATCATGATTAAACTTTGGATGTATACTTTTAATACAAAAGCAGGACATATCATCTCTTCAGAGACACTTTTAGCAACAGGAAGAGACAGTCTTAATGATGTTATCACTACATTTGGTTCAATGGTCGCATTGGTAGGTTCATGTTTTACTACATTTCCACTAGATGGTCTTATCGGTGTCCTTCTTTCATTGTTTGTCATGAAATCAGGTTGGGATATCCTTCGTGATATGATCGATAACTTATTAGGAAAAGTACCAGATAAAGAAGAAATCAATGCTATCACTAAAACACTGATGAATTATGATGGCATCTATGGTGTACATGATATGATGATCCACGACTATGGACCAGGACGTCGTTATCTTATTGTACATCTAGAAATAGATAGTGAATCAGACATGCTAGAAGCACATGACCTTATTGACAGTATTGAAAAAGATATATCTGAAAAATTCCAGATATTTACCACAATTCATATGGACCCTATTCAGCTTCATGATCCTCTTACCAATAGATTAAAAGATCAAGTAGAACAGATCATCGCCAAAATCGATGAACGCTACTCAATTCACGACTTCAGAATCGTGAAAGGAACACATACAAAATTGATATTTGATGTTCTCTTGCCAGATCATAATGGCAGTGAAAAAGAGATTGATAAGAAAATCAAGACGGAAATCAGTCATATTGATGATGCTTATGAATGTGTTATCGCTTATGATTACGCTTACTATTAAAATCAAAACGATATTGTATTGTTTAAAAAAATAGAGCATGTTAAGATGATTAAGTTGAAAATAAAGGAGGGGTATACATGTCCAATTTAACTTTGAAGGATATTGAAGAATTACTTCGTAAAGGTAATAAAGAACAAATAGAAGAAGCGATTGATAGTATACACCCGGCCGATATTCTTGAAATTATTCATGATCATCCTGATCATGCGGATCTGATCTTATCGAAGCTTCCTAATGATATGATTGCGGATATCATCGAAGAAGAGGATGATGAAGATGATCAGTATACTTTACTTACATCATTATTAAAAGATAGACAAAGAGAAATCCTCGATGAGATGAGTGATGATGAACTTGCGGATATCGTAGGTGAATTAGACGAAGAAGAAAAATCACAGGTTTTATCCAACCTTGATCATGATGATAAACAGACCATTGAAAACCTTCTGACATAT
Organism: Kandleria vitulina DSM 20405; assembly: GCF_000702065.1. Taxonomy (GTDB): domain Bacteria; phylum Bacillota_I; class Bacilli_A; order Erysipelotrichales; family Coprobacillaceae; genus Kandleria; species Kandleria vitulina. Next base: position 20,234 of record NZ_JNKN01000023.1, on the reverse strand, counting down.
GATCCAGAAACTGCCGGTGGTCTGATGACTACTGATTACATCAGTATTCGTGCTAAAAATACTGTTCTAGATACTTTGAATTATCTTCATTCAGCCTCATTGGAAGATCTTCCTAAGTATTACTTATATGTCGTAGACAAAGATGGAATTCTAAAGGGCGTTGTCTCATTAAGAGATATTGTAGAATCATCTTTTGATACACCAATTCTAGATATTACCAATGAAAATGTGAAAACAATCAATTATCTAGAAGATCAGGAAGATGTTGCTAAAACATTCATGAAGTATAGCTTCATCATGATGCCTGTTGTAGATGATGAAAACAGAATGCTTGGTATCATTGAAATCGATGATATCATGGACGTTATTGAAGATGAAACAACCGAAGATATCAACTTGATGGCAGGTATGTCAGGTGAAGAACGTGTAGATTCAACTTTAATTGAATCCTATATTTCACGTGTACCTTGGCTTATTGTCAATCTTGCGACTGCGGTTATGGCAGCAGCGGTTGTCGATAAATTCTCAGGAACAATCGCGAAAGTTGTTTCTCTTGCATCCATCATGTCCATCGTAACAGGAATGGGAGGCAATGCGGGAACACAGTCATTGACTATTCTTGTTCGTGGTCTTTCTTTAGGAGAAATTGATAGAGATAATGCTTTAAAGATCTTCTTTAAGGAAGTCGGTGTGGGACTCCTTACAGGAATTACCATTGGTATATTTGTCGGACTTGGCTCATGGTGGTTTGCTCATAACCCATGGTTCGGTCTTGTGGCAGCGTTAGCGATGATTTTGAATATGGTAGCAGCCAACATTGCCGGTTACCTTGTTCCAGTGGTATTAAGAAAGTGTCATATTGACCCAGCATTAGCATCTGGTGTTTTTGTAACAACTGTAACAGACTGCCTAGGGTTCTTATTCTTCCTTGGGCTAGCGACATTATTCTTGCCATTATTGGTACAATAAAAAGGAACACAGCGGTGTTCCTTTTATAGTTTTCTGCTAAGCATATCCGGATTGGATGCATAGATCAAAGCCGTTTCTTTAGTAATCAATTGACGCTTGTATAGTGCCAAGAGACTTTGATCCATTGAAATCATCTCAGAGTCTGGACTCGATGAGATGATACCATCAATCTGATGAATCTTATTGTCACGAATCATATTGCGAATCGCTGTATTGACTTTCATGACTTCAAATACAGGCACAAGACGATTGTCGGTTGTTGGAATCAGCTGCTGAGAAATAACTGTTTCCAAGGTCAGTGACAGCTGCAGAGCAATCTGTCGCTGCTGGTTGGCAGGAAAGACATCAATGATACGATCAATTGTTTTTGCGGCACCGATGGTGTGCAATGTGGAGATAACCGTATGGCCGGTCTCCGCGGCCATGAGGGCCGTCCTGATTGTTTCATAATCACGCATTTCTCCAAGTAATATAACATCAGGCGCTTGTCTTAAAGCGGCACGGAGTGCATTTATATACGACGCGCTATCGATTGTGATTTCACGCTGTGACACAATCGATTTTTTATGTGAATGAAGATGTTCAATCGGATCTTCCAAGGTAATGATGTGCTTTGCATAATTGTTGTTGATGGCATCAATCATACAAGCCTGTGTCGTAGATTTACCGCTGCCTGCAGGTCCAGTGACAAGAACCAATCCTTTTTTGACTTGTGCTAGCTTGATAATCCAATCAGGAATACCAAGATCGACAGGATTAGGCAACTGGAAAGAAATCATTCTGATAACTGCTGCCATGGATCCTCTTTGTCGGTATGTGCTCACACGAAATCTTGAAACATCTGGAACAGAGAATGAAAAATCATCATCACCCATATCATGATATTTCTTTTTATCGCGGTGAGACATCTCGAAGATTGTATTGATTAGTTTTTCTGTATCACCAGGCATCAGTTTCTGATCATTTAGTGGAATCAGCTCGTTATACACTTTAAATGTAATAGGCTGCCCGGCAATGAAGAAGATATCAGATGCATCCTTTGCTTTGGCATATTTTAAAATTTCAATTAAATCCATTAGTTCTGCTCACCCCAAATTTCAATTGTACCTGATTCACTGCCGTCATCATCGTCATCAGAATGTGTTTTCATCTTACCTGCATTATCAGGAGTATTAGTAGAAACAATAGCCCACTTTGTGATCTTATAGAATTTATTGCCAGGATATAAGGCTTCCAGTTTAACAGAAATCTTTAAGTCACGATATGAATCCGTAAAAGAAATGGTATGGTCGTTAATTTCATAGTCTCCCTTTAAAGAGGAAAGCTTTTTAAAATAGTCCTTTTTAGAAGAAGTGCTCTTATAGAAACTATAAAGCTGATCATCAATTTCTTTTAGACGATTTTGTACATTATTAGTCAATGTGTAGTAGTAGCTACGATGAGTAACTGAAAGTTCAGTTGCTTTTTTAGTATCGACAGCACTGACTGCTGACAATAGTGAGAAGGTACTTATACATAATATGATGAATATAATCAGAAAGAAGCTAATCCCGACATTCATTGTATATTTTTTCATGAACGATTCACCACCCTCTGATTATAGGCTCTTACTTTAAGACTTAGAATGCTGTCACCATCATGAATAAATTCAATTCTTAGCATATTGTCTGAAAAAGTAAGATGGGCAACAAAGACCGCATTATCGCTATTGGTTAAAATCCAGTTGTTATCAAAGTAAATATTCTTATCTTTATCATAAGGATAATGATCAGTAAGTGTGTGGGCACGATATGTTTCCGCTATATTATTAGCCATCATATTAGCATTAGAAAGATATTTTGTTTCTTGGCTGATAATATGACTTTTAATAAATAGCTGTACACAGATACTTCCGGCAACAGAGAAGAATAAGAGTGAAAAGATGATTTCCATGAGGAAAAGACTGCTTTTATTATGTATTCTCATTCTAAATCACTCCTTACAAGATTAATGAAGGATTCACGACTATGGTCTTTGATGATCATGGTGATTTTAAGCTGATAGCGATGCATAGATAAACTCATTCTATCCATCTCAATCACATGCTTTCCTTTTTGAGGATCAAATGCTTCATTGGGATCTGCGCTATATTCACAAAGAAAACCCTGATAACAGAACATATAATGGTCTTTCTTGTTGTTAAGCTGGTATTTTAAGATATCATTATCATTATTCTTGATGATATTAATTGATCCATTGTTATGAATCTTTACCTTCTCTACAACATAGTTCATGCTCAAATCAAAGTTTCTGATATTATCAGTTGTCTTAGTTGAAGAGCCATAGACATTAGCACCAATATAGACAATAGAAAGGGCGCTTAGTGAGAATACGCTGAATAGTATAAGTACGAAGACAATATCGATAGAGTGCGATTTTCTTTGCATGCTAAGCCCTCCTTTCTAGAGTATTGTGATATGTACATCAGGATAGTCATCTTCATTGATGAACTTGTAGGTTACCTTAAAGAGTGAATGATCATAAGTTAAATGATATTCATTTTCAATTTCCTTTAAGTTTTCTGGATAGTGACCTTCCTGTATATAGCATTCAAGAATGGTAGTATTGATAGCCTTTTCTAGGCTATTATATTGATCTTTTCTTGTCGATACGTTCATCGTCCGTATACCTGCTAACATAAGGAGAAGAGCAGTAAGAAAGATCAATATGGAAATAAGATGTCTTTTTAAGAGTTTCATTAAAGGCTACTCATAATTCCGATAAGTGGCAACATGACACTTAAAAGAATGATTCCTGTAATAATGGATAAAATGGCAACCAATGAAGGTTCGATGATACCAATCAAGCGACTGATACGATCGTTTGTTTCATTCTCATATCTTGTTGCAATGTTATCAAAGATCGTTTCCATTCCGCCTGTTCTATAGCCAATCTTAATAAAACGAGCATACATACCAGAAAGAATGCGTGTTTCAGTTAACGCTGAGACAATATCTTTTTCTTTCATGATATCCTGTGCTTTATTAATACGTAAACTTAATAGTTCATGATTTTTAACAAGTTCTTTTGAAAGATCAATAGATTCTTCAATTGTCATACCGCTACTTAAGGCAATTGCTAGACCACTTGTAAAGTGAGAAAGAGCCATCTTCATAAGAAGATCTCTTGTCGGTGGGAAATGAGTCAAGAAGCGATAGAGTTTTAATTTCCCTTTTTCTGAGTTCTTCACATAGACTACGTATCCTACAAGAAGGAACAGCAATACGATGAAGACCCAAGAATAGCGAGCTAACGTTTTTCCTAATGTCAGTACAAATAATGAGAAACCATTGATAGATGTTCCTAGACTTTGGAAAACATGATTGAAAATAGGAAGAACCTGAGTAATAAGGACAATGACAACAACGGCCATCATGGCAATCATGATCATTGGATAAGACAATGCCGCATTAATGTTTTCATTATTTTCATGTAGTCTTTGATAATGTTTTGATAGACGAGCAAGAATTTCTTCTAGTCGACCTGTCTCTTCACCAATATTAATCATGCTGATGGTATAATCAGGAAACATTTCCGTATTCTGTAATGCTTCACTAAAAGATTTCCCATTATCCATATCTTTATAGATAGAATGAATAAAGTGATTGGTTCCATTGATGTCATCACGCATGATGGAGATTCCTTCAAAGATAGAAATACCAGCATGCAATGTAAGTGATAACTGGTTTGTAAACTCGGCAATCTCGATATTGCTGAGCTTATTCTTTTTCATAATAAACACATCCTTTCCATAAACTCTTACGTTTTCTATATTATACTATATTTTGACATTCTATAACACAATCTTGTGACTTCTTGGATTTTATATTGAAGAAAGAAAACAAAGATAATAATTGCTTGCATTTTTTTAAAAACTTCAGTAGTATATTAGTAGTTATACGACTGACGGAAGTGGAATAGACCACATGAAGTATAATTTTAAAGAGCCGACCGTCTGGGCAAAAGATGCCTGGATGAGTGGGCTCTTTTTGATTAATGTGGAGGAAAAAAGATGAAAGAATTAGAACTAAAGTATGGCTGCAATCCTAATCAGAAACCTGCAAAGGTTTATTGTGAAGCAGGGGAACTTCCAATTGAAGTTGTAAATGGAAAACCTGGTTATATCAATTTATTGGATGCCTTAAACAGCTGGCAGCTCGTTAAGGAATTAAAAGAAGCAATCAATATTCCATGTGCTGCAAGCTTTAAGCATGTATCACCAGCTGGTGTAGCACTAGGTACACCTTTAACTGAAGTTGAAAGAAAAATGTACTTTGTTAAAAAATCACCTGAAGAATTAACACCATTAGCTAATGCTTACATTAAAGCAAGAGGAAGCGATCGTATGAGCTCATACGGTGATTTTTGTGCAATGAGTGATGTTGTGGATGCAGTAACTGCAGATCTTATTCGTATTGAAGTCAGTGATGGTATCATTGCACCAGGCTATACAGAAGAAGCCTTAGAAATTCTTAAAAAGAAAAAACGTGGTAATTATTGCGTATTAAAAATTGATCCAGATTATAAACCTGAACCAATTGAAAGAAAACAGGTATTCGGTATTACTTTTGAACAGGGTAGAAATGATGCTAAGATCACACCTGCATTATTTAATGAAATCGTCAGCAAGAATAAAGAAATTCCAGATCATATCATGAATGATTTGATCTTATCAATGATTACATTAAAGTATACTCAGTCAAACTCAGTATGTTATGTAAAGAACGGTCAGGCTATCGGTATCGGTGCTGGACAGCAGTCTAGAATTCACTGTACAAGATTAGCAGGAGATAAAGCTGATAAGTGGTATTTACGTCAGCATCCAAGAGTTCTTGATTTACAGTTTGTTGATGGTATTAGACGTGCTGATCGTGATAATGCAATTGATATCTACTTATCAGATGATTATGAAGATGTATTAGGTGATGATGTATGGCAGAATACATTCAAAGTTAGACCTGAACCATTAACAAGAGAAGAAAAGAAAGAATGGTTAGCTGGCAACACTGATGTTGTACTTGGCTCAGACGCATTCTTCCCATTCGGTGACAATATTGAAAGAGCACATAAGAGTGGCGTTAAGTATGTAGGTGAAGCAGGAGGATCAATCAGAGATGATCATGTTATTGAAACTGCTGATCGCTATGATATGGTTCTTGCCTTTACTCATTTAAGATTATTCCATCATTAATAAAAAAGACTGCTTCGGCAGTCTTTTATTTACTTTTTGTAATTTGTATGTTAGTATTCCATAGATAACAAATTTATAGGCAAAATGAATGAAAATTCATGACGCAAAGCTATAGGGCCTTTAAACTGGCTGCCAGCTGCAAAAATACTTTCAGTAGCATTGTGTCCGCACAATGCTTTTTTTTAGGAGTTATTATGTTAAATATTTTACGTACAGCCATTAAAGGCCGATATACATTTATGAAAGATAGAAAAATATATAATCGTTTAGCAAAAAAGAATATGTTGACAATGATTCCGGTATTGTTTATTGATCTATGTTTTATTATTTATCATCTTTTTACTTTTCTTGTATTCAAGAATCGTTTATATCATCTATGGGAAGCACGTATATTAGATGCTGCAGTGCTTTTATTTATAATTATTTATGTACTTTTCTTTTTATTGAGTGATAAGGAAACAAGATACACAACGATTGTTCCACGTATTTTGATTACAGGATTTATATGTATGCAGCTTTTCTATGGGGTATTTTATACGTTTTTATTATTCCCAAGGGGTGATTATTTTTCATCATTTTATTCTTCATTGGTGTGGACACTCCTTGTGTTTACTATTTCACCAGTTTTTTCTGGGGCTTTATCAATAATGTCGTTTTTATGGATATCTCATTTTATAGATCAGTATTTTTTTCATTATAGTAAAGTCTCTTTGGCAATATTTTTAGTAACGACTTGGATTGTCTCTTCAATTCATTTTTATTTTATGTACTTCTACATTAAAAAAGATTTTGAGTCACAAAAACAAAAAGAAATGCTTTCAAGAATTTCTAGAACGGATGCGTTAACAAACCTTCAAAATAGATATGCCTTGAAACTTGCTATGAATAGCTATATTGGAAAAGAAATAACTGTGATCATCGGTGATATTGATAATTTCAAAGTTTACAATGATACCTACGGTCATGATATCGGTGACCTTGTAGTAAAGGAATATGGACGTATATTAGTAGGTATTTTTGGTGAAGAGAGATGCTATCGTTTTGGTGGTGATGAGCTGCTTATTGTCACTGAACAAAGTGAAGAGGAGATTACTGCGAGTAAAGAACATTATTTTAAATGTGTAAAGCAGTTTAGAGTTCCCGGTGTTGATGATATACCAACTGGCAGTCTTGGAGCAGTAAGAGGGATTGTATCTTCTGAAGACGATTTTAGAGCTATGTTAAAGCAGGCGGATATGAATCTTTATCATGTCAAGAATACCAATAAAGGAAGTTATTTTGCTTCATATTATAATATTGAATAGAATTATATGATATAATATAGGAATATGTAAAAGGGGTGAAGCTATGTTATTTATCAGTGATTCTGAATTTGAACGTGTTATTTCTAGAGCGAGAAATAGAATGCTGGCACATAAGTTTTATGAAAATGGATCTGTCATTAGGATACATATTACTCAAGATAAGAATGGGTATTATATTACTGGACAGGTGAGTGCCAATGGCATGATTTATTCACCACGTATTGAAGTTACACCACAATCTAAGATAGCGTGGACATCATGTGATTGTATCTTCTCTGATGAATATACAGCCTGCGCCCATATTGGTGCAGTATTATTAGCAGTGCAGGAGCTTTCTCCAAGAGAATTTCCTTTTACTTATTCAGTAGATTACGGCAAGCTGAAAAAGAAGAGAGAGGAAGAAGAAAGACAGCGTGCTTTAGAATATAAGCAGTTTATTCAAGAGCAACAAAGACGCAGTCGTGAAAAAGCGGCTATTGATTTAACACAGCTATTCAGGGATGATATGCTGTCAACTTTTGAAACAAAAGTTGAACCTGTTCATATTCATATTGATTATAGAAAAAACAGCTATGCTAATTCCTTCCGTTTTCGTGTAGGTAGAGATTCAATGTATCTGATTCAGAATCATTATGATTTCATCACGAACATGGAAAACCATACTTTCAAGAAATATGGAAAGAATTTCTCATGGCGTCATCAGGTAGATGACTTGGATGAATATTCAAAAAGAATCTATGCTTTCTTGAAGGGGACAGCACATACTCCTACATATGATAAAACATCTATTACGTATAATGAGATGGAAGATCTGATCAAGCTTATTGAATCATTGCCATCTCAATATTTTAATGGAAGAATTGTATCTTCTGAGTTTAGACCGGCATTATCAGTAAGTGAAGATGAATATGATTATATTGTCAAATTTACTAATGATAATGGCATGGATGTAGGAAAGACAATGGGATTTATTCTTTCTGATAATGTGATCAAGTTTACCTTTGATCAAGGGGGAATGGTCCTTAAGTTTATCAATCATTTAAGAGATAATAATAGTATGCTCTATGTTCCTAAAGATGAAATGAGCGCCTTCTATCAGTATGTTCTTCAGCCTATCAAGTCTTATGTAGATATTACAGGATTGTTGTTGGATGACTTTAGCAAGACAGAAGATCGTATTAAGATCTACGGTGATATTAATGAAGAGGAAGAAGCCTATTTTCAGGTTATGGGAGTTTATGGTGATGATGAAATCAATGTGTTAGATCATCCTGAAAAACCACGTTCTCCTCATATGGATATGATTACACGATTTATGGAGAAATATGATCCTGATGAAGCCAAGGGCACTTATTTCTATGATACATATAGAGATAAGTCGATTGATTTCTTAAGTGAAGGCTTGCCAATGCTTGCACAATACGCGGATATTTATGTTTCTGAGAATTTAAAGAAGATCAATCGTAAAAGTAAGTTTGATATCAAGATTGGGGTAAGTGTATCTGAAGGATTATTAAATATTGATTTTGATTCATTAGATATCCCAAAAGATGAGATTGCTTCAATATTAAAGAGCTATTCTAAAAAGAAGAAGTATCATAAATTAAAGGATGGTTCATTGATTCATATTGAATCTGATGAACTTGAAGAACTTTCTAACGTCATGAACCAGTATCACATATCTTCAAATGAAATTGTGGATGGTCATGTAGATATGAATCTTAATCGTGCTTTCGCCTTAAATGCATCCATGAATAATATGGAACATATCAAGATTGATCGTTCAGAAAGTTTTCATCATATCATTGAACGATTAAGTGATTATAAGGCTAAACATTATGAAATAGCGAAGCCTTATGATCATATCTTAAGAGATTATCAAAAAGAAGGTTACCAGTGGCTTTCTACCATGTGTGAACTGCAGTTTGGCGGTATTTTAGCGGATGATATGGGGCTAGGAAAGACTTTACAGATGATTGCCTTATTAGAAAGTCAGTCTGATAGTTTCTCCATTGTGGTATGTCCTTCTTCATTGGTATTGAACTGGATTGATGAATTCCAGAAGTTTGCACCAACGCGTAAAGTCAAGGCAGTAATGGGGAATGCAAGTGAAAGACATGCTATTATCAAGGAAGCAAAACAGTACCAGACTTTAGTGACATCCTATGATTATATGAGAAGAGATGCACAGTGCTATGATGATATGACATTTGATTTTATCATCTTAGATGAAGCACAGTATATTAAGAATCAGAATACAAAGAATGCCAAGTCTGTTAAATTGCTTCATGGTACGCATAAGTTCGCATTGACAGGAACACCAATTGAAAATTCATTAGCTGAACTTTGGTCAATATTTGATTTCTTAGAAAAAGATTATCTCTTTAATTATCATTATTTCCGTCAGCAGTATGAATCACCGATTGTAAAAGATCATGATGAAGAGAAACTCCAGGAACTAAAAGAAATGATTTCTCCTTTTGTTTTAAGAAGAACGAAAGCTATCGTCTTAAAAGAGCTTCCAGATAAAGTAGAGAAGTCTATTCATATTGAATTCAATAAAGAAGAAAAGAAACTTTATCTTGCACATTTAGCTCAGGCTAATGAAGAATTGCGCAGTCTTTCAGGGACAAATGATCGTATTCAGATTTTAGCCTTACTTACAAAATTAAGACAGATCTGCTGTGAACCAAGAATGCTGTTTGAGAATATAAAGAAACAGTCTTCCAAGATGGAAGCCTGCATGGATATTGTGGATAATTACTATGAAAACAATAAGAAACTATTGATCTTCTCTTCATTTTCTAGTGTGTTGACACTCATTGAAACAGAGTTGAAGAAAAGACATATTTCATATCATATGATCACTGGAAATACCCTTAAAAATAAACGAAAAGAATATGTGGATGCTTTCCAGCACGATGATAGCACAGTATTCTTGATTTCCTTAAAAGCCGGTGGGACTGGTCTTAATCTTACGGCAGCAGAAGGGGTTATTCATTTTGACCCATGGTGGAATATGTCTGCTCAGATGCAGGCAACCGATCGTGCGCATCGTATAGGCCAGGAAAATAAAGTATTTGTCTATAAGCTCATTATGTCTGATTCTATTGAAGAAAAGATTCAGGTCATTCAAGAAAAGAAGAAAGAATTGGCTGATACTTTCGTTGAAGGAAACGAAGGACATATCACTAATATGACAAATGAAGAAATTATGAGTTTATTCCAATAAAAAAACGACGTGAGATAATCACGTCGTTTTCATTATCCTTCTTCTATTTCCAATAGTTCAAGATAACGTTCATTTTTTTCTTCAAGTTCCTGTTCTTTTTCTTGTCTTAAGCTAGAGAGTTCATCTAGCTTTTCAAATTCAGTTGTTGTCTGCATTTCTTCATCTATCTTCTTGATATCATTTTCTAGATCAAGAATAACATCATCAATGGATTCAAGCTCTTTCTTTTCAGCCCAAGTTAAGCGACGCTTCTGGTTCTGCTTCTTGGTTTCACGATAAGCTTCCTTTTTTGATTCCTTTTTTTCTTTAGTTGAAGTGATATCAATTTGAGAAGAATAGCCACCGTTGACATATGTGACATAATGATCTTTAAAGACAAGGAGTCCGTCGACAATCTTATCAAGAAAATATCGATCATGTGAGACCGTAATGATGATTCCTTTAAAGGATTCAAGATAATCTTCTAGGATATTTAATGTATCAATATCTAAATCGTTGGTAGGTTCATCAAGAAGAAGAACATTTGGTGCACCCATTAAGACCTTTAATAGATAAAGACGACGTTTTTCACCACCGGATAGACGTTCGATGCGAGTAAACTGCATGCTCTTATCAAATAAGAAACGTTCACACATCGCACTGGCAGTTAAAGTGCCTTCACTTGTTTCAAGGAAGTCGCTAGTCTCTTTGATATAATCAATGATACGCATGCTTGGATTCATATCTTCCACACCTTGCTTGAAGTAACCAAATCTTATTGTTTCACCAATAGAAATAGTTCCTTCATAGTCTTGATCAAGCTGAGCAATCATATTCATTAATGTTGTCTTACCAGAACCATTTTCTCCAAGAATACCGATGCGATCAAATCTTTTGAATTGATAAGAGAAAGGATGGAATAATGGGGTACCATCATAGACTTTTGAGACATTTTCAAGTGTAATGGTCTTTTTTCCTAGACGTGAAGATGTATTGATCATCTTTACACTTTCGACATTCTGAATATCTTCTATTTGAGAAAGTTTTTCAAACTGCTGAAGTCGGCTCTTTCTTTTAGTTGTTCTCGCCTGTACACCAGCACGTACCCATTCTAATTCTTTTTTTAAGAACTGTTTTCTTTTATATTCCTGATTAAGCGCATCTTGTTCTCTTTTGGCTTTCATTTCAATAAAAGCAGAATAGTTGGCATTGTATTCATAAAGATGACCACGATCTATTTCTACGATTTTGTTGGTAATACGTTCAAGGAAATAACGGTCATGTGTAATCATGAGGAGGGCTTTGTTTCTCTTGATTAAATATTTTTCAAGATATTCAATCATTGTGGTATCTAGATGATTGGTAGGTTCATCTAGAATTAATAGATCACATTCATTTAAAAGGGCGATAGAAAGGGCTAAACGTTTCTTTTGTCCTCCAGATAGAATCTTAATCTTATCTTCATGATTAGTTAATTTGAATTTGTTTAATGTTGAAGAAATCTCATAGTCCTTGCTTTTAGGTGCAAGCAGTTTAGCTTGTTTAAAGATTGTAAGTTCATCATCAAAACTGCTGTTTTGTGGCAAATAGGAGATACTTAGATCTTTACCGTAGGTAATGCTTTTCTCATTTCGAGAGACAATAAGCTTTAACAAGGTAGATTTTCCTGCACCATTAAGTCCAACAAGGGCTACTTTGTCTTTTTCTTCAATAATGAGATTGATGTGATCGAGCAGTGTACGATCACCTATTCTATATGATAAATCCGATATATTTATTAGCATAAAATCACCGTTTCCATTGTAGATGAAATTGAACACTTTGAAAAGAGTTCTCTCTATCTAAAATATAAAAAAATATGATATAATGCTTTCGAGGAAAAGAGTATGAGAAGAGAAAGACTATATATGAGATTTGAGGGCATTGTGATGTCCATCACCCCAACAAACAGGAAAAGAATTGCTGTTGAGACAGATGATTATCAGAAAAGAGCAGGTATGGTAGAATTGCTATGGAGTCGTTCTTCTCGTTATACACGTATGTTTGCGGTATTTAAGGAAACTGCGTGGCCTTCTCATCATTTTAAGACAACGCCGGGTATCTTGCGTAAGGATTATCAGGGGAATCTGAGTCTTACTACTAAAAATCATGTTTATGTCTTTAAGGTCATAAGAGTATATGCTGATAATAGAAATCGCTAATTTTTTTTAAGATTAGCGATTTTCTTTTTATTTATCATGATAATTGCTACAATAATTATAGAAGCCAGGTATACCTGTAGCTTTGCGGAGTCAACCGTAAAGAAAAGCTAGCTTCCTGGGCGCCACTCTCCAGAATAATAAGAGTGGCTTCTCTTGTAATTTGTATGTGACGTAAAAACCGTTGACATATTGTCGACAAGAAAGTGTGATGATTATGCAAAAGGATTCAAGATTATTGTTAGGGCAACGCGTTCGCTCTTTAAGAAAGAGTAAGAATTTATCGCAGGAAGAACTTGCTAGAATCAGTCATGTTGATAGAACTTACATTACTTCTTTAGAAAATGGTCACAGAAATGTTTCTATTCTGCTTATTCAGAAAATTTGTGAGGGTTTAGGTGTTTCTTTGAAAGCTTTTTTTAATGATGAATTATTTCAATAAGACAACAAAGTAAATCAGTTGGTTTTCTTTTACATGTATGCTAAAATTTAAACAAGATGAAATAAGGAGGATAATACAATGAAATTTTATCGATTATCAGATGGCAGTATTGTTGCCTCATTTACTGGTTCCATCAATGATGCAGAAGCATTAGTGGCAAATACTGTAGATGCTGCACAGGAAAAACATGTACCAGATGTAAAAGTTGATGGTACACATGTGAGTGTTCAGGTAGGAAGTGTGGAACATCCTATGACTGAAGAACATTATATTTTATTTGTAGCTGTAGAAACAAAATCAAATATTTTGATTAAGGAATTTAATCCAGGAGATAAACCTTTTGCGGAATTTGAATTAGCAGATGGAGACGAAGTCGTTGCGACATACGAATACTGCAGTCTTCATGGTTTGTGGAAGGCATAAATTTCTAAGATTGTAAGGTGATGTGGAATGAATGAAAACAAGGGCAAGAATGTAAGAAAAATTTTAATGATTCAGATTGTTCTTAATCTGGTATTGATTGGAATCGTCTTAGGCGTTTTCTATCTTCTGGCAAGAACAAGAACTTATCCTGATGGAGAACTTGTATTCATCATGCTTTTCATTCTGATTGCCATGATCCTTTCAATGTCTGTTTCTATTTATATTAATCATCGTATTCAAGTGAAGCTTGATGAAGATCGTCTTTCACGAAGCATCATTGTCGCTCGTGCGAGCAGAGATATGCGTACACCAATGAATACAATTATCAATGCTAGCGATCAGGATATGGTTTCTCGTTATAATCCGCAGGATATGAAGAATGCTTTGGATAATGTCAATAGTGCAGGAAAGTATCTCATGACATTGATTGAAGATCTTCTGGCTTTATCTAAACTTAAAGATCGCCAGTTGACACTCGATGAAAAGCCCCATACTATCATGGAATGTGTTGAAGAATCATTTCATATGGTCATACCACATTTTGAGAAGAAGAGTATTCATTTTAATATTGAATATAAGAATGTGGATGTTTGTCGTTATGTCAATGTGGATAGTGTGAGAGTACAGCAGGTATTAGTCAATCTTCTTAATAATGCATGTAAATATACTCCAAGTGAAGGTCATGTTGATCTGGTAATTGAAGGGTTAAATCAGACTGATGAATATGTAGATATTCAATTTACATTATCAGATGATGGTATTGGCATGTCACAGGGTGCATTAAAGAACCTATTGAAAATTATGCCTGATGATATTGCCACTGAAAAAGGTATGGGTATGACGATTGTTAATGCCTTAGTTAAAGCCATGAATGGAAAGATAACTTGTGAATCACAAGAAGATAAAGGAACAACCTTTGTGATTAATTTTAGATGGCCTTATTGTTATAAGGATCAGGTGGAAAAGATTACAACTGATTACTCCATTCTTGATGGAAAACATATTCTTCTTGTAGAAAACAACGCTATGAGTGCTGAGGTCGCAAAACAGATTTTGGAAAGCCAAGGAATGAGTATGGATTTGGCTGTAAATGGCAAGGATGGTGTCGAGATATTTACACATGCGATGCCGCATACTTATGATGCAATCTTAATGGATATTCGTATGCCATTGATGGATGGTATTGAAGCAACTCAGATCATTCGTCAGTCAACTCACCCAGAGTCGGATATTATTCCGATTATTGCTATGACGGCTGACGCTTTTGATGAGGATCGTCAACGTACACGTGATGCAGGCATGAATGCACATATCACCAAACCAATCAATCCTCAGGAACTTTTTACAACTTTAACAAATTATCTAAGATAGAATGATTCATTCTATCTTTTTTGTCATATTCTGATAAATCTCCTTTAGTTATTTGATGATGATATAATAAAAATAGGAATAAAGGGGATTTTTGTATGAATAGTATTTTAAGTGAACAGGAAAAACAATTTTTTAAGTACTTGCCATCACCTTTATGTGTGATGGAAGTCAATGACAATCAATTTAGGCTTATAGCCTTATCTGAAGGACTGTGCAATTATCTTGATATTGATTATCGAGAAATGCCGGTACTTATTAGAAATTTTAATAATTATAGGGATCGATTCATCAGTGTAAAAGATCAAGAAATGATTGTTATGAAATGTCATCAACGGAAAAATGAAGATCGCATCAAACTCCGTTTTCCGTTTCACCATCCTAATGGAAAAAATGTATGGTTACTTGTTAACGGATATTTTCGTAGTGTCAATTCACATCAGTTATGTTATTGTCAGGTTATTGATCTTACAAAAGAAAAGATTCGCTTTGATGTAGCCAATGCTCAAAATGATCATTTAGCCACATTACTAAATGATATTCTTTCTACAACACAGACATGTATCTTTTGGAAAGATGACAAGCGTCGCTTTGTCGGAGCCAATAAAGCCTTTCTGGATTACTATGGTTTTCCTAGTTTAAAATCAATTCTTCATAAGACCGACGAAGATATGGGTTGGCATAATGAACCAGATTGCTTTATGCAAGATGAAATGCGTGTCCTCAATGGGGAAAGAACCTATCGTGTTCACGGTAAATGTATCGCTAAAGGAAAAGAAAGAGACATCGTCGCAAGTAAGGCTCCGCTTTATAATAACGGCAAGATAGTTGGGCTGGTAGGATCATTTGAAGATGTAACCTTAGAATATCGTCAAAGAGAAGAGATTGAAGGATTAAATAAAGCACTTGTAGCAGCCTTAAAAAATGAAGAAAAAGCCAATGTGGCCAAAGCGGAATTTATGGCGCGCATGAGTCATGATATGCGAACACCGCTAACGACAGTTATTGGCTTAAGTGAAAAAGGGGTAGAAGATACTCAAAATGAAGAAGACTATAAACGCTATACTTATATTAAAAAAGCAAGTGAGTATCTATTGTCATTATTAAATGATATTCTTAATGTAGAAAAGCTGAAGAGCGGCAAGATGACTATGAATAATGAAGTCGTAGATATCAATGAAATCTATGGACAAGTAGAAGGTATGACAAAGCCTTCTGCAACAGAAAGAGAACACGAATATACAATCATTCGTCCTAAAGGCACTATGCTTGTGAAAACTGATCGTCGCTGGGTTATGCAGATCTTGATTAATCTTATTAACAATGCGATAAAATATACCCCTCGTAAGGGGAAAATTTCCTGGGTAATAACGCAGGAAGAAAAAGAAGGGAAAATCATTTCCCATCATGTCATTAAAGATAATGGGGTAGGAATGAGTGATTCATTTATTAAAGAGATGTATGAACCATTCAGTCAGGAACAAAATGAACTGTCCCATAGTGAAACAAGTACAGGATTGGGATTATCCATTGTTAAGAAAGTTATCGATATGTTTGAGGGAGATATTGAATGTCATTCTATACTTCATGAAGGAACAACATTCACATTAACAATCCCTTATGAGACAGTGACAAAAGCAGAAGAGGTAGAGTTCCTTCATCAGCAAGAAGACTACATTGATTATGATGTATTAAAAGGAAAACACATTCTTATTTGTGAAGATGTCGATATCAATGCACAGATTATTGCGATGATCTTACAAAAATACGGAATGACTTCAGAGATTGCTAGTGACGGTAATGAGGGAATTGAGAAATGCAGACATAATCAATATGATGCTATCTTAATGGATATCCGCATGCCAAATTGTGATGGCTTAACAGCAGCCAAGAGAATTCGTGAGTTTAATAATGATGTATCAATTATTGCCTTATCCGCTAATACTTATCTAGAAGATATACAAAAGAGCATCGATGCCGGAATGAATGCTCATATTGGAAAGCCTATTGATACAAAAGAACTGCTTAAAACTTTAGTAAAATTCATCAGGTAATACGTATTTACTTTTGAAATGGTTTGTAAGATAATAAATCCAAATGGAGGATATTATGTTAGCAATTTATCTTTCACCAATTTATATATTGGTGCATGCTTATTCTTTATATTGGATTTTGAAGTGGATGTCTTCATGGGGGAAATTCTTTAGAAAAAAGAGATTTCGTATTATAGTAGGAGCTATTTATACCTTACTTGCGGTATCAATGCTTATTGGCTTCTTCTTGCCACATGGAAGATATGAACGTTTATTTAAGATTATCGGTTATTACTGGTTAGGTATTTCTCTTTATGAAATCATCGCCTTGATGATTGCTTTACTGATTCGTTTTATTATCTTGCATACACGTTTTGCGACAAGGGAAATATGGGGAAGAAGACGTACGTTATTTTTCTCTGGACTTATTTCTGCTACATTGGCTTTATCGATATGTCTTTATGGAGTAGTGAATGCTCATCATATTCGTACGACAAACTATGAAGTGAGCATCAATAAGAAGGCTGGTCATTTAAAGGATTTGAATATCTGCTTAATTGCGGATCTTCATATGGGATATAATATCGGAGTAGAACATATTACCCAGATGGTTGATAAAATCAATGCGACAAAACCAGATCTTGTCGTTATTGCAGGGGATATTTTTGATAATGAATATGATGCTTTAGATCATCCTGATGAACTTATTAAACAATTCAAGAGAATTAAATCTAAATATGGCTTATTTGCGGTATATGGCAATCATGATATAGAAGAACATATTTTAGCTGGATTTACTTTTGGTGAAGGAAAACAGGAAGCTGATCCACGTATGGATCAGTTCTTAAAAAAAGCCAATATTAAAAATCTGAGAGATGAATCAGTGGTCATTGATAACAGCTTTACTCTTTATGGAAGACCTGACTATAATAAGCCAGGAAAAGGTATCAAGCAAAGAAAGACACCAAGTGAGTGTACACAGTCATTGGATCACTCTAAACCAATTATCATGATTGATCATGAACCAAAAGAACTAGAAGAAAAAAGCAAGGCCGGAGTTGACCTTGATTTAGGGGGACATACCCACGATGGACAGGCATTCCCTGCCAATATTATAACTAATATAGTCTGGGAAAATGCCTGTGGACATATTAAAAAAGGACATATGCACAGCATTGTTACATCTGGTGTAGGTATTTTTGGACCTTTTATAAGAGTTGCAACAAAAGCAGAAATCTGTTCAATCAAAGTACATTTTAAGTAGCGGATATTCCGCTGCTTTTCTTTTTCTTAAAAATGTTTGTATACAATCTTAAATCAATGTAAAATGGTAAAAAGGAACAAAAGGAGAGAATAAATGAAAAGTTATGCACAAATGAGTAGAGAAGAACTTTCTAATGAATTAGAAGCTCTACAAAAAGATTATCAAAGTTATGTAGATATGCATTTATCATTAAATATGGCAAGAGGAAAACCATCATCAGAACAACTTGATTTATCACGTCCAATGCTAGATGTAATCAACAGTGGATCTGATTTAATCGCTAGTGATGGAACAGATGCACGCAACTATGGTTGTCTTGATGGTTTACCTGAAGCTAAGAAGCTTATGGCAGATATGATGGACAGCAAGCCAGATGATATGATTATCTACGGTAACTCATCATTAAATATTATGTTTGATCAGATTTCAAGAAGTTATAGCTTCGGGGTAATGGGGGAAACACCTTGGTGTAAACTTGATCAAAAAGTAAAATGGCTTTGCCCTGTCCCTGGATATGATCGTCACTTTGGTATTACAGAATTCTTTGGCTTTGAAATGATTCCTGTAGAAATGAGTGAAGAAGGTCCAGATATGGACAAAGTTGAAGAATTAGTAAAAGATCCAATGGTAAAGGGTATCTGGTGTGTACCTAAGTACTCTAATCCAGGAGGCGTAGTTTACAGCGATGAAGTTGTAAAAAGATTAGCCGCATTAAATCCAGCAGCTAAAGATTTTAGAATTTATTGGGATAATGCTTACTGTGTTCATCATCTTTATGATGAAGAAGTAGAAGTATTAGACATCCTTAAAGCATGTGAAGCAGCTTCACATCCTGATATGGTCTATAAGTTTGGATCGACATCAAAGATTTCATTCCCCGGTGCAGGTATTGCAGCTATGGCTACATCTCAGGCAAACAAGGAAGATATTCTTTCTAAGATGACACATCAGACAATCGGTCATGATAAGATCAATCAGTTAAGACATGTAAGATTCTTCAAGGATATTGATGGCATTAAGGAACATATGAAGAAACATGCGGATATCATTCGTCCTAAATTTGAAGCTGTTAATGCGATTCTAGAAGAATATCTAGGTGGCTTAGAAGTGGGAGAATGGACTCACCCTAAGGGAGGATATTTCATTTCCTTCACTGGATTAGATCACACAGCTAAACGTATTGTATCTCTTGCAAAAGAAGCAGGAGTTGTTATGACTGGTGCAGGTTCAACTTATCCATATAAGAAAGATCCAAAAGATTCTAATATTCGTATTGCACCTACATTGCCTCCACTTGAAGAAATTCAGATGGCCGCAAAATTATTTACAATCTGTGTTAAGATTGCAAGTATCGAAGTATTGATGAAATAAAAAAGGGGCTGACCCAGTAAAGTGATTTATGGATAATCACTGAGCTGGACCAGCTCTTTTTTTCTTTTTTTGACTCCCTACAGCCAGATAAAATCTGTTTACGGGCATTCAGACATAAAAAAGCCCCCATTTTTGGGCGCAATATCCCTATATAGCTGTGAATAACGTTTTTCAGTATGTGAACAACTGTTCTAGCAGCACTTCATGCTTTCTTCGCTCGGCTTTCTTTTATGAATCATATTGTGATATTTCCTGATATTGAATCCGATTGCGACCATAAATATCTCAAAAGATACATTGGAATTGCCTCTTCGTCGTAATCTGTCATATCCGTAGTCCTGCTTGATGATTCCGAATGCTCCCTCGCTGAACACCTGTCTTGCGGTCATAAGCTCTCTGCCTACCGGCGTGTCAAGTGAGG
>NZ_JNKN01000022.1 GCF_000702065.1 Kandleria vitulina DSM 20405 | reverse complement strand
GATGACATTCCTGTTTACAATGCTGATAATCCAAGAGAATATCAGTTTAGCGGCAAAAGAATACACAGAGGGCAATATAAAACCGCAGGCGGGAAAATAATCAATGCGGATGTTAATGGCGCATTGAACATCATGCGTAAAAGTAGCGTTGTGGATGTTAACATCCTATACGGTAGAGGCGAAGTGGACACGCCTGTAAGAATAAGGATTGCCTGACTTGTCGGGTGGAAACTTAAATATCAAACTTCTTAAATAGAACCGTCAGGTTCTTAGAAGCCACCTACCTTTAGGTGGGTGGTAGTTCACTAATCAAAAAAAATGTAAGTATGTAGGATACTGGAAAGTATATGGCAATCTTAAAAATGCGAAAAAGCAGTTTGAACGTTATGAATGTGCAAAAAGAACAATGTGTCACAAAATTGATAAAGGATGTATGCTTACAGAATTGTTAAACTTCTCATAATGAGAAGTTTTTTAATGTCAAGAAATTGTTGCTAAATTGAAAAGGAGTAATGCTATAATATAATATGTGAAAGAAGGTGAACATATGGATATAGTTTTATCTAGAATATTAAAGTTTCTTAATGGAGCACTTGTAGATGATGTCATGTATCGCATTGGCATGTTCATTGTTAAAAGATATACAAAAATCGGCTGTTATACCCTTGATGATGTCTGCATAGAAGGTGCTTTTCATAAAGAAGATGTAGAAATGTTCTATCGCCGTTTAGGTTTTAAGACATTCAATGATTTTAGAGACCAGATGGTTTCTGAAAAAGAATTGAGAAACAATGAAATTCAGTTAAGAATGATTGGCTTACAGTTAAGAGATTATTTTAAAGATCTACAATTAACAATGAATGAAGCTGAGTTTCTTAAAGAAATTGATGATATCGTAGATGAAATCTATCAAGCTAATCGTATCGTTATCATTGGTTCACATTTCCCAAGCTGTCTAGCTGTAGATTTCCAGACAGACTTAATAAACTTAGGGAAAGAGGTTGTTGAATATCATCATAATGATAAAACCTTTGAATTTTATGAAGATGACATTGTCTTCTTCTTAACCCAGACAGGACGTACGATGAAAAGAAGTGATCATTGTCTTGAAGATGCCTATATTGAACGCTCTAATATAGTCATCATTACACAAAACAGAAAAATAGATGCCTACGGTGATCATAAAGCTAATCATATGCTTTATGTTCTTGGAAAATATGATGGCATTCAATTCAATTATCAATTGATGAGAATTTTTGATTTACTTAGAATTAGATATTATTATAAATATTATTTGAAGGTGGACGGATGATTAAGGAAATAGTTACAGATCAGTTTTTATTAAGCAGAACAGCAGCCAAAGCAACAAATGATGATGGGCAGGTAGCTAGTGATCTATATGATACGCTTTCTTACTATTATTTTGAAAAAGGAACATGTGTTGGCATGGCTGCCAATATGATTGGTGTCAATAAGGCTGTTATTGCATTTGTAGATAATGAGAAAATACAAATTATGTATAATCCCATTATCATGAAAGAAGAAGGGAAGTATGCGACAAAAGAATCATGCTTGTCACATCCTCGTGAAGAGGCCAAAGATACTTTCCGTTATAAGAAAATCAAGGTATCTTATCTTGATGAAAACTTTAAAAAGAAAATAAAGACATATACAGGTTTTACTGCCCAGATTATTCAGCATGAAATGGATCATCTAGAAGGTGTATTAATCTAATATGAAAAATGTACTAATTACCGGTGCAACAAGCGGCATCGGAGAAGCAGCAGCTCGTGTTTTTTCTAATAAGGGATATGATCTTATTCTTGTAGGAAGAAACAAGGAGAAGCTAGAAGAACTAAGAGAACAATATGAAAATGCGAAAATCATTGAATGTGATTTAATTGAACATTGTGATGATTTACTTCAAATAATAAAAGAAGAAAAAATAGATGTTCTCTTTAACAATGCAGGATTTGGAGATTCAGGTGCTTTTCTTGATTCCAACTATAAAAAACAAGAAGATATGGTACGATTAAATATCGAAGCGCTGATGAAACTCTGTTACTATGTAGGCAATGAAATGAAAGAAAGAGGAGAGGGGAAAATCCTGAATGTAGCCTCCATTGCGGCATTCACCTCAGGTCCCTATATGTCCATCTATTATGCTACAAAAGCGTTTGTACTTTCCTTTTCAGAAGCACTACATGAAGAACTAAAAGACTATGGCGTAAGTGTCACATGTCTTTGTCCTGGTCCTACTAAAACAAAATTTATGAAAACAGCACATCTGAAAGATTCAGTAATGTGGAAGTATTTTCCTCCAGCAAGCGCAAACGAAGTTGCGAAATATGGCGTAAAGTCATTATTGGCCAATCGCTACATAGCGATTCACGGCCTGTCAGGTCTTTTATTAAATATCGCTTCACGCGTATTGCCAAGGAAATACATGACAAGGATGGTTGCCCATGTCAACAAGAAGAGATAAGCAGATTCATCCACTTGCACCTATTGTAGATGAACAATGTGAGATACTTATATTAGGAAGTTTTCCTTCTGTAAAATCAAGAGAAGTGCAGTTCTATTATGGTCATCCTAGAAATAGATTCTGGAAAATGATGGCACAGTTGTTGGAATGTGATGAACCAGTAACCAATGAAGAAAAAAGAAAAATGCTGCTAGAACATCATATTGCTTTATGGGATACTATTCACTCCTGTACTATTGTCAACAGTGCTGATGATTCCATCCAGGATGTTGTTCCTAATGATATAGCTGGATTAATTGAAAGTACACAGATTAAACGTATTATCTGTAATGGGAAAGCATCTTATCGTTATTATCATATCTATCAGGAATCATCTACTAAGATCAAAGCTGAAGTTCTTCCTTCTACATCACCTGCTAATGCCGCTTACTCGATGGAAAGACTTATTGAAAATTGGAAAACGATTAATAAATATAGTAATAGTAATCTTAAGGGGGATCGCAAAAGTCTATATTGAGATATGGTGGAGTATTTAGTGCAGGTGTTGTTCTAGAGTCAAAGAAGCCATCGTATATGATGAAAAAGTATTTGATCCCCAAATAAAGCACGAATACTTTTGATGTTAAGTCTAAGTGTCAATGATGATATAGAAAGAATAAGAGAAAACTTCAAGGAATATTAAAAAATAATAAAAAGCCCTTTTAAAAGGACTTTTTTTCATATATGATAATACTCGTTAGAAAAAAGGAGAATGAATAGATGTTAATTAAATATATTCAGTTATTTCTTATATCCATGGTACCTATCGTTGAATTAAGAGGAGCAATTCCCTATTCACAGTTCTTAGGATTACCATTAGTGCAATCTTATATTATCTGTATTATCGGTAACATGTTGCCAGTGCCATTTATCTACTTATTTGCAAGAAAAATTCTTGAATGGGGAAAAGACAAGAAAGTCATTGGTAAATTCTTTACTTGGTGCCTAGAAAAAGGAGAAAAAGGCGGCAAGAAACTAACAGAAAAAGCAGGAAGAGGAACATTTGTAGCATTATTGTTATTTGTGGGAATCCCATTACCAGGAACTGGTGCATGGACAGGAACACTTGCGGCAAGTATTCTTGATATGGACTTCAAGCAAACAGTCGCTGCATGTATGCTAGGTGTACTTTTGGCAGGATGCATCATGATGGCAGCAAGTTTCTTAGGATTTAGTCTCGTATAAAAAAAACACGCTTAGGCGTGTTTTTATTTTTTATTAATAAGCGGGTCGAAATAATTTTTCAAGGCCTCAAAAGTCTCAGGAGAAATATAGTGTTCCACACGACATGCATCTTCTGTAGCAACATCTTCAGGAATACCAATATATCTAAAAATACGTGATAGCTCATTATGTCTTTCATAGATCATAGAAGCTATTTCCATACCTTTATCAGTTAATGAGATAATATTATGCTCATTCACATTAATATAATCAAGTGATTTGAGACGTTTGATCTGTTGAGAGATAGTAGGCTTAGAAAAATTCAATTCATGCGCAATATCAATAGAACGCACTACACCTTTTCTCTTCTGGATTACTAGAATAGATTCAAGATACATTTCAGTAGATTCACTCATCTTAATTTCACCTCATACGACATTATATCATAAATAAAATCAAATACGAGCGATTTGATTTATAGAAAACGATTGACATTTTATTAAAGTTAAGTTAAACTAACTTTGAAATAGTTAGAATCATCTAACTGAGGGGAGATGAACATGATGCCAATTAACTTATGTCATGAAAATGAAGTTGTAACAGTACGTAAGATTAAAGGAAAGGATTTGATCAGAAATCATCTTAACGAGCTTGGATTTGTAGAAGGATCCACTGTTAAAGTTGTCAGCAAATCCGGAAACAGTGTGATTCTTCAAGTCAAAGAAAGCCGTGTTGCTTTAGATGCAACAATGGCAAAACGTGTATTGGTTTAAGGGGGAAATATACATGAAAACATTAAAGGACATCTCAATAGGAGATGCATGCAAGGTAGTAAAACTGCATGGAAAAGGAGCTACTAAAAAACGTATCATGGATATGGGGCTCATCAAGGGCGCTGATGTCAAAGTTGTAAAAGTAGCACCATTAGGGGATCCGATTCAATTGAATGTAAGAGGATATGAGCTTTCAATTAGAAAAAGTGAAGCAGAATTAATCGAAGTCGCATAAGCGACAATTATTTTTAATGTTAGGTTAGTGTTAACTAACAAAAAGGGAGCGTATTTATGAAAATAGCATTAGCTGGGAATCCAAACAGCGGGAAAACAACATTATTTAATGATTTAACAGGAAGTTCTCAATATGTAGGGAACTGGCCTGGTGTTACAGTAGAAAAGAAGGAAGGTAAACTTAAGAAACATAAGGATGTCATTATTCAGGATTTACCTGGTATTTACTCTTTATCTCCATATTCTATGGAAGAAGTTGTTTCTAGAAGATATCTTGTCAATGAAAAACCTGATGCCATCATTAATATTATCGATGGTACAAACATTGAACGTAACCTTTACTTAACAACACAGCTACTAGAATTAGGTTTACCAATGGTAGTCGCTGTCAATATGATGGATCTTGTCGAAAAGAATGGTGACCATATTGACATGAATGCATTAGAAAAAATGCTAGGATGTCATGTGATGCCTATTTCTGCATTAAAAGGAAAAGGTTCAAGAGAAGTTGCAGAATTAGCGATTTCTATTGCCAATAAGAAAGTATTGAATAGACCAGAATTATATGAAGGTCCACTTCTTTCTACAATCAAATCTATCGAATCTGAATTATCTAACGTAGATCAGCGTATGAAAAGATGGTTTGCGGTAAAGGTGTTTGAAAGAGATGAAAAGGTTATTAATGAATTAAATCTTTCTTCTTTATTAGCTAAATATGAAAAAAACATCAAGAAGATAGAAGATGATGAAGATGATGACTCTGAATCAATCATCACAACTACAAGATATGAATATATCAGCAACATCGTTAATGATTGTGTTACTAGAAAATCAAGTACACAAGCTAGTCTTTCTGATAAGATCGATAAGATTGTTACAAACAGAATTCTTGCTTTGCCAATCTTTGCGGTTATTATGACTTTAATGTTTAAAGCTACTATCGATATTGGTGGTATCGCTCAAGGCTGGGTTGAAGAAACACTCTTTGGAGAATGGATTATGCCTTTTGTAGAAGGGTTATTAAAATCATTAGGAGTTAATTCATGGATCACTGATCTAGTCGTCAACGGTATCATTAATACTTGTGGATTTGTATTAACATTCTTACCATTGATTCTTATCCTCTTCTTATTTATTTCCATCCTTGAAGATTCAGGATACATGGCACGTGTTGCCTTTATCATGGATAGAATCTTCCGTAAATTTGGTTTATCAGGTAAATCATTTATTCCAATCCTCATTGGAGCAGGATGTGGTGTACCAGCCATCATGGGAACAAGAACTATTGAAAATGAAAAAGATCGTCGTATGACAATCATGTTAGCGACATTTATCCCTTGTTCAGCTAAATTAGAAATCATTACTATTATTACTGCAGCATTCTTTAAAGAAATGTGGTGGCTAGCACCAGCAATGTATTTCTTAGGAATGGCTATCATCATTTTATCTGGTATTGCTTTAAAGAAAACAAGAGCTTTTGCAGGTGAAGTTGCACCATTCGTTATGGAACTTCCTGCTTACCATGTTCCACAAGTTAAGACTGTCCTGTTAAGAGTATGGGATAGAGCTAAAGAATATGTAATTAAAGCTGGTACAATCATCTTTACTTTCGCAGTTATCTTATGGTTCTTAAGTAACCATACTTGGTCATTGCAGTATATTGATGGTGAATCTGCAGAAATTGCTCATTCTATGTTAAGATCAATTGGTGAATTTATCGCACCATTGTTTAAACCTTTAGGATTTGGTAACTGGCAGGGCGGTGTCGCTGTTCTGGTAGCAGAAGGTGCAAAAGAATTAGCACCAGCTATTGTCGATACATTAGCTGGAAAAGCAGGAATTGCTTCATTGTTTACGCCAGTGGCTGCTTTCTCATTCATGACTCTTAACTTATTCGATCCTCCTTGCACTGCCGCAATGGGTGCAATCATGAGAGAAATGGGTGATAAAAAGTGGGGCGTATTCGCAATCTTATATCAGGTTGTATTAGGATACGCATTATCATTCGTTTTCTATAATATGGGAAGCTGGCTATTCTACGGAGCTTCATTTGGTCTTACACAGATTATTTCCATTGTTATTATCTTCTTCGCAATTTATATGGTTGTAAGACCAGCTCCAAAGGCGAAAGGCGCAGCTGCCGCATTGGAAGTGTAGTATGAATACTATAGACTTTATTATCCTTTTCTTGGTGATCGTCCTATTCGTATTTGGAGTAAGACGATTCATCAAGACAAAGAATAACGGCTGCTGCGGGGAATGTGAGACTATTAAAAAAATAAAATCAAACGATACAAACCCATCTCATTATTCCTATGACTGTTGCTTTAAGGTAGAAGACATGGTCTGTGAGAACTGTGCAACCAAGTTGACTAATGCCTTCAACAGTCAAGAAAACAAGTATGCTATTGCAGATCTTTCTAAGAAGACACTACACATATTTACCAATGAACCACCAAACCCTCAGAAGTACATGGAGTTAGTGAGACAGCTTGGCTATACTTGCACAGAGTTATAACTAACTCTGTGATAGACCACCTCATATCAATAATTTACACACACCGATATATTCTTTAATTAATACACCCTTTAATTGTTAGTACCGTGAGATGGTCTATCATGGAGTCAGTTTTATGTTATTATAGTGAAAAAGGAAGTGACATTGATGTTATTTACAATACTAATAAGCATCGCAATTGGATTGTGGTTGCTTTATGTTATCTATCGTAGATTCTTTGATAAAAAGAATCCTATTGGATCATGTGGTGGACATTGTCATGAATGTCATGATCCTTTATGTCATCTTGATTTTGTAGACGAGTACAGAAAAGCGCGAGACCAATAGGTCTCGCTATTTTTTTGTAATGTGCGAATTTTCTTTTTTTTAAAATGATAAACTTTATAATAATTATAGAAGCATATTTCTTGAAAGATAGAAATAATATGAATATTATATAAGTAGGAATCATTCCTATTAATAAAGAAGGAGGAGACACACTATGAAATGGGTTTGTACAGTATGCGGTTATGTCTATGAAGGTGACGAATTACCAGAAGACTACGAATGTCCAATCTGTGGCGTTGGTCCAGATCAGTTTGAAAAAGTTGAAGAAGAATAATAACCACTAAATGAAAGACTACAGCAGTAGTCTTTTATTTTATCTTCTATTTTATGATAAAACGACAAAAATCTAATAAAATTATATTTTTAGATAAAAGTGTTTGACATTTTATTTTTATGTGCTAATATAACACCATACACAAAAACGAAGACCGAGAAAAGTAACCTATCGGAAGTCTCAAGCGAGACAGCGCAGAGTGGAAGGCTGTTAGATGGAAATAGGTGAAAACGCACTCGCGAGTGTTCGTCTGAAATCAGTAGGATGAAACGTTAGTTCGCGTTAAGAACAAGAGGGAATATCTATTGATATTAACGAGAGTGGTACCGCGTCTATTGGCGTCTCTGGAGTAATCTGGAGACGTTTTTTGTATATTTAGGGGGATTAAGATGAAAGTACGGCGAATGGAGAAATGCAGAACATAAATAGAAAGTAAAGAAAAAGGAGAGAATATATTATGGAAAAAATATTTAAGAAAGTAGTACTTGCATATAGTGGAGGATTAGATACATCAATTATTATCGCTTGGCTTAAGGAGACATACGGATGTGAAGTTGTCGCTGTAGCAGCAAACGTTGGACAGAAAGATGAATTAGATGGACTTGAAGCTAAAGCTTTAGCAACAGGTGCATCTCAGTATATTGAATTAGATCTTAAGAAAGAATTCGTAGAAGACTTTATTTTCCCAGCTGTCAAAGCTAACGCTGTTTATGAAGGTAAATATTTATTAGGTACATCTTTAGCTAGACCTATCATTGGTAAAAAACTTGTAGAAGTTGCTAAAGAAGTTGGTGCTGACGCTATCTGTCATGGATGTACAGGTAAAGGAAATGACCAGGTAAGATTTGAATTAGCTATCAAGGCATTTGCACCTGATATGCCAATCATTGCACCATGGAGAGTATGGGATATTAAATCAAGAGATGATGAAATTGATTACGCTGAAGCAAGAAATATTCCTCTAAAGATCAATAGAGAAACAAACTATTCTAAAGATAAGAACTTATGGCATTTATCACATGAAGGTCTTGATCTTGAAGATCCAGCAAATGAACCTAAGTATGATGAAATCCTAGAATTAGGTGTATCACCAGAACAGGCACCAGATAAGCCAACTTATATTGAAATCACATTTGAAAAAGGTATTCCAGTTGCCTTAAATGGAGAAAAAATGGATGGTGTCGCTTTAATTGAAGCATTAAATAAAGTTGGTGGCGCTAACGGTATCGGTATTATCGATATGGTAGAAAACAGACTTGTAGGTATGAAATCAAGAGGTGTGTATGAAACACCAGGTGGAACTATTCTTTATAAAGCACATGCTGATCTAGAAGAAATCACTATTGATAAATACACACAGCACTTTAAACAGAAGATCGCATTAGAATTAGCTGATATTCTTTACAATGGATACTGGTATTCTCCATTAACAGAAGCATTAAATGCATTCGTAGATAAAACTCAGGAAAATGTTAATGGTACAGTTAAGTTAAAATTATATAAAGGAAACATCATTGGTGCAGGTATGACTTCTGATTCAACATTATATTCTGAACAGACAGCATCATTTGGTGAAGATGAAGATTACAACCAGGCAGATTCTGCAGGATTCATCAACCTTTACGGATTGCCAATCAAGATGATTGCACAGGCTAAAGCAAAGAAAGCATAGGGGGATTAATATGGCATTATGGGCAGGTAGATTTTCAAAAGAAATCAATGAGGATGTAAATGCATTTAACTCATCACTTTCTTTTGATTGTAGAATGTATAAACAGGATATACGTGGATCATTGGCACATGCAAAGATGCTGATGAAACAGAAGATCATTGATGAACAGGCATATAATGAAATCTATAAGGGACTCAATGATATTCTTCATGAAATAGAAGAAGGAAAGCTTCTATTTGATCCTAACGCAGAAGATATTCATATGTTCATTGAAGCAGAACTTACAAAAAGATATCCTGTTTCAGGAAAGAAACTTCATACAGGTCGTTCAAGAAATGATCAGGTGGCATTAGACTTACGTCTTTATGTTCATGATGAAATTAAAGAACTACAGTCTCTCTTGAAAGATATGGTTCTTACATTGACTAAGATTTCTTCTCAGCATCTAGAAACCATCATGCCAGGATATACCCATCTTCAAAGAGCACAGCCAATTACGTTTGCCCATCACTTGATGGCATATGCATCCATGTTCTTAAGAGATATGGACAGATTAAAAGACATTGATAAAAGAGTCAATGTATCACCATTAGGAAGTGGAGCCCTTGCGACTACCACTTATCCACTAGATCGTCATTTTGTAGCTGAAGAGCTAGGAATGAACGATATTATGTACAACTCATTAGATGGTGTATCAGATCGTGATTACGCCATTGAATGTGCCAATGCATTGGCACTAATAATGATGCATCTCTCACGTTTCTCAGAAGAAATTATTCTCTGGTGCTCTTGGGAATTCAAGTTCATTGAACTAGATGACGCTTTTGCTACTGGTTCGTCGATTATGCCGCAAAAGAAAAATCCAGATATCGCTGAACTTGTAAGAGGAAAGAGTGCCAGAGTCATCGGAGATGTCTCTACTCTATTGACAATGATGAAAGGATTGCCTCTCGCATATAATAAAGATATGCAGGAAGATAAAGAAAACCTCTTCGATGCGATTGATCAGGTAAAATTATGTCTTCCAGTATTCACTGAAATGCTAGATACAATGAATGTCAATAAAGAAAAAATGAGAGAAGCTGCCGCAAGAGGATTTATCAACGCCACTGATTGCGCAGACTATTTAACAAAGAAAGGACTAGCATTCAGAGATGCTTATAAGATCACTGGACAGCTAGTAGCCTATTGTATTGAAAACAATGAAACATTAGAATCACTTTCATTGGATACATATAAGAAGTTCCATAATATGTTTGAAGAAGATGTATATAATGCTGTTGCATTAGAAACATGCTTGAATAGCAGACAAGTCGTCGGGGGGCCTTCTTCAAAGGTAGAAAAGGAAAATATTGAAAGAATTGAAAAGAAGGTGTCAGATTACCATGATTAAAGCAGGTATCATTGGCGCAAGCGGATATGCCGGCAATGAAACATTGAGATTATTGCTGTCTCATCCCAACTGTGAAGTTGTTGCAGTAGGAGGAAGAAGTGCATTGGGACAAAAAGTATCTGATCTCTATCCTTCCTATTATGAACATTGTGATTTAACATTTGTGAGTGATGAAGAAGTTATTGAAAAAGCAGATATCATCTTTGCTGGTTTGCCATCAGGATTATCTGAAAAATATGCCAAGATGTGCGACGAACAGGGAAAGAAGTTCGTCGATCTTGGTGCCGACTTCCGTCTTCACAATGAAGAAGATTATAAAGAATGGTATAAAGGGGAATATAAAGATAAAGACCTTCACCAAAAACAAGTATACGGCCTGCCTGAATTACACAGAGATGCCATTAAACAAGCAAGTATAATCGGCAATCCTGGCTGTTATCCAACAAGCGTATGCCTCGGTCTATATCCACTTCTTTCGCATCATTTGAATGCGTCAGACCATATTATCATTAATTCGGCCTCAGGAACTACCGGAGCAGGAAAGAAGCTTACGGAAGATACACATTTTACAAAAACAAACGAATCATTCCATCCTTATAAGGCTGGCAATCACCGTCACACACCAGAAATTGAACAGGAATTAAGTCTTATGGCTGATAAAAAAGTCACAGTGACTTTTGTACCTCATCTTCTTCCTGTTAATCGAGGAATCGTGTCTACTATTTATGTGAAAGTCGATAAGGATTTAGATGAAATCTATAAAATCTATAAGGAAACTTATCAAAATGAAAGATTTGTCCATGTGCTTCCATTAGGAAAGAACGCAGACTTGAAATTTGTCACATACACCAATGATTGTCATATTTCATTGCATATGGATGAAAGGGACCATACATTGATTATTGCCTCTACAATTGACAATATGATCAAAGGAACAGCTGGTCAGGCTATTCAGAATATGAATCTTATGTATGGATTACCAGAAGAGACTGGCTTACAGATGGTAGGGCCATCTTTCTAGGGGGAATATCATGAAAAATATTGAAGGCGGCATTTGTGCACCTCTCGGCTTTAAAGCCGGAGGTGTCATTGCTAATATAAGAGGAAAAAGCAAAACAAAAAAAGATCTGGCACTTATCGTTTCAGATCAACCATGTGTAAGTGTAGCAACTTACACTCAAAATAAAGTAAAAGGAGCTCCGCTTCTTGTTACAAAGAAACATTTAAAAAATGGTGTAGCACAAGCTATCATCTGTAATAGCGGGAATGCTAATACATGCAATGATAATGGTATTGAAATTGCAGAAGGGACATGTCAGCTTGTAGCTGATGAATTATCTCTTAATGAAGAAGATATCATTGTTGCATCTACTGGAGTCATCGGTGAAAAGATGACACTTGATCCATTTAAGAATCACATGAAAGAATTGGTTTCATCACTTCATGATGAAGGATCAGATGATGCAGCTAATGCTATTATGACAACTGATACAGTCAAGAAAGAATACGCTGTAGAATTTGATATCGATGGACACACTTGTCATATTGGTGCTATTGCTAAGGGATCAGGAATGATTCATCCTAACATGGCAACTATGCTTGCGTTTGTTACATCTGATATCAATATTTCAAAAGATCTTCTTGAACCAATGGTACGTGAGATTGTTGATGAAACATTCAATATGGTATCTGTGGATGGAGATACTTCAACTAACGATATGCTCGTTGTTATGTGCAATGGCATGGCTGGCAATGATAAGATTGTATTAAAAGATAGTGCTTATCATCAAGTAAGAGATGCCTTGTATTCTATCTGTGAATCTTTATCAAGAGGAATTGCTAAAGATGGAGAAGGGGCTACAAAGCTTTTGACTTGCCATGTTAATCATGCAAGAAGCATCAAGGATGCGCGTATTGTAGCTAAATCAGTTATTACTTCATCATTGTTTAAATCAGCAATGTTTGGTGAAGATGCAAACTGGGGACGTATTTTATGTGCTATTGGCTATAGTGATGCGTCATTTGATATTAATCAGGTAGAAGTTTCATTATCATCAAGCAAGGGAAAAATCCTTGTCTGCAAAGAAGGAGCAGGTGTAGCCTTCTCTGAAGATGAAGCAGCTGTTATTTTACATGAAGATGAAATAGATATTCATATTGATTTACATGATGGAGATCATGATGCCACAGCATGGGGCTGTGATCTTACATATGATTACGTAAAGATCAACGGAGACTATAGAACATAGGGGGAGATTTTATGACGCAGCATGCTGTATTAAAAGCGCAGATTTTATCAGAAGCTGTACCCTATATGCAGGAATATCACGATAAGATCGTTGTTGTGAAATATGGTGGTAATGCAATGGTTAATGAAGTGCTTATTGATAATGTCATCAATGATGTCTGTCTAATGAACCTTGTTGGCATTCATGTCATCCTTGTACATGGAGGAGGACCTGAAATCAATAATGCATTAAAAAGAGCGCATAAAGAGTCAAAGTTTATTAACGGTTTAAGATATACCGATGAAGAAACAATAGAAATTGTACAGGAAGTATTGGCTGGTAAAGTCAATAAGAACCTTGTTAAAAGAATTCATACGCACGGCAATAAGGCCGTAGGCCTTTCAGGTATAGATAATATGCTATTGAAGGCTAAATGTGCTGATAAAGAACTTGGGTATGTAGGAGCAATTGAAGAAGTTAATGCAGAAGTATTGATGGATCTTCTAGAAAAAGATTATATCCCCGTAGTTGCAAGTGTCGGAATGGATGAAGAAGGTCATTCTTACAATATTAACGCAGATACTGCTGCCGCAGCGATTGCAGCAGCATTAAATGCAGAGAACCTTCTTGTAGTCAGTGATATTCCTGGCTTATTAGAAGATAAAGATGATGAACAGTCATTGATTTCATCAGTGACAATTGATGATGTCAACACGCTAAAAGAAAAGGGCGTAATTGCTGGAGGAATGATTCCAAAAGTGGACTGTATTACCAATGCTCTTAATAATGGAGTAAGAAAAGCAGTTATTATTGATGGACGTATTCCACATTCTATCTTGATTGAAATCTTCTCTAATGAAGGTTCGGGTACATTATTTAAAGAGTAAAGCAGGCTAAGGCCTGCTTTATTTTTTATCTTGGTGATTTTTCTCCTCTTTTTAACTAGGATTTTTTATAATAAAAGTAGAAAGAGTAAGAAAAGAGGGATAATATGAAGTATCGCGTTATTACTATTACAAGAGAATTTGGAAGTGGTGGTCGTACTATTGGAAAAGCCCTTGGTGAAAAATTGGGCTATGATGTCTATGATTATGAATTTGTAAAGAAAATGACAATGGAAAGTGGCCTAGAAGAAGATTACATTAAAGAACATGGCGAAGATGCCAACAAAAAGAATCTATTTAGCTTCATGT
Source organism: Kandleria vitulina DSM 20405 (assembly GCF_000702065.1). GTDB lineage: Bacteria > Bacillota_I > Bacilli_A > Erysipelotrichales > Coprobacillaceae > Kandleria > Kandleria vitulina. The sequence goes on along the minus strand of NZ_JNKN01000022.1, from coordinate 21,698 downwards.
GGACAAATGCTGGTGGATCTGTCTCAGATCAGCTGTTTATTGCCCAGAGAGAGGCTATTACTAATTTAGCAAATAAAGGCAACTGTATCATTGTTGGACGCTGTGCGGACTATATTTTAAAGGATAGAGAAGATGTCTTCCATGTCTTTATCCATGCGGATATGGATTTTAGAGCAGAACGTATTGTCAATAAGTATGGAGAAAGAACAGATAGTCCTGAAAAACGTATTAAAGACAAAGATAAAAGACGTAAAGCGTACTATCGCTACTACACAAACTATAAGTGGGGAGATGCCACAAATTATCATATGAGCTTAAATAGCGGAAAGCTTGGCATTGACCATTGTGTAGATTTGATAATGAAAGGAATGGATGATACATTATAGTAAGTAGAACAGTTTATGCTTATGAAACAAGAATAGGAACACTTTATATTGAAAGTGAAAACGAGATCCTGACGAGAGTTTCTTATAAGAAAATAGAGGGGATATACCAAGAAACATCTATTAAGAAGAAAGCTATCAAGGAAATAAGAGAATACTTGGCGCATCAAAGAACACATTTTGATTTGCCTCTTCGCTTTATTGGAACTCCTTTTGAAAAGAAAGTATGGAAGGCCATTGCGGATGTTTCATATGGACAATGTGCAAGTTATAAGGATATTGCCCAAAAGTTATCTATGAAAGCCTATCAGGCTGTTGGCCAGGCATGTAAGAAGAATCCTTTTCCTATCATTGTAGGATGTCATCGCATTATCTCAACGAGTGGAGATATTGGGGGATATGCCGGTGGAAGAGAACGTAAACTGTTATTGCTGAAATTGGAAAGGAGAGACAAAATGAAAACTGCGGTTTTATTAGCAAACGGTTTTGAAGAAATCGAAGCACTTGGGGTAGTAGATATTTTAAGAAGAGCTGATCTTGATGTAGATACAGTCTCAGTAAATGAAACATTAGAAGTAACTTCTTCTAGAGGCATTAAGGTTATGGCTGATAAATGTTTTGAAGACATGGATCACTATGATATGCTTATTGCTCCTGGTGGAGGAGGAGCTTGGGTCTTAAGAGATGATCAGCGTGTAACAGATCTATTCAAAAAATATTTTGAAGAAGATAAGTACGTGGCTGCTATCTGTGCTGCTCCTATGGTTTTAGGAAAAGCTGGTATTGTAAAAGGAAAAAATGTAACATCTTACCCTGGTGAAGAGATTGAATCTTATTTAAAAGAAGGCAACTACAAAGAAGATGCTGTTGTCATTGATGGAAAAATGATCACTTCTAGAGGACCAGCTACAGCCATGGCATTTGCTTATGCATTAGTGGAAATCCTTGGAAAAGATGCTGAAAGCTTAAAAGAAGGTATGCTATATAATAAATACCAGAGCGCATAACGCTCTGGTATTTTTGCATAAAGAAAAAACACACATTCGTAAGAATGTGTGTCATGTCTACAAATGGTGACGGATACGGGATTCGAACCCGTGAATGCATGCGTGAAAGGCATGTGAGTTAACCGTTTCTCCAATCCGCCACTGGCGCCTGTTGTAGGACTCGAACCTACGACCCCCTGATTAACAGTCAGATGCTCTAACCAACTGAGCTAAACAGGCATCTCTTTCGTGTGCATTAGTAATTTATCATATATTTTAGAGGTTGGCAATACTTTTTTTTAGTATTTTTTGATTTTTTTTATGAAATGAAAGAATGGCGAAAGTTCCCCTGTTTAAAAGCAATTTCACTAAGTCTCAATAAGAAAAGTAACTAGTATAGCAAACTAAATGTAAAAGAGTTCTTTACTATTAATGATATTTGTGGCATTATAACCAACAAGGGGGTATATATTTTGAAGTTAGAAACAAAAGAGATGGTACAGTGTGCGTTGTTTGTTTGCTTGATTGCAGTATTTGCACAGATCAGCATTCAGCTTCCTACAAGAGTACCAATTACTATGCAGACACTTGCAATTTATTTTATCGCATTAACAAGTAGCCGTCGTGTTACTTTGATCAGCACATCATTATACATATTGATGGGGGCTATCGGATTAAGTGTATTTAGTGGATTTAGTGGTGGCGTTGCAGCACTTGTTGGTCCAGCAGGAGGATTCTTATTCAGTTTCCCAATTATGGCATATTTAATTAACCTTATTGCCGGAGAAAAAGAATCGTATGTAAGATGGGGATTAGCACTTCTTGTTGGTTCAATTGTATGTTATACAATCGGAACAGTATATTTTGTATTTGTCACAAAATCATCGATTATCGTTGCGCTTACTGCTTGTGTAATTCCATTTTTACCAGGTGATCTTGCAAAGGTCATTGTATCTGTTATGCTTGCAAAAAAGTTAAAAAGATTTGTGTATCAAAACAAAAAAGTCTCATTAAATAGCGCAAATTAAAACTTTGGTAAAATATAAGTTTTTAATATCAAACTATTTACAAATCAAAACATTAGTGTTATCATGCACCTGTAATCAATAAGAGGAGGAAAATATTATGACATTTGATAAAGTAAAAGAAATTATTATTGATTCATTAAGTGTAGACGAAGATAAGGTAGTATTAGAAGCATCATTATCTGATGACTTAGAAGCAGATTCATTAGATGCAGTAGAATTAATCATGGCAATCGAAGACGAATTCGGAATTGAAATTCCTGATGAAAAAGCAGGCGAAATGAAGACTGTTAAAGACATCGTAGATTACGTTGAAGAAAACGCCTAATATTTTTTTAGAATTATAACTTGAAATTCAAACTTTGATAATCAAAGGAGACAGACAGTGGATTTAGTAAAAGATTTGATTAAAGCTTTCGAAGAAGCGGAAATCAGTAAGATGAAAATTGAAATGAATGATCTTAAGCTGGAAATGGAAAAAGAAGGAACTAATCAGCCTGTACTTGTACAGGCTCCTGTCTCTCCTGCACCTGTTGCATCAGCACCAGCTGCACCAGCACCAACACCTGCTCAATCGAGCGCAGGGACTCCTGATCTTATTACAGGAACAGAAGTGAAATCGCCATTAGTAGGAACATTCTATCGTGCTCCTTCTCCTGATGCGCAACCATTTGTTCAGGAAGGTGATACTGTCAAAGAAGGACAGACACTTTGTATCATTGAAGCTATGAAAGTCATGAATGAAATCAAGGCACCATGTAATGGTAAGGTTGCAAGAATCGTACCTGATTCAGGAGATATGGTGGAATTTGATCAGATGATCATGATCATTGAGGAATAGCTATGTTAAAGAAGATACTTATTGCAAACCGTGGAGAAATCGCGGTACGTATTATTCGTACATGTAAAGAGCTTGGGATAGAGACGGTTGCGATCTATTCAACTGCTGATCGTACGTCTTTGCACACACAGCTTGCGGATGAAGCTGTGTGCATTGGCGGACCACGTCCAGCAGAAAGCTATCTAAACATGGGCGCAATTATTGAAGCTGCAAGCCAGACTGGCTGTGATGCCATTCATCCAGGTTTTGGTTTTCTTTCTGAAAACACAGAATTTGCGGCGCTTGTAGAAGAATGTGGCATGAAGTTTATTGGGCCTAAGCCTGAAGTTATCGATGCTCTTGGTAATAAGTCAAAGGCCAGAGAAATGATGATTGAAGCTGGTGTTCCAGTTGTTCCAGGTAGTGAAGGATCTGTCAATACATATGAAGCATTAAAAGAAGTTGTTGATCGCATTGGCTATCCAGTACTGATTAAGGCAAGTGCTGGTGGAGGTGGACGTGGTATGCGTCGTGCCTACAAGGAAGAGGAATTAAAGAAAGCTTTCGAAACAGCCAAGGCAGAAGCAAAAGCAGCTTTTGGTGATGATGATATGTACGTTGAAAAATTAGTTCTTAATCCTAAACATGTAGAGTTCCAGATTTTAGCTGATGAACATGGACATGTTATTCACTTAGGAGAAAGAGATTGTTCAATTCAAAGACGAAATCAGAAGATGATTGAAGAGTCTCCATGTAAGGCTTTAAGTGAAGAATTAAGAGAACGTATGGGTAATGATGCCGTTAAGGCAGCTAAAGGTGCAGGCTATACCAATGCCGGAACCGTTGAATTTGTTCTTTCTCCTGAAGGAGAATATTATTTTATTGAAATGAATACGAGAATTCAGGTTGAACATCCTGTCACTGAAATGGTCACAGGTATCGATCTTATCAAGGAACAGATTCGTATTGCCTCAGGGTTAAAGCTTAACTATGCACAAGAAGATATCCATTTAAATGGACATGCTATTGAATGTCGTATTAATGCAGAAGATCCACACAATAATTTTGCACCAAGTCCAGGTACAATTAAATCTCTTCATATTCCAGGAGGACCAGGAGTGAGAGTTGATACCTTTATTTATCAGGGATATCAGATTTCTCCATTCTATGATTCTATGGCTGCAAAAGTCATTGTACATGCACCAACTCGTCTGGAAGCAATCAGAAGAATGAGAAGGGTACTTGGTGAACTTGTTATTGATGGCATTAAGACAAACCAGACAATTCAGTTCTATATTCTTCATCAGCCCGATTATATTAAAGGAAGATTTAATACAAGCTTTATTGAAAAACATTTAGAAGAGATGGTAACAGACAATGGATAAATTACTGAAAGAACGCCGTCATAGACTTAATGAGTTTAAAGATTATCTTGGAAAAAAACCAGCATCTAAACATGTGGAGATTCCTGATGGTATTTATACCAAATGTCCTCAATGTGAAGGGCTGGTTTTGTCTTCTCATATAAAAGAGAATATGTATGTTTGTCCTAAATGTGGACGTCATATGTATATAAGTGGTCATGAACGTCTTGAACAGTTATTTGATAATGGAAAATACAAGGAATATTGGTCTTCAATGAAAACGAATGATCCACTTGATTTTCCTGATTATGACCTAAAGCTTGAAAAAGCCAAGAAAAGAACTGGCATGAATGATGGTGTCATTGTAGCAAGTGGTAGAATCGGCCATATCAAGACTGTTGTAGTTGTTATGGATAATCATTTCATGATGGCTTCAATGGGTACTGTTGCTGGTGAAAAGATTACACGTGCTATTGAATATGCAACAAGAAAGAAAAGACCACTGATTATCTTTTCATCAAGTGGTGGAGCAAGAATGCAGGAAGGCATCTTCTCACTTATGCAGATGGGTAAAACATGTGCTGCATTGAAAAGACATATGAACGCAGGTCTACTTTATATTTCTTATTTGACACATCCTACAACAGGTGGTGTAACAGCATCATTTGCATTACTTGGAGATATTAATATTGCAGAACCTGGTGCACTTATTGGATTTGCTGGTCCTCGTGTTATTGAATCAACACTTCGTCAGAAACTTCCAGAAGGATTCCAGAGATCTGAATTCTTGGTAGAACATGGTTTTGTAGATTTAATTGTAGAAAGAAATAAATCTAGGGAAACATTGATTACCCTATTGCATCTGCACAGTTAGGAGGCAGCTTATGTCTTTAAAAGAAAAAGAAAAGAAAATTAAAGAGCTAGAAGAAAAGCTACAGCGCATTAAGAACGATCCTGATCTTATTGATGCTGTTGAAGGAAAAAGAATTGAAGATACGATCACACGATATAAAGAACATACGTACTCCTCTTTAAGTGCATATGATCGTGTCTATCTAGCAAGAAAAAGTGAAAGACCCCATATTAAAGAATATATTGCGAACTTATTTGATGACTTTATCGAAATGCATGGTGATCGTTTCTTCAAGGATGATCAGGCAATTGTCGGAGGAATTGGATATTTTAATCACCTTCCAGTTACTGTAATTGGTCATCAGAAAGGTCGTAATCTTGATGATAATATGAAATGCCAGTTTGGTATGGCATCACCTGATGGGTATCGTAAAGCGATGAGACTTATTAAGCAGGCAGAAAAATTTAATCGCCCCATTATTACATTTGTAGATACACCGGGTGCTTATCCTGGTATTGAGGCAGAAGAAAATGGAATTGGTGAAGCTATTGGGCAGAGCCTTATGCTTCTATCCGATGTAACAGTACCAGTTATCGTCTTCGTTGTCGGTGAAGGTGGTTCAGGAGGCGCTTTAGCAATCAGTATCGGCGATCATATTGCGATGCTTGAAAATGCTGTGTATTCAGTATTATCTCCTGAAGGATTTGCTTCTATCTTATGGAAAGATACTAAGGGTGAACGTGTTGGAGAAGCTTGTGAAGTCATGAAGATGACTGCCAAGGATCTCTATGAAGCACACATTATTGATGAAATTATTCCTGAAGCGTTAGGTGGTGTACATAAGGACCCAGCGCTTACTTATAGAAAAATTAGACAGGTAATTACTGAACAGCTTGATGCTTTAGTAAGAGTGTCTAAAAAAGATCTTCTTAATAGAAGATATGCGAAATTCAGAAAGATTGGTGACTATCGTGGCTAAAAGTACTATTTCTCAAAGAGAATTAATTAATGATAGTTTTACATGCTTGTTTCAGAAGATGCATGTCCTTGAAGATTATTATCTAAAACAGAAAGGTATTAAGGACCTTTCTTCTAATGAATTACGTATCTTGGATATTACGACACAGATGCAATGTCCAACAATGGGAGATATTGCTCATCGTTCTAGATTATCTAATGGAACAATTACGATTACTATGAGCAAGCTAGAAAAGAAGGGCTATGCACAGCGTATTCGTGATGAAATTGATAAACGTATAGTTAGAGTAAAATTAACACCTGTCGGTCTTAAGGCCGTAAGATGTAGAAAAAAATTTTTTGAAGAATTAATAGATCACGCCTGTGAAGATCAGCATATCGTTTCAGATGAATTGTTATTAAGTACATTGAAGAAGATTTCTGAATTCTTTGAAGGTGTGAAGGAGGAACTTTAATGGATGGCATAAAAATCGTAAGTACAGGGTATTATGTCCCTCCTCGTGTTGTTACAAATGATGATTTTGCAAAAAAGATTGATACGAGCGATGAATGGATTTCTACGCGTACAGGTATCAAGACAAGACATTTTGCTGAAGGGGAAGATACCACAGATCTAGCTTTTAAAGCATGTGAGAATGCTTTAAAGGATATTGATAAATCACAGGTAGGAATGATTCTTGTAGCATCTATTACAAATACTTATTTTACTCCTTCAACAGCTTGTCTTTTACAAGAAAGACTTGGTCTTGATGAAGAGGTGTTTGCCCTAGATATCAATGCAGCATGCAGTGGATTTGAATATGCTTTATCTTTAGCTAGATCTTACATGCATTTCTGTAAAAAGAAATATGCCATTGTAGTAGGTGCTGAAACATTATCTTCAATTATGGATTTTACTGATCGATCAACATGTGTACTCTTTGGTGATGGAGCAGGAGCAGTTGTATTAGAGAAAGCAGATGCTCTTTATCTTGATTATCATGGAGCAAGAGGACAGGCTGACCCACTTTTTGCAAGTAGGGAAGAAGGCTATATGAGAATGCAGGGAAGAGAGGTCTTCCGTTTTGCGACATCTTCGATTGCGGAATGTATTGAGCATTTAACAAAAGAAGCTCATCTTACATATGATGATATTGATTATTTTGTATTACATCAGGCAAATGGGAGAATTATTTCCCATGTCTACAAAAAATTAAAGATTCCATCAGAGAAGTTCTATATTAACTTGGATCGTTATGGCAATACTTCAGGGGCAAGTGTTCCTCTAGCATTGGCAGAAATGAACGAGAAAGGCATGCTGAAGCGTGGCATGAAGATCATGCTGGTAGGCTTTGGCGGCGGTTTGGCCTATGGAGCCAATCTACTGGAATGGTAAGGAGAAAATGATATGTGGTTAAATGAAACATTGAATATAAAATATCCACTAATTCAAGGTGGTATGGCACGTGTTGCAACCGGAGCATTTGCTGCTGCTTCAAGTAATGCTGGAGCATTAGGTCTTATCGGTTCTGGTGGAATGACTGCTGAAATGTTAAAGGATGCAATCAAGGAAGCTAAAAGCTTAACTGATAAGCCATTTGGTGTCAACTTGATGTTAATGAATCCAGAAGCTGACAAACAGGCTCAGCTTGTTATTGATGAAGGAATCAAGGTTGTTACAACTGGTGCAGGAAATCCAGGTAAATATATGAAAGCTTGGAAAGAAGCTGGCATCATTGTTATTCCTGTTGTACCAAGTGTTGCTCTTGCAAAAAGAATGGAACGTGCTGGTGCTGATGCTGTTATTGCAGAAGGAACAGAATCAGGTGGACATGTTGGTGAATTAACAACTATGGCACTTTTACCTCAGGTAAAGGCTGCAGTTAATATTCCTGTTATTGGTGCAGGAGGAATTGCAAGTGGAAAGCAGGCTCTTGCTGCGCTTGCATTAGGAGCAGATGGATTCCAGGTTGGAACTATGTTATTGGCTGCTAAAGAAGCGCCAATTCATGAAAACTATCGTCAGGAAGTATTGAAAGCTAAGGATACTGGTACAACTGTAACTGGTCGTATTGCTGGTACTCCTGTCAGAATCATCAAGAATAAAATGGCTAAGGAATATATCAAGAGAGAAAAAGAAGGCGCAAGCATGATGGAACTCGAAAAGTTCACTCTTGGTGGATTAAGAAGAGCTGTTGTAGAAGGTGATGTAGATACTGGATCACTTATGGCAGGTCAGGTAGCAGGTATGGTCAATAAGGAAGATACACTTGCTAATATTATTGAAAATCTCTTTAAAGAATTAAAAGAAGAACAGAAAAAGATCGCTGAGGTTAATCTATGAGAACAGTAAAAATAGGAAATCGTGAACTTCGTGTTCCTATTATTCAAGGAGGCATGGGTGTTGGTGTTTCCTTAGGAAATCTTGCCGGTCATGTTGCCAAGGAAGGTGCTATGGGTATCATTTCTTCAGCTCAGATTGGCTTTAAAGAAAAAGATTTCGATAAGAATGTCAAGGAAGCTAACTTACGTGCACTTGATAAGGAAATCAAGAAAGCAAAAGAAATTGCTCACGGAAAAGGTATGGTTGGAGTAAATGTCATGGTAGCATTATCTGACTATGCTGAACATGTCAAACAGGCTGTTAAGAGTGGTGCCGATGCTATTATTTCAGGAGCAGGTCTTCCTATGAAGTTACCTGAACTTGTAGGGAATGCTAAAACAAAGATTGCTCCTATTGTTTCTTCTGGTAAAGCAGCGAATCTTATTCTTCGTTCATGGGATCGTAAGTTTAAAAGAACTGCTGATTTCATTGTTATTGAAGGATGGAAAGCTGGCGGTCATTTAGGCTTTAAGAAAGAAGAAATCGCTGAAGGAAAATGCAAGGAACTACTTGATATTCTTCCTGATGTAAAGAAGGCTATTCAGCCTTATGTAGAAAAATATAATAAGCACATTCCTATTTTTGTAGCTGGCGGAATCTATACTAAAGAAGATATTGAACAGGCTTTAGAAAAAGGTGCCGATGGTGTACAGATTGGAACACGTTTTATTGCAACTCATGAATGCGATGCTGATGAAGCATATAAGCAGTATTTTGTGAATGCGAAAGAAGAAGACATCATGATTGTACAATCACCAGTAGGTATGCCTGGTAGAGCCATCAAGACAAAATTCATGGAAAAGGTAGCTCAGGCTAAACAGCCAATCAAGAAATGTTATCGTTGTATTTCATCATGTAATATCGTTGATGCGCCTTATTGTATTACGAAAGCATTAATTGATGCTGTAGAAGGACGTGTCGATGATGGTCTTGTTTTTGCTGGTGCCAACGGTGCACGCATTAATAAGATTGTAAGTGTTAAGGAACTCATTGAAGAGTTAACAGGAGGAGAGAAATGAAATTAGGATTGATCTTTGCAGGACAAGGTAGTCAGTATGTTGGGATGGGAAAATCACTATATGATAATTATCCTGAAGCAAGAGAAGTAATAGATGATATCTCTCTCGACTTTGACTTTAAAGAAATGATGTTTTCAGGAAACGAAGAAGAACTATCACAGACTGCTAATACACAGCCATGTATGGTTGCGGTAGCAGTGATGGCTACTCGTTTACTTAATGATAGAGGAATTGTTCCAGATTATACATGTGGTCTTTCTTTAGGTGAATATTCAGCATTATCTTGTGCTGGTGTATTAACACCAAAAGAAGCTGTTGAACTTGTACGTGTACGTGGAAAAGCTATGGAAAAAGCAGTTGAAGGCTTAAAGAGCAAGATGGTTGCTATCATTGGATTAGATAGAGATAAATTAAATGAAGCTATTTCAAAAGTAAATAGCGGCGTTGTTTCTATTGCTAATTACAACTGTCCAGGACAGCTTGTTATCGGTGGAGAAGAAGAAGCAGTCGATGAAGTAAGTCAGCTTGCTTTAGAGGCTGGTGCAAGACGTGCTATTCCATTAAAGACAAGTGGACCTTTCCATACTGCATTATTAAAGAGTGCAAGTGAAGAATTACATGAATATTTTAAGAATGTTGATTTCAAGGACATGAAGCTTCCAGTTATTTTCAATAGTACTGGTAAAGAACTTGAAGAAGGTGTCACTGTAGCACAGATGCTAGAAAAGCAGGTTATGAGTCCTGTTTATTTTGAAGACAGCATTCGTTATATGATTGATCATGGAGTAGATACAATTATTGAAGTTGGTCCAGGTAAAGTATTAAGTGGTTTTGTTAAAAAGATTGATCGTAAGATCAAGCTTTATCAGGTTGAAGATCAGGAAACACTTGAAAAAGCTGTTTCAGAATTGAGAGGATAAATATGAATCTTAAGAATAAAGTCGCTTTTGTAACAGGTAGTATTCGTGGTATTGGACGTGAAACAGTATTAACATTAGCTCGCTATGGTGCCAATGTTGTGATTAATTTCCGTGATCATAACAATAATCGTGATTTAGCTGAAGCTTTAAAGAAAGAATGTGAAGCATTTGGTGTTGAAGTTCTTCTTGTAGAAGGAGATATTTGTCACGAAGATGATAATACAAGAATGTTCAAGGAAATTAAGTCTCACTTTAAACGTCTTGATATTCTAGTAAATAATGCAGGAATTACTAGAGATAATCTTATTCTTCGTATGAAGACAGAAGATTTTAATGATGTCATCGATGTCAATTTAAAAGGTACATTCCTTTGCATGAAACAGGCTTCACGTTTAATGATGAAACAGAAATCTGGTCGTATTATTTCTTTATCATCAGTTGTTGGTGTTATGGGCAATGCTGGCCAGGTTAACTATTCAGCAAGCAAGGCTGGCGTAATCGGTATGACTAAGTCATTGGCAAGAGAACTTGGTTCTCGTGGTGTAACTGTAAATGCGGTAGCACCTGGATTTATTGAAACAGCTATGACTTCTTCATTGCCTGAAGAGATTGTAGAAACAATGAAATCACAGATTCCATTAGGTTCATTTGGACAGTGTCAGGATGTCGCTGAAGCAATTGCCTTTTTAGCAAGTGATGAAGCACGTTATATCACTGGTCAGGTGTTATGTGTTGATGGCGGAATGGCCATGTAAGGAGAATGAATATGAAAAGAAGAGTTGTTGTTACGGGGTTAGGAACAATCAATGCTGTTGGTCATAATGTAGAAGAGTCTTGGAAGGCTATTAGAGAAGGCAAGAATGGTATTGCTCCTATTACTCATTTTGATACAGAAAACTTTAAAGTAAAGATGGCAGGGGAAGTCAAGGATCTTACTGTCGCTGATTATATTGATAAAAAAGAAGCTAAGAAGATGGACCGTTTTATTCAGTTAGGTATCATTGCTGCTAATGAAGCGGTTAAAGATTCAGGTCTTGATACTAATGCTATTGATCAAACAAGATTTGGTGTCGTTGTATCAAGTGGTATTGGTGGATTAGGATCAATTGAAACTAACTTTGAAAAAGGTACAAAGAGAGGGTTTGATCGTGTATCACCATTCTTTATCCCAATGACAATTTCTAACTTAGCTGCTGGTCATATTGCGATTATGCATCATGCAAAAGGTTTATGTACTTGTCCAGTTACTGCATGTGCTGGTGGTACTAACGCTATTGGAGATGCATTTAGAAATATCAGAGATGGTTATCAGGATGTCATGATTGCTGGTGGATGTGAAGCATCTATCACAAGACTTGGTATCGGTGGATTCACTTCTATGAAAGCTTTATCTGAATCAGATGATGCATCTAGAGCTTCTATTCCATTTGACAATGAAAGAAATGGATTTGTCATGGGTGAAGGTGCTGGTATTCTTATTCTTGAAGAATATGAACATGCTAAAGCAAGAGGTGCTAAGATCTATGCAGAAATGATCGGTTATGGTGTATCATGTGATGCTCATCATATTACAGCTCCAGCTCCAGAAGGAGAAGGTGGCGCTAGATCTATGCAGAATGCTTTAAATGATGCACATATTAAACCTGAAGATGTTGATTATATCAACGCTCATGGTACATCTACTCATCTTAATGATTTAGGTGAAACACAGGCTGTTAAAGCTGTTTTCAAAGATCATGCCTACAAGTTAAAAATGAGTTCTACAAAAGGAAATACTGGTCATTGTTTAGGTGCTGCAGGTGGTATTGAAGCAGTATTTAGTGTTAAGGCTATTGAAGATCATTTTGTACCACCAACAATCAACTATAAAGAAAAAGATCCTGAATGTGATCTTGATATTGTTCCAAATAAAGGAATTGAAGAAGATGTCCATGTTGCAATGAGTAACTCATTAGGATTCGGTGGACATAATGCTACAATTATTTTTAAGGAGATTGACCATGCAGCTTAATAGTAATGAAATCGCAAAAATTAATCCTCATCGCTATCCTTTTGCCCTTGTAGATCGTATTACTGACTATAAGCCAGGAGAATATGCCAAAGGGATTAAATGTATTTCAGTTAATGAAATGCAGTTCATGGGACATTTCCCAGAACATCATGTTATGCCAGGCGTTCTTATTGTAGAAGCGCTTGCTCAGACAGGATGTGTCGCAATCCTTTCACAGGAAGAATACAAAGGAAAAATTGTATTCTTTGCAGGTATTAATAAATGTAAATTCAAAGGGCAGGTTACACCTGGAGATGTTGTTGAATTAGAATGTACACTTACACGAATGAGAAAATCAATCGGTGTAGGAGAAGCTGTTGCTAAAGTTGATGGTAAAGTTGTCGTTAAGGCAGAATTAACATTCGCTATTGGAGAATAAATGCAAATTATATCGTTTGAGACAATTCCGTCAACGAATGATTATCTGAAAGAACATTATAAAGAATGTCTTTCTCCAACAATTGTCACAACAGAGTATCAAAGCAAAGGCCGAGGTCGTGGCAATCATCAGTGGATATCAAAAAAGGGAGAAGACTTGATCTTCTCCCTTTTTGTTGAAGATAAAAGAGACGGAGTCACACTGACTATGATCATGGCCTACAGCATCGTTTGTGCCTTAAAATCGCAGCAGATAGATGCAAAAATTAAATGGCCTAATGATATATATGTCAACAAGAAAAAGGTCGCAGGAATCTTGACTGAGACGATTTATGAGAAAGATAAGCATTATCTTATCATTGGGGTAGGTCTTAACATAAACAATAAAGAATATGCCGGATTACCTATTAAATGCAGTAAAGAAGAACTGTTAAAGACAATCTATGAGACCTATTTCTCTTTCTGCAAGAAAGATTATGAACATGATCTGCTTGATAAAATCAATAGCTGTTCTTATCTTAAGGATGTTCTTGTAGAAGATGAAGAGCATGGCTATATTCAATATGAAAGACTAAATGCGGATGGTACAATCACCATTACTACAGCAACAAATGAAAAATATAAAGTATCAATCAACACAATCTCATTAAGAAATAAAAAAATTAAATACAAATCACTTTCCTTTGACGCGTAAAATATGTAAAATATTGTGTGGTGAACAAATATGATAAATAAAGAAAAAGATTTAATGGACATAATAACAGATACGTTCTATTTAGCCAAAAAAGTAAAAGAAGATTACCTAAAAAAAGGTCCTTATCCTGAATTATCATTAACAGAAATCAATGTTATTGAAGCAGTATCAAAAGAACAGTTCCCTACTATGGGGGCAGTCGCAGATCGTTTGCGTGTTACTGTAGGTACATTGACTACTAATGTAAAATCTATTATTAAAAAAGGCTTCTTAACTAAAGAACGTTATGAAAAAGATCATCGATTTACAATTTTAAACATTACACAAAAAGGCTATGAAGCATTGGCAGTACATAATGAATTTGCCAAAAAACTATCAGATTTCTATGCTAAAAGAATGACGGATGAACAGTTCAATTGGGTACAGGAAACATTTTTAGGTGTTCAAGAAGGATTAAAAGATTATAGAGAGGAATTATTAAAGAAAGACTAATGACCTATTTTAGGTCATTTTTTATATCTTGAGATCGTAAAAGCAAACGCAACTGTAAGAGTAAATTTCAGTAGAATTATATGAAAGACTAAGTTCTACTTTTCACTGCCAGAAGTGGAATTTAAATTTTCACTTTAAGTATTTTCAAAAATATATATATTTTTTTATAGTTATGAAATATATGATGTATAATTTAGTTAATAATAGAAAAGCGATGGGGATTATAAAAAGTATGTTGAGTTCATCATCAACAAGTCTGTCTGACATTCCATTTTCATGTAGTCTACATATATATTTTACATTGTTTTATCATTCGTAATTCTATTGCAGGTTAGTACATGTCTCTTGGTGGCACACAAATGGCTTCAGCATTCATCTGAATAAAAAAAGCTTGTGATGCCACATGAAAATTTCGTCAATAATATCCAAAATGTGAAAGGGGATTTACAAATGATAATGAACAGGAAGTTTAGAATTGCTTTGATTGCCGGCGTGATTGCAGTATTCTGCGTGATTCATACATGCTGGTTTCTTTCACTCCCCAACTACAAAAACAACAAAAAGAGAATAGCTCTGCAAGTGGATACTGATTTTAGCTACAAATCCATATATATAAGTGAAGCAAGCTTTGAAAATGATATGACAAATTTATGCAGATTCACATTAAAAAAACCGAAACAGCTTAAAAACTTTGTTCCATTCAGTCAACTCAACAAAAAAAAGAAAGATGATATTGAAACATTTTATAATACAGATTGGGGAGATCAAGAGGATGACGATAGTTTTGACAGTGTCAATGAGGAACTGTCTTCCTTAAGGTCCTCTCCTAAGACCAGGTATATCCATCATAATATTTCAAACGATATGTCCTATGAGCTGTATATATACAATGAAGAAATGAATGTAGGATATCATGTTGTTTTAATTTTCTAGGAGTCACAATTCATTTTGTCATGAATGACTCAATACGAGCAGGCAGATGATAAGGATTACGGTGTTGAACAAAGAAAAGTGAAAAATGTTTCTTTTCACATAATGATATTGAATTGATCTTAGAAATCGAACGAAAAAAACGTGATGATCATCTGCACCACGTAAATATATCTATTGGAATAAGATATTGGTTGAATTTTTTTCAACATTATTACTACAGCACATTTATATGACTATCAAAAGACGATGGGAAATTGATCCTGTCGTCTTTTTTTAGAAATAGAGACATCTTTTCAATGATTAATAAATCGTACGTGTATCAATAATGTATAATAAAACACTTCCGAAGAAGTGTTACGTAAGCAATGGTATAGAGCCAAAATAAAAAGTACATCATCTCTGACGTACTTTGATTTTAAATGGAGCGGGTGATGGGAATCGAACCCACGTAGTCAGCTTGGAAGGCTGAAGTTCTACCATTGAACTACACCCGCATTGATGGTGCCTCGGGCCGGAGTCGAACCGGCACGGAGTTTGAAGTCCGCGGGATTTTAAGTCCCGTGCGTCTACCAATTTCGCCACCGAGGCAAAATAGTTATTAAATAAGTAATGGTGGGGAGGGACGGATTCGAACCATCGAACCAAAAGGAACTGAGTTACAGTCAGCCGCGTTTAGCCACTTCGCTACCTCCCCAGAATGGTGCCGGCTATAGGACTTGAACCCACAACCTACTGATTACAAGTCAGTTGCTCTACCAATTGAGCTAAGCCGGCATTTTATGAAAATAAATGGTGGGGGCTAACGGGCTCGAACCGCTGACCCTCTGCTTGTAAGGCAGATGCTCTCCCAACTGAGCTAAGCCCCCATCGGTTTTTTCTCTATCGAGAACGATTTATATCTTACATGAAGAAGTATAAAGAGTCAATAGCTTTTGAAAAGTTTTTTTGCTTTTTTTTGACTGAATAAAAATCAGAGGCTTATGCCTCTGATTCTTCATTATGAAATCTTGCGAGAATGACAATAAAAGTTGTTATATGATCTCGACTTGTAACCAATATCTGTCCCTTATGCATCTTCACAATATTCTTGGCAATAGCCAATCCTAATCCAGTACCACCTTGTGAAGTACCTCTAGATTCATCAGTACGATAGAACTTATCAAAGAGGTAAGGGATATCTTCTTTATTGATTGTATCTCCTTCATTGATGACTTTTACAGTAATTGTATCATCATCAGTAAGAGCTTCTACTTTTAATGTAGAGTGATTATAGCCATACTTTAAGGCATTTGAAATAAGGTTCTCAAATACTCTTGCAAGAAGCTGTCCATCTCCAACTACATTCATAGTAGAAGCAGGAATAATGAATTCTGGTTTTATATCATGTTCTTCAAATGAAGGATAGAATTCATCTTCCATCTGCAATAACAATTCAGCAATATTGATAATATTGAGATTCATGATCATATTTGGATTATCAATCTTTGTGAATTCAAAGAGATCATCCATCATTGATTTTAGTCTTAAAGCTTTATCATAGCCAATGTTGGCATACTCTTGAACCTTATCACTATCAAGATTCTTATTTTGACGTAGAAGATCAAGATAGCCGATAATTGTAGTTAAAGGTGTTCTTAAATCATGAGCTACATTGGTAATCAATTCATTCTTTTGCTTTTCAGCATTTCTTTCTGCATCATAGGCAAGTCGTTCATTTTCTTTAAGAATGGCACTCTCTTCTTCTTTATGTTTAAGAGTATTAGCTAAAGCATTAATATTTGCGGCTACCATTCCTAATTCATCATCATATTCAATTTCACAGTAGGTATCATAGTCACCCATGGTAACTTGCTGAATCTTCTGGTTGATTTGATTAATATAATGAAAGTTGATATTGATTAACTTCATGAAAGAAATAATAAAGAAAATCATGGCAACCATAAAGCAGATGACATCTCTTATGCGTGTATTGCCTAAAATGTTCATGTGCAATAATAATATAGAAAGTAAACCGTAGATAATGACTGCTACTACATAGCTAATAGAAATGTTGATGAGGATTCGCCATCTGAATGATGTCACAAACAGATGTCTGATTTTTTGCATCATAGACTGAATTTATATCCGATTCCCCAGACAGTCTTTACATGTCTAGGCTTTCTCGGTTCTCTCTCTATCTTTTCTCTAAGCTTTCTAATATGTACCATGATGGTATTATTGGCATTCGTTGGTTTTTCTTTCCAGATTTTTGTAAAGATATCTTCTGTTGAATAGACTGTTTCAGGATCACTTGCAAGAAGAATAAGAATCTGGTATTCAATTCTTGTCAATTTAACAGATTCACCATCAAGAAGAACCTGTTTCTTTTTAGTATCAATGACAAGATCATTAGCCTGAATGATGGAGTTGGCTTCTCCAATTGGACGATTATATGTAGAAGCTCTTCTTAGCTGTGATTTGACACGTGCAACAAGTTCCATTGCATTGAATGGTTTTGCAATATAGTCATCGGCTCCTTTTAATAGTCCTACGATCTTATCGTCTTCTGATGATTTAGCTGAAAGGAATATAACAGGAATGTTATATTTTTCTCTGATCATCTCTAATGCTTCTAAGCCATCGATATCTGGCATCATGACATCAAGGATGACAAGATCAATCTTAAATTTTTCGATATCTCTTAATATAGTGTATGCATTATATCTTTTTTCAATTTGAAACCCTTCTTGAGTCAAATAGATTTCTATTAAATCACAGATTTCTTTTTCGTCATCGACTACAAGAATATGAGGTGTTTTATTGTTATCCATAATGTGCCTCCCTTATTTCCTAATGATAAAATAACTGTTAAAAATAATCAATAAAGCACTTGATTTTTTATCAATAAAACAATTGTTTTTAATTTGTGAGAAAATAGTTGCAACGTAAAATGTTTTTTGCTAGAGTAT
Source organism: Kandleria vitulina DSM 20405 (assembly GCF_000702065.1). Taxonomy (GTDB): domain Bacteria; phylum Bacillota_I; class Bacilli_A; order Erysipelotrichales; family Coprobacillaceae; genus Kandleria; species Kandleria vitulina. Next base: position 3,493 of record NZ_JNKN01000022.1, on the reverse strand, counting down.
ACGAGGGCACCCACAAATGTGGTGCGTTTTTTATTTTAGGAGGAATATGACATGGCAAAGTTTATTTTTGTTACCGGTGGTGTTGTTTCAGGGTTAGGTAAAGGATTAACTGCTGCATCACTTGGTAGAATTTTAAAAAACAGAGGGTTCAAGGTATTCATGCAGAAGCTTGATCCATATATCAACGTTGACCCAGGTACAATGTCTCCATTCCAGCATGGGGAAGTCTTCGTAACACAGGACGGGGCAGAAACTGACCTTGACTTAGGTCATTATGAACGTTTTATCGATGTAGAATTAAATAAGAACTCATCAGTTACAACTGGGAAAGTCTATAGCACAGTTATCGCTAAAGAAAGACGTGGGGATTATTTAGGAGCAACAGTTCAGGTGGTTCCTCATATTACAAATGAAATTAAAGATCGTATTTATAAAGCTGCTTCTTCTAGTGATGCTGATATTGTCATCACAGAAGTAGGTGGTACAGTTGGTGATATTGAATCATTACCATTTATTGAAGCAATCAGACAGGTAAGACTTGATTTAGGATATGATAATACTTTATATATCCATACAACTCTTCTTCCATATTTAGGTGGATCTAAGGAAGTTAAGACTAAACCAACTCAGCATTCAGTTAAACAGATGTTAGGATATGGTATCCAGCCTGATATCGTTGTTTGTAGAAGTGATCATGAAATTACTCAGGATCTTAAAGATAAGATTTCATTATTCTGTAATATTCCAACAAAGGCTGTAATTTCTAACTATAATGTAGATGTATTATATGAACTTTCTTCAATGTTACATAAGCAGCATATGGATGATCTTGTATTAGAACATTTCCATTTAGAAGCTCCAGAAGCTGATATGAAAGAATGGGATGAATTAATTGAAAGAGTTAAGAATCTAAAAGATAAAGTAAAAATCAAGATGGTTGGTAAATATATCCAGTTACCTGATGCTTACATTTCAGTTAATGAATCATTACATCATGCCGGATACTATGCTAATAGTGAAGTTGAAATTGAATGGGTAAACTCTGAAGAAATCAACAAGGAAAATGTTGCTAAGGTATTAGAAGATGCTGATGGTATCTTAGTGCCAGGTGGATTTGGATACCGTGGTATTGAAGGTATGATCACTGCTATCCAGTATGCTAGAGAACATGATATTCCATTCTTAGGAATCTGTTTAGGTATGCAGTTAGCTTCTATTGAATTTGCTAGAAATGTATGTCATCTAGAAGATGTTAACTCATTAGAGTTCGATAAGAACTGTATGACACCATTGATCACATTAATGAACGATCAGTCATTAGAAACAATGGGTGGTACTCAGCGTTTAGGTGATTATACTTGTGCTATCGCACCAAATACAAAAGCAGCTTCTTTATATAAAGAAGAAACAATCAAAGAAAGACATAGACATCGTTATGAATTCAATAATGTCTACAGAGATATTCTTGTCGATGCAGGACTTGTTATCTCAGGAAAGAATCCTAAGAGAGACTTGGTGGAAATCATTGAAGTACCAGAACATCCTTACTTCATTGCATGTCAGTTCCATCCAGAATTCAAATCACGTCCAAATAGAGCACATCCATTATTCCAGGGATTAGTTAATGCTGCTCACGATAAGAAATACGGAAAATAAGAACAGGAAATATAACCCTGTTCTTTTTTTGTGTTAGAATATGTGTGAAAGAGAGGCATAATATGAGAATAGGACAATCAATTGATATTCATCAGCTAGTAGAAGGAAGAAAACTCATCCTCGGAGGTGTAGAAATACCTTATGAAAAAGGATTAAAAGGACACAGCGATGCGGATGTACTTTTACATGCTATTATTGAATGTATTATTGGTGCAATGGGATTAGGTGATATTGGAAAACATTTTCCTGATACTGATCCTCGCTACAAGGGGATTTCATCCATGATTCTGTTAGAAGAATGCTATCGATTAATGAAAGAGAATCATTATAAAGTAGGAAACATTGATGCAATCATCATGACAGAACAGCCTAAGATGGCACCTTATATTCCTTTAATGAGAAAAAATGTAGCTAACGTCTTACACTGTGATGAATCACAGATTAACATCAAGGCTACAAGAGGAGAAAAGATGGGATTTGTTGGTAGAGGAGAAGGCATTGTTTCTCAGTCAGTTTGTCTATTAGAAGATGAATAAGGAGATCTTATATGATAACAAATAGTTATATTTTTATTTGTGTCGTTGTTTTTATCTATATCAACTTTATATCAAAAGAAGATCACACAACATCTATAATGAAGTTGGGTGCACTTTATGTTCCTAAAGTACGTGAAGGTGAATGGTGGCGTATGATTACCTGTCATTTCATTCATGAAAACATCATGCACCTATTTATGAACATGTACTGTATTTATTTCCTCGGAAATTATTTCGAATCTATGCTAGGAATTTACTATATTCCACTTGTTATAATGGGGATGCTGACATCATCATTATTTACAGTATTGGCACCAATGTATTTCCCAAGGCTAGATAATCATATGACCATTGGGGCATCAGGCGTTGCTTTTGCTTACTTTGGCGCAATGATAGGATTAGCGCTTTTCAGTAAAGATAATTATTTCATGTTAATTCTTCAAGGTTATCTTTATATTATTATCATCAATCTTCTATTTACCTTCCTAATGCCAGGAATATCAAAGACTGGACATATTGGAGGATTAATAGGAGGATATCTGTTTACATTTATCTTATATCTAGTAGGACTATTAAAATGAGACTGCTTATTGATGGGGATGCTTGTCCTAATAAAGAAGAACTTTACCAGTTGGCATTAGACTACAACATAGAAATGATTGTCTTTTGTGATTATTCCCATATTATCAATGGAGAATATGAGACAATCTATTGTGATATGGGTCATGATGAAGTGGATCAGATCATCTATAAAGAAGCGCACCGTGATGATATTATAACCCATGTGGGCGAGAAAACCCACGGTTTCAACCATGAGGATGATAGCCCATCTCTTTACTACTTTTGTAGAAATTTCATCGACTAACATCTACAAACATGCTACTATATATTTATGAAGAATGAATACAAACATACAAAGACGACCGTATCATTGATCAACTACCATTTTGTGTTTTGTCCTCGATACCGCAGAAAAATATTTAACATTCAAGGTGTTGAGGATAGGTTTAAAGAGCTTACTATTGCTGAATGTGATAAACAAGGTATTGAAATCCTTGCTTTGGAATGTCATATAGACCACGTACATATTTTTGTAAGTGTACTGCCAACTATGTCTATTCCAAACATAATGAAGCAGATTAAAGGTTGCACTTCGCTCCAATTAAGGGAAGAATTTCCTCAGCTCAAAGCAATGCCGAGTCTCTGGACTCGTAACTACTTTGTAAGCACAGCAGGTAATGTAAGTTCCGAGACTATTAAATGGTATGTAGATACCCAAAAAACAAGACCGTAGGTGATAA
>NZ_JNKN01000021.1 GCF_000702065.1 Kandleria vitulina DSM 20405 | reverse complement strand
CTGTATCTGGCTTGTTTGATAATAATATGCTAATGCCTGATCAGTGGCTCAAGCTTATTGAGATATCACATAAGTACCATCCAGCAGACAATTAATCATTTCTCCAAGCAGTGCTCCAGGAGACGATACCCTCATTGCGCCTTTTTTAGGTGTTTTTTTATTACCTTCATAATCATTCGGTTTAGAAAAATTCAAAATATTCAATTTTAATACTACATGAATGATATCGCATCGTTCATCAAGCCCTGAAATCTGTCATTCATCAAGTTTTTCATAAACTTTTGACTCTACCCATAATAATAAGCATACTCTTTTCTATGACATAATGCAAAAGTACGGATAGAATCCGTACTTTATTTTTTTTGACGATAGCCTTCCATCATAGTCTTAAATAATTCAGAAGTAAAAGGTGGTGTAAATGTGATCGCATTGGCACCTGCATCAATAGTCTTCTTGATCTTCTCTTCCGTATTACCGCCACTAGCGATAATAGGAATATCAGGATAAGACTTGCGAATCCATTGTACGACTTCTGGCGTATCTTCTCCTGCTGCAACATTGATGATAGAAGCACCTGCTTTTAATCTTCTATTAATGTCAACTTTCTTATTGACAACAGTAATAATAATAGGAATATCAACTGAACGAGAAACAGCCAAAAGATTGCGATTAGTAATGGGGGCATTCAAGATCACTCCCATCGCACCTTGGCTTTCAACATCCTTGGCAAGTCCAACAGTACGTAATCCATTAGTTGTACCGCCACCTACTCCACAAAAGACCGGGATATAGGATGCATTGATAATAGCATTAGAGATGGCTTGCTGGGGCGTAAAGGGATATACTGCGAATACTGCATCAGCATCACAGTTACGAATGATTGCTAAATCTGTTGTAAAAACTAATGACTTGATTAATCGTCCATAGACGCGAATACCAGTTGCTTCATGTATAACTGAGGGCATTTCTAAGATGTTATGACGAAGCTTGCTTGTGACATGTGGTGGTTGTTTTTCCATGTTTCCTCCTTTTTATTCTATAAAGAAAAGGAGCATAGCTCCTTTAAATAACGATGACCGGTGTTCCAACTTTAAAGTTTTTATAGATCGTCTGTGCAGCACTGTAAGTCATATTGACACAACCATGAGAACCATTATAGCGATAGATTGTACCACCAAACGCACCTCTCCATGGCGCATTATGTAATCCTTGTCCATTATGGAATGGCATCCAGAAATCGACATGACTTTCATATGTCTGCTTACCATTTTCAAATCCTCTAAGCACTGCAGGTGCTGACTTGTAGAAAATATAATAAGCTCCAGCTGTTGTACCTCTTCCTAAGCTTGTATTTCCTGTTACAACACTGCTTGTTAAAATCTTCTTTCCATTCTTGTAGGCAGTAACACGCTGATTAGCAAGACTTACTAGGATAAAAGTCTTGCCTAATGTATCATTGCCATAATGTTTAGCATTGATAGCACGAGTAACAACCTTCTTTTCAAGAATATCTTTTGATAAAGCTTTTACTTCTTTATCGACATTGACAATAGCACCATATGTTCCTCCGCTCGCCTTTATTGTTTTACCATTAGGAAGCGTAAAGGAAATAGGTTTACCGTATGTATTAAATGTTTTCTTTAAACTTTCTACATACTTCTTTACACGTTTTTTATATAGAGAAACTTCTCCATTTTCATATTTCATCCAATTAAAGTATACTGGTGCATCTACTACCGCCTGTTTACCTTGTGAAGATAAAGTGATTGTAGCACCAACCGCATTTCCTAAAGCGTCTTTCTTCTTCACTAATTCCTGATTATTAGACTTGATTGTAGGCTGAACATAGTATTTTTTATCAGTTAAGTTAATACTTGTTTTCCCTGCTCTCATTGCTTCAATGATCTTTGTAGTTAAATCTTGCGGATTATAGTTTGTACCATAGTACTCTTTAACGATAGTGACAGCTTTTTTCTCTTGATCATAAGTCACATATGCATCCCTGGTTGGATTGCTTTGATCTTTAACCCAAGACTGACCCGCTAACAACTTCGCAATTTTCTTATGGTTATAAGAAACAGATTCTAAACCGTAGACTTTCTTTTTAAATAATAAAGTAAATACATTTTGTGTATCTTGTTTTTTCTTGATGCTCTTTAATTCATCTTCTGCATCAAGCTTAGTTTCTGCATCATCACTTAAATGAAGTGTCAATACTTTCTCATTCCCCTTTAAGATTGTAAAGACACCATTTGTGGTTTCAGCTTCCAAGGCACTCTGAGCCTGTTTTACAGTCTGTGAACTCACATCCACCCCATTGATGATTGTTTTACCATAAAAAGTATTAGCATGAATATGGCGATATGCAAAATAGCTTGCAGCTAAACATATAATAATCCCCAAAAACACTAAGATAGGTAGCTTTCTCTTCTTTAAAAAAGTCATTCTCTCTTAATCCCCCTAAAATTCTATTTTCACTTGGATATTATATCAATATTTATAAAAAAAAACACTTTATATTGAAGTTTATTTACTAATTATATAATTTTTGACTACAAATTGATACTAAACAAAAAAAGAGGCCGAGGCCTCTTTTTAATTATTTCTTTCTAGCATCTCTTTCTTTAGCGAACTGTGGGTATAAATCACCATATGGAGTCTGGTAATCATAGATTCTAGTAAAGATTTCTTCCATATCTTTTACGATAGGCATTCTTGGGTTAGCTGGAGTACACTGATCTTCGTAAGCATTCATTGCCATTCTGTGTACTGATTCCATCCAAGCATCTTTTTCGATACCCTGAGAAGCAACGTTTGTAGCTCCACCAACTTTTACCCATAACTGTTCTACTGCCTGTGCAAACATTTCTACACCTTCAGCATCAGTCTTTGGATGAAGTCCGATTAATTCTGCTAATTCTCTATATTTCTTATCAGCTTTATAGTTTTCAATCTTTGGCCATACATTTAACTTAGTTGGTACTGTACCATTGTATCTGATGACATGTGGTAATAAGATACCATTTGCTCTACCGTGAGGAATATGCCATTCTCCACCGATCTTATGAGCCATTGAGTGGTTAACACCTAAGAATGCATTGGCAAATGCCATACCAGCGATTGTAGCTGCGTTATGCATCTTGATTCTTGCATCTACATCTCCTTCAATTACTGATTTTTCGAGGTTTTCAAAGACAAGCTTAACAGCCTGTTTAGCCCAACCATCAGTGAAGTCAGAAGCTAAGATTGATACATAAGCTTCCATTGCATGAGTTAATACGTCAATACCAGTATCAGCAGTGATTGTTGCTGGAACAGTCAATGTGAATTCTGGATCCACGATAGCTACTGTTGGAGTTAATGAGTAATCAGTTAATGCATATTTTACATTGTTTCTTGTATCAGTAATGATAGCGAAAGGTGTAACTTCTGCACCAGTACCTGAAGTTGTTGGGATAGCTACTAACTTAGCTTTCTTACCTAATTCAGGGAACTTGATTGCACGTTTACGGATATCCATGAACTTCTGTTTAATATCATCGAAGTTAACTTCTGGATGTTCGTACATTAACCACATAACCTTAGCAGCATCCATTGCACTACCACCACCAAGAGCGATGATTGTGTCTGGTTCAAAGCTTCTCATTAATTCTACACCAGATTGTACAACTTCTAAAGTAGGGTCAGACTGTACGTCGAAGAATAATTCAATATCAACTTTATTACGTCTTCTTCTGATTACATCTTCAATCTTAGCAACATATCCAAGGTTATACATACCTCTATCAGTAACGATCATAACCTTTTCCATATCTCTCATATCTCTTAGATACTTAATTGAATTACGTTCAAAGTATACCTTTGGAGGAAGTTTAACCCATTGCATATTATTGTTACGTCTCCCTATTCTCTTAATATTTAATAAATCAGCTGTACTTACGTTGTTAGATACAGAGTTGTGTCCGTAAGAACCGCATCCTAATGTTAATGAAGGTAAGAATGCATTGTAAACTGAACCAATTCCACCAAATGTAGAAGGTGCATTTTCAATAACACGGATAGCTTTTACACGCTTACCAAATTCTACAGTGATATCATGATTAGTAGTATGAATAGCTGCAGAATGACCTAACCCGTTGAATTCTACTGAAGCTTCTGCTAAAGCGATACCTTCATCAGTTGAGTTAGCTTTTTCCATAGCTAATACAGGAGATAATTTTTCTCTTGTCATTGGTTCATTAGGACCAATTTCTTTACATTCTACTACGATCATCTGTACATCATCAGGTACTTTAAATCCTGCCTGTTCAGCGATCCAAGTTGCATTTTTACCAGCAACTTTACCATTTAATTTAGCGTTTTCTACACCTTCGCTGTAAGCTTCAAATCCAAACATGAATTTTTCAAGTTTCTTCTTTTCTTCAGCGTTAGCGTAATAAACATGGAAACGACCTAATTCTTTCTTGAATTCATCATAGATTTCTTTATCTACGATAACGTTCTGTTCAGAAGCACAGATCATACCATTATCAAATGTCTTTGATAAATAAACATCATTAGCTGCCATTGGAATCTTAGCAGTCTTTTCTACATATGCAGGAACGTTACCAGCACCTACACCTAAAGCAGGCTTACCACAAGAATAAGCAGCCTTAACCATTGCATTACCACCAGTTGCTAAAATAGTAGCAACACCTGGGTGATTCATTAATGCATTAGTAGCATGCATCAATAAAGAACCATCTTCTACGTTCTTTAATGACATTGGTAACCACTGGATACATCCTTCTGGTGCGCCGGCTGCAACGGCAGCATCATACATTACCTTCGCAGCTGCAATTGAACAATCATGTGCACCTGGATGGAATGAGAAAATGATTGGGTTTCTAGTTTTCATAGAAATCAATGATTTAAAGATAGCTGTTGAAGTTGGGTTAGTTACAGGAACAATCCCTGCTACAACACCTACTGGTTCAGCAATTTCAGTAATACCAGTTAATGGATCTTCATTGATGATCCCAACTGTTTTAGTATGTCTCATATTGTTTGTTACATACTCACAAGCAAATAAGTTCTTAACAGCCTTATCTTCAAATACCCCACGCCCTGTTTCATTAACTGCCATTTCGGCTAATGATCCATGATGATCAAGTCCTGCAACTGACATCTTTGCGACGATGTAGTCTACAGCTTCCTGATCTAGCTGTTCAAACTTTTTAAGAGCAGCCTGTGCTTTCTTGACCATTTCGTCAATTGCAGCATCAACTTGCTCTGCAGTCTGCCATTCTTTGACATCTTTTGTTACTTTCTTTTCAGCCATAATATGTCCTCCATCTATTTACAAAATACTCTTTTTTTATTTTGTCTATCGTCATAGTACACTATGAATATATAAAACACAAGATTTATTTGTGAAAAAATGCACGAATTAGGTTTTTAGTTTCTTGTAAACGTTACCAGTTTCTATTTTTCCAAAATGAATGCGTTATCATATTCATATTAATAGATTATATCATCATCACCAGCACACTGTCAAACGCTTACATTTTAGCGAAATTTGACCATTATGAGCCAACAATTTCTTTTTTTGCCTAACTTTTAACGATCAAAATATATGTCATTTTACTAAAAAAGAGACGAAAATCGTCTCTTCTCTACTCACTTCTTAACGAAGTAACTGGATCTTTTTTAGCTGCAATTCTTGATGGGAAGAACCCTGCCACTAAAGTCAAGAATACGCTGATTAAAATCAGAATCACGCCATATTCAAGCGGCAATCTTGCCACTTGATCAACATCGACAAGCGACTTCACAATGGCATTAATTGGAATACATAGCAACAATGTCACAATGATCCCAAATACCCCTGAAAGCAGTCCTTCAATAAATGTCTCTGCATTGAATATCTTAGAAATACCATTCTTAGAAGCACCCAGCGCTCTTAAAATACCGATCTCTTTCGTACGTTCCAATACAGAAATATATGTGATAATCGCAATCATGATAGAAGATACCACAAGTGAAATAGCCACAAAGGCAATAAGCACATAACTGATTGTATCTACAATTGACGTAATGTTCTTTGTTACTACGCCAATGAGATCAGTATAAGTGACTTTCTCTTTATCATCGCTTACTTGCTTATTATAACTGTTGATAAACTTATCAACCTTCTCCTTTCCATCAAAACTATTAGGATAGATGGAAATCTTTGAAGGCTGTCCTTCAGTATAATAAGAAAGCTTTGACAGCATTTCATCATAACTTGTAGGTGTCGTATCAGACATCTGAGCCAATAATACCTGAAGCTGATCTTTAGAAAGATTCATATTCATTGAACCTTTTAGTTTACTCATATATTTCTTCATGTAATTTTGCATATACTTTTTCATATAAGAAGACATCTGGCTCTTCATCTTTGAAGCCATCTGTTTCTGATATGTTTTCATATAGCTTTGTGCATACTTCTTCATGTAGTCACGTACCATCTTTTGGCCTACATCCGTTTTTAGATATGAGGAAATATATTTTTGAAGTTCTTTCTCGTTAACATTAGCCTGAGGATTCACAGTTGCCTGTTTTTTAATATAATCTTCAATCGCATTATTAAGCTGTGATTGTGTCATTCCTTCAGGAAGATAATCTTCAATCTTAGCATCTTTTGTATACTCTACAAATGTTGCGGTGTAAGTGACATCATTAGTAACCTGCACATTGGTAATCTGTCTGCTTGTAAGAAAACCATTAGGACCCATCCATCCTACAAAGACATAGTCCTTCTCTTTAGTAGATTCTCTTTTTGGTGTTTCAAAGCTCAACGCATTAAGCGTTTCACCTTCATTGATCTGTTCACTATGAATGACATCTCCATTATAGTTCTTAAACGTCACAGTATAGCTCTTAGGCATTTCTGTTTCTTTTAAGATAGGAAATCTTAACATACGTGAGACATTTGATCCAGTAGGATTAATCTGGTAGAACGGATTCTTATTTGTAGAACTCTTTTCACCAAACTTCTTTCCTGTTAAAACATTAATCTTAGGATTATTAAGCTGCTGCTTCACTACTCCAGAATCAGCAGTAAGCTTCAATAGATAATTAGAAAGCGACGCATCATAACCAATTCCACTCTTAATTGATGATTTATCATTGGAACGGAGTACCGCAACGATCTTCACATTTAACCCTTTAGATAAATTCTTTTTTACATAGTCGTTGTCACTAGACTTATCCACATAGGCCTTATCAGTCTTCTCATACATCTGCGAAGGGGCAAAAACCTTGTATTCTTTACCTAAGACACTATCGTAGGTAAAGGACTTCTGTTCATCGTTTACTTCCTTGCCATCTTCAACCTGCTTGATTAGCTTTTGCATATGATCATAGTCCATGAGTCCTAAAGTATAGAGTGAATAATCTGAAATTTCATTGTTTTCACTCATGATCAAAGCCACTTCATTATAAGAAGAAGGCCATTTCCCTTTAATAAGCTCATACTGATCATTACGTAATTTCTTATCAGAAACCATCTGTGTCCAAGTAGAAGATAGACCACCCATGCTCATATTAGACCCTAAGCTAAGCTGTATCCCTGAACTATCGGATGAGCCAGAAGAAATCAATGTAGCTGGAGAGACTTTTACTACCTTGTCTTTATCTAAACGATAGACCTGAGGGTTCATGTTATAGCTGTATTCAATAGCTGACACTGAAGATTGTAGATTGTTTTTATTTTTTTCAAGATAACTCTTAAACTTAGCTAAGTCATTCTGCTTAATCATATTCTGAGATGTTTCCACGGTATCAGCGACAAGGTTTCTTGAATAGATCTTTGCCTGATCGTGTACACTTTTCTCCTTTTGGGTATGATTAACCATTGTAGATAAATCAATAGCCTGCTTTTCTAGCTCAATCGGATAGCTTCCTAGCATATCATTTTCCTGATCAGCGATATATTGATTGACTCCATGACTTAATGCCAATATCAATGCGATACCGATAATCCCAATAGATCCAGCAAAACTTGTTAAAGCTGTTCTTCCCTTCTTAGTCAAAAGATTCGCTAACGATAAAGAAAGCGCACTTAAAAAAGAAAGTTTCGTATGCTTAAAACGCGTCGTATTGCTTTCATCTTGCGTATCTAAAAATGGATGAGAATCATCGGTAATCTTTCCATCAGAAAGATTGACAATACGTGTTGCATACTCCTCTGCCAATTCGGGATTATGTGTAACCATAATGACAAGACGATCCTGCGCCACTTCTTTCAATAGATCCATGACCTGCACACTTGTAGCGCTGTCCAATGCCCCAGTAGGCTCATCAGCCAAGATAATCGGTGGATTGTTTACAAGCGCTCTTGCAATAGCGACACGCTGCATCTGTCCTCCTGATAGCTGATTTGGCTTTTTATGCACATGTTCAGAAAGTCCTACCTTCTCTAGTGCTTCAAGAGCTCTTTCTCTTCTTTCTTTTCTAGATACACCAGTAAGCGTCATAGCCATTTCTACATTAGCTAGAACACTTTGGTGCGCTATAAGATTATACGCCTGAAAGATAAAACCGATACTGCTATTGCGATAAGCATCCCAGTCTTTATCTTTATAGTCTTTCGTAGAAACATGATTGATGATCAGATCACCTTCATCATAATGATCCAATCCCCCAATAATATTAAGTAACGTAGTTTTCCCGCTCCCCGAAGGGCCAAGAATAGCTACGAACTCATTGTCTCTAAAATTGACACTGACATCATCAAGTGCTTTTTGTTCATAAGAATCGAGATGATAAATCTTAGATATGTTCTTAATTTGTAGCATTCGTCAATAATCCTCCCAAAGATCAGTATACAGGAAAAATGTAAACTCAATGTTAAAAAAGCAATACTTTTACGTATTGCTTTTCATAAGGAAAGATTATTTTCTTAAAATTCTTCTCACAATTCCTTTGACACCACGGGTGATGACCTGGAAAAATGTTAAAGATCGATACATCTTCTCCTGTGGAACATATTTTCTCACTTCACGTAGAAGCTGCTTATTGTCCTTTGCAGAAAAAGTGAAATGTCCATTTTTCTTTGTATAGATCGCAAATCTGTTGATCCACTTTCCAAAAAGAACGGATGCCTGGATATAATCCACTTCTTCCCATGGAATCTGTATATAATCTTCGACATTTCTGTCATTGTAATATTCAAAAGCTACATCTCCAACCATAACTTTACCTTGACTTGATAAACCTAAAAATGAAGAAGCTGCTACAGAATAATCTACCTTTGTATTCATTGATTGTGCCATATATTCAATCATCCTTCCTAAATAAAGTTAGACTCGGAAGACCCGAGTCTAACACTGATTACATGAATCCGAAGAAACGTCCAATAACACCAACAACGAATAATGCGATGATGATAACGATTGGAGAAACATTCTTCTTTAATAGTCTACAGCATAATAAAGTTAATAATACTGCAGCTAAACCAGGAATTAACTGGTTTAAGTTCTGCTGTAAAGTAGTTACTTTATCCTGAGATAAACCATTTCCACCTAAAGCATTGTACTGAATTAATGCTTCCTGGATACCTTTAGTACCAGCTGGTAATTTAGCCCAGTCGATATAAGCACCAGCCTGCTGTTTTACAGTTGAAACAACTGGAGTGAAGCTGATTGATACCCATCTCTGTACTAATGAACCGATGATGAACATACCCAAGATAGAAGCACCCTGAGTAACTTTACCAAGTAATCCACCAGATAAGTCTTTAGTGATTTCAGTACCAACTTTGTAACCAAATTCCTGAGTGTAGTATAAGAATGCGAAACGCATTAAGTTCCATACTACGAAGAAGATGATAGGACCAGCGATTGATCCTGACATCGCCATAGATGCACCTAAGGCACCTAAGATAGGTCTAGCTGTGAACCAGAATACTGGATCTCCGACACCTGCTAGAGGACCCATCATACCTACTTTAACACCCTGGATAGTTGTATCATCTACAGGAGCACCATTAGCTCTTTCTTCTTCCAATGCTAATGTAACACCCATAACTGGAGCTGATACATAAGGATGTGTATTATAGAATTCCAAATGACGCTTTAAAGCTGCCTTCTGGTCTTCTTTGTTTGGATATAATCTCTTGATAGCTGGGATAATTGCATAACACCAACCACCATTCTGCATACGTTCATAGTTCCATGACCCCTGAAGGAACTGATGACGCCATGCTACAGAAAAACGATCTTGTTTAGTTAATTTTACGTCTGCCATTTTCGTATCTCCCTTCAAGTATTAATAGTCGTTAAGAATATCACCTAAAGGATCTCCAGAACCACCGTTAGATCCACCATTAGATCCAGCTGATTCTTTTAATCCTAAGTAGATTAATGCTAAAGCAACACCGATTGCACCTAAACCAATTAATGTTAACTGGCTAGAATCGATACATGCTAATACGAAACCAAGTACGAAGAATGGCCAAACTTCTTTAGTAGCCATCATGTTAATAACCATTGCATAACCTACAGCGGCAACCATTCCACCACCGACAGCCATACCACCCTGTAACCAAGAAGGCATTAAGTTTAATGCTCCAGTTACAACTTCTGGTTTAACGAAGCAAAGTGCAGCAGCTGGTACGGCAATACGTACACCCTGTAAGCAGATTGCTAAAATGTGCCATAATTCTACACCTCTGATGTTGCCCTTTTCAGCAGCAGCATCCATGAAATGTACCATTGGAATTGCGATAGTACGGCAGATCATTGTTAAGAATAAACCTGCAACTGAAAGTGGAACGGCAACAGCGATAGAAGTATCGATTGCTGCTTTTGCATTGCTAGCTCCACCCTGTAAAGCTAATACCATGATAATAGCTGAAGCAACTGATGCTAATGCAGCATCTGGTGCAACGGCAGCACCAACGTTTGCCCAACCTAAAGCCATCATCTGTAAAGAACCGCCAAGCATGATTCCTTCAGTTAAATGACCAGTAACTAACCCGATTAATGTACATGCAACTAGTGGCTGATGGAACTGGAATTCATCAAGAATACCTTCCATACCAGCGAAGAATGCTACAACAATAACCAGTATAATTGAAATACCTGACATTATTTTTTCCTCCTGATTATAAACCTAATTCTGCTTTCGCTTTTTTCATGATTGCATCAAAGTTTTCTTCAGCATCAGCTGGAACTTTACGAACTACAATCTTAACGCCCAATTCGCGTAATTTTTCGAATGTCTTAACGTCATCTGGACCCATAGCAACTGCTTTTGTACAAACGACCTTACCTTCAGAATGAGCCATTGAACCTAAGTTCAATTCTTTGATCTGAACACCACCTTCGATTGCTTTTAAAGCATCTTGAGGTGTTTCGAATAACAATAATGCTTTAGTTGAACCAAAGCGTGGGTCTTTGTCAACTTTACACATTTTATCAATTGGAACGACATTGGCTTTAACCCCAGGAGGCGCAGCCTGTTCGATCATCTGTTTTCTTAATGCATCTTTAGCTACATTATCAGAAACAGCGATAATTCTTGTTGGCTGAGTTGCTTTAGTCCAAGCAGTAGCAACCTGACCATGTAATAATCTTGTGTCAATTCTTGCAAGAACATATTTAATATGTCCATCACCAAGTACAGTTCCTTCTGGAATTGCACCAGTTGGTTCATTAGATGCTGCTGGAGCAGCTTCTTCTTTAGCTGTATCTAATGATTCAGGTAATACTTTGACACCGTCTCTACCTGTACCAACGATGTGAGCTGCGATATCATGTGCTTTGTCCATACCTAATCTGCAGCCATATGCTTCTACAAGCATACCTAAGTTCAATCCACAAACCATAGCCCATTTATCTTCGTGACCCTTCATTAAACCATTGATCTGGTTATAAGGTGTACCACCAAATAAATCAACTAGGAATAGGATTTCTTCTTGATCATCAAAAGATGCGATTGCTTCTTCAACCTTAGCTCTTAAGTCATCTGGACCTTCGCTAGGCATAAGTGAGCAAACAGCAACCTGAGGCTGATCACCAAAAATCATAGAACCTGACTGGAAGATACCTTCGCACATCTTACCATGACTCGCTATGATAATTCCTACCATTTCTCATACTCCCCTTTCTACAAGAGCGTTTGTAATAGACATCCCCATCAAATAGTCTATTAAGTGAAAACACTGAAATGTAAATGTTTTCATTCGCTCTTTACTACGTCTACATTTTAATGACATTTGTCACTTTTTGCAAGCGTTTTCTAAAAGAATTTTTCACACACTGAAAATCCCTTGACAATCGGTTTTAAAAACTATCGATAAATACAAGTTTATTTAAAATGTGTACGTTTACATTTTTTATTAATGTATGCGTTATCAAACAGTATATCTACGTACTTTATAACTAAATAAATACACACTCTTGTTAATTTATTACTTAGATTTATCATAAAAAAAGATGGATGATCTCTCATCCATCTTCACATTATATTAGTTTAAAGCTTCGATCATTGCGATGTAAGATTCAACCTGTAATGAAGCTCCACCAACTAGAGCACCATCGATGTCTGGCTGTTCTAATAATGCAGCTAAACCTGCAGGTTTAACAGATCCACCGTACTGGATTCTTACTTTATCAGCTGTTTCCTGATCATATAAATCAGCTACAACTGTTCTGATGTATCCACAAACGTCCTGAGCGATTTCGTTAGTAGCTGTTTTACCAGTACCGATAGCCCAGATTGGTTCGTAAGCGATAACTGTCTTTTCAACATCTTCTTTAGCGATATCTTTGTATGCAGCAACAACCTGAGTTTTAACAACATCTTTAGTTTCATTTGCTTCATACTGTTCTAGTGATTCACCAACACAAACGATTGGGTTGATACCATTGTTGATAGCCTGGATCATCTTTAAGTTAACAGTTTCATCAGTTTCACCGAAATACTGTCTTCTTTCAGAATGACCTAAGATAGTCCATTCAACATTGATTTCTTTTAACATAGCTGCAGATACAGCACCAGTGTAAGCACCGCTATCTTTGAAGTGCATATCTTCAGCAGCAACGATTAAGTTTTTAGCAGCTTTAGCAGCCTGTAAGTCTAAATATGGAGTTGCAATACCCCAGTCAGCTTTATCAGTGACTTTTGGATCAACTGCAGCAACGAATTCTTTAGTTTCTGCAATTGTTTTATTCATTTTCCAGTTTCCAACGATAATTGGTTTTCTAGCCATTTCTCTCTATCTCCTTGATATTATTATTTGTCATCTACAGCAGCGATACCTGGTAATACTTTACCTTCCATATATTCAAGTGAAGCTCCTCCACCTGTAGAAATATGAGATACCTGATCTGCGAATCCTAACTGTTTAACAGCAGCAGCACTATCTCCACCACCGATGATAGTGTTAGCACCATCTAATGCAGCTAATGCTTTACATACTTCGATTGTACCATTAGCGAAGTTAGACATTTCGAATACACCCATTGGGCCATTCCAGATAACTGTCTTAGCACCTTCAAGTGCTTTCTTGATGTTTTCAACAGATTTAGGACCAATATCTAATCCCATATATCCATCTGGTACATCTTCACCAACAACTTTGATATCACCTTCGTTAGCAAATGCAGTATTTACAACTGAATCTACTGGTAATACAAGTTTGTCTCCACCTTTTTCGATGTATTTCTTAGCTAATTCAATCTTATCTTCTTCAACTAATGAAGAACCGATCTTATGACCTTTTGCAGCAGCAAATGTGAACATCATACCACCACCGATGATGATCTTATCAGCAATACCTAATAAGTTTTCAATAACACCGATTTTTGAAGATACTTTAGATCCACCTAAGATAGCTACTAATGGTCTATCAGGGTTAGAAACTGCTTTTCCGATATAAGCGATTTCTTTTTCTAGTAAGAAACCAGCTACAGCAGGTTTTAAGTTAGTAGGAATACCTACAGTAGAAGCATGAGCTCTATGTACAGAACCGAATGCATCTTCTACGAATACATCACCAAGTGATGCCCAGTATTTACCTAATTCAGGATCATTTTTAGTTTCACCTGGTTCATAACGAGTGTTCTGAACTAAGATAACCTGTCCATTTTCAGCATTCTTAACTGCTTCTTCTAATTTAGGTCCACGAGTTGCGTCAACAAATTTAACATCTCTACCTAATAATTCAGCTAATCTAGGAGCGACAACAGCCATATTGTTTTTAGCTTTGTCTTCTTCTGTCTTGATCTTTCCTAAATGTGAGAATAATACTACAGCTTTAGGATTATGTTCTAATAAATAGTTGATTGTTGGTAAAGCGGCAACAATTCTGTTGTCATCAGTAATAACCTTTCCTTCGTCTTTCATTGGAACATTGAAGTCTACACGTACAAGGACAGTCTTGCCAGCGACATCAATATCTCTAATTGTTTTTTTATCCATTATTCTTGACCTCCATGGTGCCATTATATCACCTAGAATAAGCGTTTTCAATTAAATTAAAGATGATTAAATTTATGAAAACGCTTGCTCTTTTATTTTTCTAATTTATTCCGTCATTAGAGCTAAATTCTAATCCCTATTAATAGAAGAAGCCATACGATGATAAGTCCATCTTTTTCCTCTTATCGCAATAGATAAACTCATAATATTTTCAGGTAAAGCAATACCACACCATCCCGCATCTCCGATGTGCTGAAGATCAGCTCCACATCTTTTATTAGCTAACGCAATCTCACGAATGGTATGCTCATCAGCCCCTTCCTGACTTGTCCCAATAGCGGTCAATGCTAATGCATTGTGGTTATGAATAAATTTGCATGCTTCACTGACACTCTTTTCATCAAGACCTGGGACAGTGTTAACTGCTGGCAATAAAATAATGTCTGCACCCGCTTCAATAAATGAAGCAATTGCCTCTAGATCGACCAACTCTTCATCTACACCAGCACTATGCATCTTTCCAGCAATGATCAATCCATCAAAATGTTCTTTTGCCTTTTTGATTGCCAAACATATTGACGCATTGCTTACCCCCGTTCCAGGATTGCCAGTTAAACATATAAACTGCAGTCCTAATTCATTAGCGCGCTTAAACGTCTTCTCACTTGCCTGTCTTCCTTCAGGAATAGCTAATCTTTCTTCCATCATCGCAATGTTTTCATCCACTGGTTCAAGATTACATCCTACCGGTCTAGCAATTAACTTCTTTAATGTTTCTACTGGTGAAGGAGAATTAATTCCTTCAATATGAGGATGAAGGACATCAAATGTATTCAATAAGATGAGATCACTGCCAAAGCTCGCAGCCAATTCTGGATTTGAAATATCATCTAGCAACGGACGAATACTGATAACTGTCTCACTCACAATCGTACGCCCTTCACTGGCCTTGATTGCCTGTTTTAATTCTTTACCATTATAAGACAGCATTTCTTTTCCTGTACAATTTAGTAATCTTTTCATAATAAAAACCTCCTGTACTCATCGTAGCACAAGAGGTTTTTTAACATATTTTATTTTCAGAAATTGTTTACTTCTGTTTCAGGTTCCTTATTCTTTCTGCTCAAATAGATAAATGTAAATCCTAAGATCACATAGACAACCCCAGCAATCATGACTGGCTGAGTGACCTTGCTTTTCATCAACATAAAGAAATCAGTAAGATATTCTTTATTGAATGAAAGATGAGCATAGGACATATAAGCACTCATAAGCATTGGCGAAAGCAGATGCAAGAGTGAAGTCAGTAGCATTGTCCAGCCAAAGAAACGAATCTTTCTTTTCACAATGATCATTGAAAGAATGATCAATACTGCAAGACTGACACTTGAGGCCATAAAGATAATCTGAATATGATCTTTAATGATCTTAAACTGCTGAGCAATACGGTTTGTATATTTAGTCATATCTACATGACTGATAGCAACCTGTACAGCTTTTGATATAAAAGGCGAAAGCATGTCAGCATTGATGACATTAAGATTATTCTTCTTAAGATAAGAATTGATAGAATCATTATAGTCTTCAGTAAAATAAGTTCCCTTGACACTCATCTCTTTACCAGCGTAAAGATCATCTACCATCGCTTCAACTTCTTTCTGTACTGTTTTCTTTTTAACAGCTTCATCTAAAAGTGGTTCAAGATACGCTGATAAAACTTCATTGTACACTGAACTATTGCGATAATCAGAAAGAATGCTTTCCTTGATTTCTTTAGTTAAAGAAGTATATATCTCACTAGATGCCAATTGCTTCTTAACATACTCTTTCTGCATGATTGTTTCTTTACAAACAAAAGATAAACATACAGTAAAAGCAAGCAAGGCAATCAGTACACCATCAATGAATTTAATAAATGTTTTCATGACTTCCTCCTTATAGGATGTTATTTGTTTTTAACATCATCAGCATCAAAGACGCTTTCAATTGGTGCACCAGGTGCAACCATTGGGAAGACTTTATCATCATCATCGATAATTGCTTCAATAAGGAATGGTCCATCATAATTTAATGCTTCCTTGATTGCGGCAGTTGCTTCTTCTTTAGTCGTAACTCTGACAGCCTTGACTCCAAGACCTTCTGCAGTCTTGACAAAGTCAACTTTATCATGAAGAACTGTAGCACTATAGTGCTTATCATAGAACAATGTCTGCCACTGTCTTACCATACCTAATACGTGGTTATTGAAGACAACCTGAATAATTGGCACATTGTATCTTGATGCTGTGGCAAGTTCATTCATGTTCATACGGAAACATCCGTCACCTGCGATGTTAATAACATGTTTATATGGTAATCCATATTTAGCACCAATGCAAGCCCCTAGACCATAGCCCATAGTCCCTAGACCACCGGATGTCAAGAGCTGTCTTGGATGACGGAAATGATAGTACTGTGCTGCCCACATCTGATGCTGTCCTACATCAGTAGTGATGATAGCTTCACTATCAGTAAGAAGGTCTAACTGTTCAATAATATAAGGACCAGTCAAACGATCTAAATCGTATTTTAATGGGAAACGATCTTTAAGTTCCCTGATTTCTTTCATCCAAGTTGGATGATTCTGCTGCTTCAAGAATAGATTCAATGATTCAAGAATAGCTTTCGCATCACCGACGATGCCAAGATCAACCTTGATGTTCTTATTGATTTCAGCTTCATCGATATCAATGTGAATACGTTTTGCATTCAAGGCAAACTTCTTTGCATTCCCGATAACACGGTCACTAAATCTTGCCCCAATTGTAATTAGCAAATCACATTTAGAAACGCCAAGGTTGCTTGTTTTAGTACCATGCATACCAAGCATTCCTGTATATCTTGGATTTAAGCCATCAAATGCCCCTTTACCCATTAATGAATCAGTAACTGGTGCATCAATTTTTTCTACAAATTCTTTTAATGCTTCACTCGCATCAGAAGCGATGGCTCCACCACCAACAAAGACGAATGGTTTCTTTGATTCTTCAATCATCTTGATGGCTTTTTCAATTTCACCTTGCTGATAAGAATTAACTTTCTTATTATCAACTTCTTTTTCAGCCTTAACAAATTCATATTCACACTCAGAAATAGTAGCGTTCTTAGTAATATCCACAAGAACAGGTCCTGGACGACCTTTAGCTGCAATCTTGAATGCTTTTCTGATTGTTGGTGCCAAGTCTTCTACTTTCTTTACAATAAAGTTATGTTTTGTAATTGGGATAGTTACCCCTTTAATATCAATTTCCTGGAATGAGTCTTTTCCTAATGCTGTTGCAGGAACATTAGCTGTAATTGCAACAAGCGGAATAGAATCCATATACGCTGTGGCAATTCCAGTAACAAGGTTGGTAGCACCGGGTCCTGATGTTGCCATACAGACACCGACTTTACCAGTAGCTCTGGCATATCCATCAGCGGCATGAGCTGCTCCTTGTTCATGAGAAGTCAGTACATGATTGATACGATCCTGATATTTATATAAACTATCATAAACTTCAAGAATTGTTCCGCCAGGATATCCAAAGACAGTTTCTACGCCTTGCTCAAGCAAGCATTCAACAACAATGTCTGATCCTTTTAGTTTCATGAGAGGCCCTCCTTATTTATCTACTTTAAGTACGGCTCCAGTATTGGCACTCGTAACCATAGCCGCATATTTCTTTAGGTAGCCAGTATTGATCTTAGGAACTCTAGGCTGCCATTTTTCTTTACGTTTAGCCAATGTTTCATCATCGACGTTTACATTGATCTTATTATTAGGAATATCGATATCAATGATATCTCCTTCTTCTACTAAAGCGATTGGTCCACCAACAGCTGCTTCAGGTGAAACATGTCCGATTGATGCACCTCTTGTTGCACCAGAGAAACGACCATCTGTGATAAGAGCAACATCTTTATCAAGACCCATACCAGCGATTTCACTAGTAGGTGAAAGCATTTCTCTCATACCAGGTCCACCTTTTGGACCTTCATATCTGATGACAACAACATCACCCGCAACAATTTTTCCTGCTCTGATGGCAGCAATAGCATCATCTTCACAATCAAATACACGAGCTGGTCCTGAATGTGTCATCATTTCAGGAGCAACAGCTGATGCTTTTACAACACAGCTATCAGGGGCAAGATTTCCTCTTAATACCGCAATTCCACCAGTCTTCATATATGGATTATCAACTGGACGGATAATTTCTGGATTCTTATTGACGCATCCTTTAATATTTTCAGCGATAGTCTTACCAGTACATGTAATACCATCAGTCTTTAAGATACCCAACTGATCCAATTCATTCATGACCGCATAAACACCACCGGCATTATCCAAGTCTTCCATGAAAGTATCACCAGCTGGTGCTAAATGACAAAGGTTTGGTGTAACCTTAGAAATCTCATTAGCGATATCCAAATTAAGCTTAACGCCAGCTTCATGAGCGATAGCTGGAAGATGAAGCATAGAGTTTGTAGAACATCCTAAAGCCATATCAACAGTCATCGCATTTCTAAATGCATCTTCTGTCATGATATCACGTGGCTTGATATCTTTTTCTACAAGTTCCATGATCTTCATACCTGCATGTTTAGCTAATCTGATACGAGCTGAATAAACAGCAGGAATTGTACCATTTCCTTTTAGACCCATACCCAATGCTTCAGTCAATGAGTTCATTGAGTTGGCTGTATACATACCTGAACATGATCCGCATGTTGGACAGGCTTTCTTTTCAAATTCTTCAAGTTCACTTGCTTCCATGTTACCAGCATTGAACTGACCTACAGCTTCAAATAATGATGAAAGACAAGTCTTCTTTCCTCTTAATTCTCCACCTGCAAGCATTGGTCCACCAGAAACAAAGATTGTAGGAATATTGATACGTGCAGCTGCCATCAATAATCCTGGAACATTCTTGTCACAGTTAGGAATCATGACCAAACCATCGAACTGATGTGCTGTTGCAAGACATTCAGTAGAAT
Source organism: Kandleria vitulina DSM 20405 (assembly GCF_000702065.1). GTDB lineage: Bacteria > Bacillota_I > Bacilli_A > Erysipelotrichales > Coprobacillaceae > Kandleria > Kandleria vitulina. Next base: position 18,022 of record NZ_JNKN01000021.1, on the reverse strand, counting down.
CTGCGACCAATTCTCTTGTAACTAAAGAATATTTCATACCAGTATGGTTCATCGCAATCCCATCACATACCGCAATTGCAGGCACTTCCACTGGGACACCACCAGCCATATAGACACCTTTCTTGACCGCTTCTGAAATCTTATCAAGATTCATATGTCCTGGTACAATTTCATTATATGAGCTCACAACCCCGATTAGAGGACGATCTAATTCTTCTTCAGTGAACCCTAGTGCATTAAATAATGATCTATGAGGTGCTCTTTCAACACCTTTTTTCACATTATCACTTCTCATGTCATGTTTCCTCCTTATAATCTTGAGACAATAAGTTCTCCCATTTCGGAAGTAGAAACTTTCTTATCTCCTTCTTTATAGATATCAAAAGTACGATATCCTTCTTCTATAACTTTCTTTACCGCATTTTCAATAGCGACAGCTTCTTCATCTAAATCAAATGAATATCTAAGCATCATTGCGGCTGAAAGAATTGTTGCAATTGGATTTGCAATATTTTTTCCGGCAATATCTGGTGCAGAACCACCACTTGGTTCATACATACCAAATGCATCATCTCTAAGTGATGCTGATGAAAGCATTCCAATTGAGCCAGTAACCTGACTTGCTTCATCACTTAAAATATCTCCAAACATATTTTCAGTTAGAATAACATCAAACTGTGCTGGATCTTTGACAAGCTGCATAGCAGCATTATCTACTAGCATATGTTCTACTTCTACTTCAGGATAATTAGCCGCTTCTTCATTGACGATGCTTCTCCATAAACGAGAAGAATCCAATACATTGGCCTTATCTACAGAAGTGACTTTCTTTCTTCTCTTCAAGGCAATTTCAAAAGCACGCTTAACAATTCTTCTGATTTCAGTTTCAGTGTAGACAAGATTATCATGAGCAACTTTTTCCCCATTGATTACCTTTGTATCACGTTCACCAAAATAAAGACCACCAGTTAATTCTCTAACGATGACCATATCAAATCCCTTTTCACTAATGGATTCCTTCAAAGGACAAGCATAGCGAAGTTCCGGGTAAAGCACAGCAGGTCTTAAGTTCGCAAATAGACCAAGTTCCTTTCTGATCTTCAAAAGACCAGCTTCTGGTCTTTTATCAGAAGGAAGCTTATACCAAGGTGAAGTATTGGTATTGCCACCAATTGATCCTAAAAGAATTGCATCTGTTGTTTTAGCAAAAGCAACATCCTCATCTCTTAAAGGCACACCGTAGGCATCAATTGCACATCCACCCATAAGGATATCTGTATAAGTAAAATGATGATTATATTTCTTCTCAATACCTTTTAAGACTGTGATGGCAGCATTGACCACTTCTGGTCCAATGCCATCACCCTTAATCACTGTTATATGTTTATTCATTGACACTCTTCTTTCCATTAACGTAGTTCACTAACCCACCTACATTAATAATCTTCTGCATAAATTCAGGGAAAGGCTGTGCCTGGAATGTCTGTCCAGTTGTTACATCGGTAATAGTACCTGTTGTATAGTCCACCTTAACTTCATCACCATCATTGATGGCAGCGGCAGCTTCTGGACATTCCATGATTGCAAAGCCAATATTGATCGCATTACGATAGAAAATTCTCGCAAATGAATCGGCGATAACGCATGCGACTCCAGCGCTCTTTAAGGCAAGAGGAGCATGTTCACGTGAGCTTCCGCAACCAAAGTTTTTACGTGCAACGATGATGTCGCCTTCTTTTACACGCTTAGTAAATGTAGGATCAATATCAACCATCGCATGTGATGCAAGTTCTTTTGCATCAAAAGAGTTTAAATATCTTGCTGGAATGATAACATCTGTATCGACATTATCTCCATATTTAAAGACTGTTCCATGTGCATTATTCATGACTCATACCTCCTACTTTTTCTGGGTTGGCAATATAGCCAGCAATAGCACTAGCTGCTGCCACTTCTGGTGAAGCAAGGTAAATCAATGCTTCAGTATCTCCCATACGTCCGACAAAGTTTCTATTTGTCGTAGAGACACATTTTTCACCTTTTGCAAGTACACCCATATGTCCACCCATACATGGTCCACATGATGGTGTATTGAAGGCGCATCCTGCTTCTACAAAAATATCTACCAATCCCTCATGAACACATTCCATGAAGATTTTCTGTGTAGCTGGTACAACCATAACACGCACATTATCAGCAACTGTATGTCCTTTAAGAACAGCAGCTGCTTTTCTTAAGTCGCTCATTCGTCCATTTGTACATGAACCAATAACAACCTGATCAATCATGATCTTTTCTTCCTGATCTACTTCATCAATTGTATGTGCATTTCCTGGAAGATGTGGGAATGCGACTGTAGGTCTAATTGAACTTAAATCAATGTCAATGACTCTTTCATAGACAGCATCTTCATCAGCAGTATATTCTTTCCAGTCTTCTACCCCTGCATTTTTCATATACTCTCTCGCTAAGTCATCAACTGGGAAGATCCCGTTCTTAGCACCTGCTTCAATGGCCATATTGCAGATAGTAAAACGATCATCCATGCTTAATTCTTTGACGCCTTCTCCTACAAATTCCATTGATTTATATAAAGCTCCATCAACACCGATCATACCGATAATATGAAGGATGACATCCTTCCCGCTGACAAATTGAGGAAGCTTTCCTGTCAAATTAAATTTAATTGCTTCTGGAACCTTGAACCATGCTGTTCCAGAAACCATTCCAGCAGCAATATCAGTTGTTCCAACACCTGTTGAAAATGCTCCTAAAGCACCATATGTACAGGTATGAGAATCTGCCCCAATGACGCACTGTCCACCATAGACAAGTCCGCGTTCAGGCAAGATGGCATGTTCCACACCACATTTTCCCTGCACCATGACATGTGTCAGATTTTCTTTAATCGCATATTTTAAAATATCTCTCGCATTTTCTGCTGATTTGATATCCTTATTTGGCGTAAAATGATCCGGCACAAAGACAACTTTGTCTTTATCAAAAACGTGCCCACCCATCTTTTCGATAATAGGCAACGCCATCGGACCTGTAATATCATTTGCCATCACGAGGTCAAGCTTGGCCTCAATCAACTGTCCTGCAGTCACATGATCCAACCCTGCGTGATCACAAAGGATTTTTTGTGTCATCGTCATCTTAGTCATATACTCTTTTATCCCCCTTTATATGTTGTCATAAGGAAGCAAGATCTTGTTTCCTTATGACAACACACAAAATTTGTGTGTTGTACTAAGATTAGTTGTTTAATAGCTTATCATCTTCAGCCCAGCTGTATAATGCACGGATATCTGCACCAACTTTTTCTGACTGATGTTCAGCAGCTAACTGTCTCATAGCCTTGAAGTGAGCCTGTCCACCTGCAGCTGACATATCCAATAGGAAGTCTTTTGCGAAAGTACCATCCTGGATATCTTTTAATACTTTTCTCATTGCATCCTTAGTATCTTCTGTTACGATCTTAGGACCAGTGATGTAATCACCATATTCTGCAGTATTTGAGATTGACTGTCTCATACCAGCGAAACCTGACTGATAGATTAAGTCAACGATTAATTTCATTTCATGTACACATTCAAAGTAAGCATTCTTTGGATCATAACCAGCTTCGCAAAGTACTTCGAAACCAGCCTGCATTAATGCTACGACACCACCACAAAGAACAGCCTGTTCACGAATAAGTCAGTTTCAGTTTCAGTTCTGAATGTAGTATCCAATAGACCAGCTCTTGCACCACCGATTGCAGCACCATATGCTAATGCATAATCATGAGCTTTTCCTGTGTAATCCTGTTCAACTGCAACTAAGCAAGGTGTACCCTGTCCATCTACATATGTAGAACGTACAGTGTGTCCTGGAGCCTTAGGTGCGATCATAGTGATATCTACGTTCTTAGGTGGAACGATCTGATTGAAGTGGATATTGAAACCATGTGCAAACATAAGCATATCGCCTTCATTTAAATATGGAGCGATTTCTTCTTTATATGTTTTAGCCTGTAATTCATCTGGAATAAGTACCATGATGATGTCAGCCCATTTAGAAGCTTCAGCAGTTGTCATTACTTTAAGACCCTGTGCTTCAGCCTTAGCAGCTGAACGAGATCCTTCATATAAACCAACAACAACATCTACACCTGATTCTTTAAGGTTTAATGCATGTGCATGTCCCTGAGAACCATAACCGATAATTGCTACCTTTCTTCCTTCTAGTAAACTTAAATCACAATCTGATTCATAATAGATTTTAGCCATTTGATATACCCCCTGTTTCTCTATTACTTTTCATCTTTTTTATATCAAAATCACTGAGACCACGTGCCATACCAGCTACCCCAGTACGAACGATCTCCAGGACTTTGAAGCTATCTAACATGGCCAATAGACCATCAATCTTGGACTGTGTCCCCGTTGCTTCTATGATTAGTGAATCTGGAGCCACATCAACTATATTACATCTAAAGATGTCGACAATTGAGACAATGTCCTGTCTCTCTGCCGCTGATGCTTTCACCTTGATCATCACAAGTTCACGATAAACGGAACTGTTATCATCAAGAACAAAGACATCAAGAACATCTTCAATTTTCTTTACTTGTTTTTCAATCTGAATGAGCGTATCAGGCATTCCTCTTGCCGCAACAGTCATTCGTGAGATGTTGGGATTATTTGTTTCCCCAACTGTCAGCGAATCGATATTGTATCCTCTTCGTGAGAATAGACCAGCTACACGATTGAGAACCCCTGGCGTGTTTTCCACCAGAATCGAAAGAATCATTCTTTCCATATATTTTCCTCCTACTGCTTATTCAAACGACGATGAATTCTGTTCATTGCAGAAATGATAGCCTTCATTGTCGCTGTCGTAATATCAGCATGAACACCTACACCAAATTCAGTGATTGATGTTCCTTTAGCACGCAACTGTACATAAGATGCTGCCTTTGAAGAAGACCCTGAAGTTAAAGCATGTTCACTGTAATCCAATAAGTGCATATATGGATAACCATTTGAGTTAAAGGCATCTTTTACTGCATCAATTGGACCATTTCCATACCCTACAATTGTCTTCACTTCACCATGATCGCTAATTGTTAATTCAACCTTACGTTCATGTTCATGTGATTTATCTTCTGATTCATCAGTCTGCTTCTGATGAATAAATTTAAATGGAGATTCATTATCAATATATTCTTTAGTAAATGTATCAAAAATTCTTTCTGGAGAAACTTCTCCTTCAGCTTCTGAGATTGACTGTACAACCTTAGCAAAATCACCCTGCATCTGTTTTGGAAGATGATATCCGAAGACTGTATCCATAACAAAGGCAACGCCACCTTTACCTGACTGAGAGTTAATTCTGACGATTGGTTCATACTGTCTATTTAAGTCAGCTGCATCAATTGGAAGATAAGGTACTTCCCAGATACCTTCACCACGTTCATGATATTTATGCATACCTTTGTTGATGGCATCCTGATGTGAACCAGAGAAAGCTGTAAATACCAACTGTCCTGCATATGGCTGACGAGGACCAACTTTCATCTTAGTACAACGTTCATACATTGCTTTTACATCATTGATATGAGAGAAGTCCAATTCAGGATCGATACCATGTACATACATATTCAATGCCACAGTGACAAGATCCACATTACCAGTACGTTCACCGTTACCAAATAATGTTCCTTCAACTCGATCAGCACCAGCAAGCAATGCTAATTCAGTAGCAGCTACACCAGTACCTCTATCATTATGTGGATGTAATGATAAGATAACACGATCACGATCTTTAAACTTACGTGATACATATTCAATCTGATCAGCATAGACATTTGGTGTATCCATTTCTACAGTAGCAGGAAGATTAATGATGACTTTCTTATCCTTGCTTGCTCCCCAAGTATCCATAACTGCATCACAGACTTCAACCGCATAATCCATTTCTGTTCCAGTAAATGATTCAGGAGAATATTCTAGGATGACTTCTCCATCGAATTCAGAAGAAAGATCTTTAACAAGCTGACATCCATCAATAGCAATCTGCTTAACTTGTTCTTTATTTTTATTAAAGACCACATCTCTTTGAAGAATACTTGTGGAATTGTAAATATGTACAATAGCACGATCAAGACCCTGAAGACATTCGAAAGTTCTTCTGATCAAATGTTCACGACACTGTGTTAATACCTGAATAGTTACATCATCAGGAATCATGTTTTCATCAATTAAGACTCTGATGAAATCATATTCAATCTGACTTGCACTAGGGAAACCTACTTCAATTTCCTTAAAGCCAAGATCAACTAACGTCTGGAACATCTCTACTTTCTCTTCAATCTTCATTGGAGTAACAAGAGCTTGGTTACCATCACGTAAATCTACTGAACACCATGTTGGGGCATGTTCGATATGCTTGTTTGGCCAAGTACGATCTGGCAAACTAATTGTCTCAAACCTCTTATACTTCTTGTAATTCATCATCTTCATTTCTCCTCCTAACGTTATAAAAAAACTCCCGTCCCTACTATTGCTAGTAAAGAGGACGAGAGCGCGTATACTCCGTGGTTCCACCTCAGTTCATTGATGCTTCACAACATCAACCTCATTAAGTACGCTTAAATGTTTAAGTTCATACTCTAGCGTGATAACGGTCGCAATTACCGTAGCCACCTACTTGATTCAGTGCTCCACTCAGGGATGAGTTCAAAATGTCAACAGCAGCTCTTTACACCACCCAGAGCCTCTCTCTGCCTGTCTTCATCTCTACTAGTTCCCATCAACGTATTTTATTATTAACTTGCTTAACATGTTACACTCAACATCTTATGATGTCAACAAAAAATGAACATATTTTTATATTTCAAGATAATCAAAGCACACATATTTTGGAATAAACAAAAAATGACCTAAACATTACTTTTTTCGTCCTTTTTTATTATAACGCTTACATTTAAAAAGAGGAAGAGATAATATTTTAAAACGAAAAAGAAAAAAGACGCTAAAGCCAATACTTTAGCGTCTACTTCTATTATCTTTCTAATGCGAGCGCGATAAGACGGTTGATGAGTTCTTCCTGTGAAATACCGAAATCTTCCATTAGCTGAGGATACATTGAAATATTTGTAAATCCTGGCAATGTATTTAACTCATTAAGGTAAAGATCTCCTGTATCTTTATCTAAGAAGAAGTCACAACGTGCTAATCCATGACCATCGATAGCCTTAAATGCACGTACTGCTTCTTTTCTGATAGTATCCTGGATAGACTGATCCACTCTTGCTGGAATGCAAGTCGCTGATTCTTCATCTTCATACTTAGATTCAAATGTATAGAATTCCCCATGTGGAAGAATCTGACCTACACGTGATGAAATAATATCATCATTACCTAATACTGCACATTCCAATTCAGTCGCATTGATGCTCTTTTCAATAAGAATCTTACGGTCATACTGACCTGCTTCTTTAAGCTTAGGAAGAATATCTTCTTCCTTGTTGACCTTATAGCATCCCACTGAAGAACCTGAACGGCTAGCCTTGATAAAGCATGGGACACCGAATGTATCCATAACTTTCTTGACGATATCTTTTTCTTCAGTTGTATCATCATTAACAATGACAAATTCATCATCAAAACGTTTCTTGACATAAAGAGAAGGAACCTGTTTAATACCTGCTGCATCGATTAACTTCTTAGTGATAACCTTATCCATCGCATTGGCAGAATCATTGACTCTGCATCCCACATATGGCACACCAGCCATTTCAAATAATCCCTGGATAGTTCCATCTTCTCCATACATTCCGTGAAGAACAGGGAAAATAACATCAAAAGAACGTAAGAAATCGAAGATTTCTTTTACTTCCTTTGCATTATTAAGCCAATTATCACTTGCATAATCTTTAACTTCATCATCAAGATGATACCAAGTACCTTCCTGATCGATACCTAATACAGTTACCTCGTAGCGTGTATCATCAATCTTCTTTCTAATATTAGTACATGACATTCTCGATACACTATGTTCTGTTGATTGTCCACCACAGACTAAAAGTAATTTCATAAATTATTCTCCTTTTAAATCATCTACGACTTCTTTTAAACCCATACCATTGGACGCTTTTACTAGAATAACATCATTTTCATTAAGTAATTCATGCATAGCCTTAATCATTTCTTCTTTGTTTTTAAAATGATAGCCATTACGTCCAGCTTTCTTGACTTCATCGATAATATACTCCGAAGCTTCTCCTACCGCAAGTGTTAAATCAATATTCTTTTCGACAAGATGCTTTCCAACTTCTCTATGAAGTTCTTCTTCATACTCACCAAGTTCAAGCATATCACCTAAAATTGCAACCTTTCTTTCCTTGTAGGCAGAAAGGACATCAATAGAAGCAATCATTGAATCCAAGTTGGCATTGTATGTCCCATCAAAGACTTTCATGCCATTCTTTACTTCAATAAGATCAGCTCTCTTCTTCGTTAATTCAAAATGTTCTACACCATGAATACATTCTTCAATGCTTTCACCTAGCGACAATCCTACCTGAATGGCCACTAACGCATTGTAGACAAAGTGTTTTCCAGCAACTGGTACATGAACATCGTAAAACTTATTTTCTACTTCAATCTTAAATGAAGAAGAATCTTCATTTAAGATGACATCTCGTGCCATAAGATCTGCTTGATCATCAATACCGATACCTTTTAATGTGAAGCCATCTTCTTTTACAGTAGAAAGCATATCGTTATCATGGTTGATGACTAGAACACCATCTTTCTTTAGACCATGAGTAATTTCCATCTTGGCCTTAAGAATATTTTCTCTAGATCCCACTTCACCGATGTGCGCTGTCCCGACATTGGTAATAGCTGCCACATCAGGCAAGGCAATATTTGTCAGATAATCAATTTCTCCAAGATGGTTCATTCCCATTTCGATCACCATTGCTTCTTCATCCTTATAGCGAAGAATAGTCAACGGTAAACCGATATGGTTGTTATAATTACCAAGCGTCTTCAAGCACTTGAAATGTTCACTTACAACACTGTAGATCATATCCTTAGTGCTTGTCTTACCAACACTGCCCGTAATCCCCACAACAATCGCATGAGAATGAATACGCACATAGCGAGCCATATCTCCTAGAGCTTTTAATGTATCTTTGACAAGAATGACATTCTTGTCAGGATAGTTCACTTCTTTTTCGGTGATAATGGCGCTAGCGCCATTATCGAAGGCAGAAGCGATAAAATCATGTCCATCATGATTTTCTCCTTTTAAAGGAATGTACATCATTCCTTCTTTTGCTTGTCTTGAATCTTGTGTAAACCCTTCGATTATATCGTCCTCACGACCTGAAAGAAGGGTTCCTTTTGTTGCTTCAAGTATCTCTCTTACTAGCATATTAACCTCTCTTATTTTACCACCATAGCGTTCTTAGGCATGTCAGTGACCTGTACGCCATGAGTTGATTTTAGAATTATGTAGCAGAAAACTGTTACAAGAACAAAGACAAGAAAAATTCTTAGCACTTTGCTCCAGTGAATCTTTGAATCCACTGCTTCTATGTTTTTTTCTATATATTCCATTCTATATTCAGTAGCAGACTGATTTAATTTTGTACCGCACTGCACACAATAGCCAACTCCTGGCTTATTGACATGCTGACACTTTGGGCACACTGCACCGTTATCTTGTTTTAATGCATATCCACAATACTGACAAAATGATGCATCTTTTGATACTTCACGATGACAGTTAGGACAGACTCTTGAAATTGGCTGACCGCACTGACTGCAGAATAAGGCATCATCGCGATTTTCAGCTCCACAATGTGAACAGATCATCTTATTGCTCCTTTTTTTCTTCTTCATCGACGACTGTGTAGTCTACATCGATGATATCTGGATTTTCTTCATGTATCTCTACTTCTTCTTCATGTGGCTTTTTAAAAGCATTCACGATAGCGTAGACGATAGCTGCAATCAAAAGCAATGGCCATAAATAAATAATAAATGAAATCACTGATGATAATAGCAGCAAGACAATTAATACGATTAACAATATAACAAGTATATCCATAGAATCTCCTTTTATCGAAAAAGGTCTTCCAGTTTAACATCGAGACCTTTTGCAAATTTTTCAATAGCTTTTAATGAGACATTTCTACGTCCTCTTTCTACATCAGAGACATAATTTTTAGAAAGCTGACATCTCCACGCCAGCTCTTCTTGAGAAATTTCCTGCAGCATGCGCAGTTCACGAATACGCATACCAAATCGCTTTTCGATTGTTGTCAAAAAATCACTCCTCCATATGCTTGAGTTTATTGGCTTCATCCTTGATCTTTCTGAATCGATGATGTAGCCCAGACTTAGAAATAGTCTTTCCTGTTTTTTCAAAGTAGACATCTGCCAATTCATTTAAAGACAGTTCCGGATTTTCTAGACGAATATTAGCAACGATAGCAGTCTTTTCATCTAGTATTTCTATTCCTGCCTTATCAATGACATAAGCGATATCTTCAATCTGCTTTTCTGCTGCTGACATGACTTTCATCTCATTAGCAATATCGCAGTTGTTCCATCTGTTGACAGTATTGGCCATTGATCGATCAATTCTTGTCATTTCAAATTCCATGACTGAAGAGCTTGCCCCAATGGCACGAAGAAAGTCACCAATCTTCTCTGCTGATTTAAGATAGATTACATATTTTTTTCGACGCTGAATGACTTTGGCATTCAGTTCATATTCATTCATGAGTTTGGCAATAAAATCAGCATGCTGCTGATCATTGACATTCATTTCAAGATGATAATTTGATGTATCCGGATTGTTTACTGACCCACTTGCTAGAAAGACTCCTGCAAGATAGGCTCTTTTGGTATCTGATGAATGAAGAATTTCTTGTGATGGGACAATAGGAAAACCTAGTCCATCCATAAGATGAAGATCATCAAGAATCACACGCGCCTTAGAGACTCTTAAGATATAGACGTTGTTCTTGTTAAGTTTCATCTTCTTAGAAACTCTAAATTCCAATTGTGGATGATAGATTTCCTTGATAAGCTTATGTGCCTTAGAGGCAATCTTGGCATTTTCTGTACGTATTGTTAAAGACATGCCATTGCCTAAGTGCAATGTTCCTGTAACCTTGATCAAGGCACAAAGCAAAGCTTTTGAACAATCGACATCAAAATCATTAAATACAATTTCTTCTTTTACCTTTCTCGCAAAAGAAAGCATGCTGTGTTCACTCCTTAATGGTCAGCATCGCGGTGATATTTATACACCTGATAATACTGACTATAATAGTTGGCAAAATAATTTGTAAGTGTAACACTGCGGTGCTGTCCGCCAGTGCATCCGATTCCTACAATTACTTGCATCTTACCTTCTTTTTCATATTCCGATAGAAGATAATCATAATATTCTGTTGTTCTCTTTACAAATTCCTTTGTACTTTCTTTTTCCATGACATAGTTGTAGACGTCTACATCATTACCAGTCTTTGGACGAAGTTCTTCCACATAGAACGGATTAGGAAGAAAACGTACATCTAGAATTAAATCGGCATCTTTTGGTACACCATACTTGTAGCCAAATGAAACAAAGCTGACTCTAAAGACATCTCGCTGTTCTTCAAAGAATGATGATTCTAGAATATCCTGAAGAGCCTTTGGCTTTAATAATGTCGTATCAATGACCTTATGAGCCTGTGATTTCATACGTTCAAACTGACGTCTTTCAAGCTGAATAGCTTCTGTTAAAGTTGATGCCATATTGGCAATCATCATCGGATGAGAGCGTCTTGTCTGTTTATAGCGCTTCAAGAGTGTTTCATCATCACAATCTAAAACAATGACACTTAGAGCTATATGATCGACATTAGAAAGAATACGAATCGCATCCAATGCATCGTGAAGGCGTACTGCCATCGCAATCTTTGTTGGTTCAAAGCTTGAAGATTTCAATAAATCCCCAAATACTTCTAATAGGGCTACCGGATAATTATCCATGCAATAATACCCCATGTTTTCAAAACCTGCCATTGCTAATGTCTTGCCAGCGCCTGACATTCCTGATACTAATACAACTTCATAATCCTCCATAATTATTCCTCCTGACCACTATACGTGTACATTATAGCATAATTATAAAATATTGCTTTAACATTATGCGAAAAATTATCTTCCTATACAAGCAAAAAGAGGTGTTTTTACACCTCTAGGTTCTCAATCGCTTTTAATAATTCATCCATCTGTTCATCAGTACCAATTGAAATACGTAAATACTGATCAATTCGTGGCGCATTAAAATGTCTAACAAGAATATGCTGGTCTCTTAGCTCTTTAAAGAGCTTGTTGGCATCATAGGATGGATGCTTGACAAAAATAAAGTTAGAGCGACTTTCTGGCATAACGAAACCAAGTTCCTTTAAGCGAGCAGCAACTCTCTCTCTTGTCGCAATGATTTTTTTAGCGTTCTCTTTAATATAATCACTATCCATCACGCTCGCTTTTCCGATGGCTTGAGCAAGTCGATCTAGTGGATAGGAGTTAAAGGAATTCTTTACATCATTAAGACATGAAATCAAATATTCATTACCAATCACAACTCCTAATCTGATTCCTGCTAAAGAACGGAATTTAGAGAAGGTCTGTGTGATAAGGAGATTGTCAAACTCCTCTAATAGCTTAACGCTGCTTTCCCCCCCAAAGTCAATGTAGGCTTCATCAATCACTACAACGCTATCTTTGTTATGGAGAAGGATATCTCTGATATCTTCTACAGAAAGAAGAGCTCCAGTTGGTGCATTAGGATTAGGGAAAATAACGCCCCCGTTTTCTACATAGTAGTCTTCTTTGTTAATGCAAAACTGTTCATCCAATGGAATCTGTGTATAAGGAATATCAAACAGATGACAATATACCGGATAAAATGAATATGTAATATCTGGGAATAGAATTGGCTTTTCACCATTGAAGCATGTTAAAAAGATCAAGGCTAACACTTCATCAGAGCCATTGCCTAAGAAGATCTGATTAGCATTGACACCATGATATAAAGCCAACGCTTCCTTTAAGCCTGTTGCTTCTGGATCAGGATAAAGAGAAAGTGAAGAGGCATCGAAGCTCTTAATGGCTTCATTCACTTTTTCACCTGGATCATATGGATTCTCATTGGTATTGAGTTTAATTAATTTTTTATCTTTAGGCTGTTCTCCAGCCACATATGGTTCTACGTTCTTAAGATTATCTTTCCAGCTCATAGTTTATCTCCTATTCTTTTTAGAAATTATAATTTATCATTGTTTTTTAGTCAATAACGAAAAAAGGAAAAGGTTTATTGTCCTTTTTCCTTTTTTTGTGTCAAAGTATAGAAAACACTCTTCATATTCTTAGCTGGAACAGGTATTTTATCACCCGACTGCATTTCTAAGAACTTTTTGCCGATTAGTTTTACACAGCTCTTTTGTATAACATAAGAGCGGTGTACCTGAATAAAACGATTATCAAGCAATTCCAAGAAATTCTTCCATGTGATTTTAGCGTGGATATTTTCATTGTTCATATAGATGACTGTATCATGTCCCAATGCCATCGCATATTCAATATCCCCTAAGCTGATCAGACGAATCTGTTTCTTATCATCCTTTACATGAATCAGATCATTATTCTTATTTGCATAGATCTGATCTTGTAGATAATTATAAGCAAGCTTGCTAAGCCCCTGTGGGAATTCCTTGTTTCCATTATAGTATTTGTTTCCTGATGACAAGTGTATATGCGTAATTTTAAGTTCCTTATCCTTCGTCAATACCCAAATGACAGTTACACGTTGTCCCTGATAGAACAATTCCTTATTATTCTTATTGCTCATACTGATGTAGCGTCCACATACTACACATGTATGATTCTCATTAACAATCGGGTAAAACTCTTCATTACGTAATTCACAGCTTGTTAATTCATCCCTTGTTCCTTTCAGTAGATCCAGTGTTTCCTTCTTGCCGTGTACAAACTGACCGCTGAAAGGTCCTATATAGATAACTTCATCAGAAAGAAAATCATCTAAGGGTTCCACTTCCTTGTTCCAGAAGCTTTCAATTATCTGTCGTGTTTTTTCAATGACAGTGTTGACCATATCCTTTCTCATTAAATATTCACCTTCCAAAAACATCTCATTCAAACATATCTATACATTTCCCAAATTATTATCCTATATTAATTGTAAGACACGTCTTACTTCATTATATCATATAACTATATATATGACACCTGAAAAAAACTATCGCGCTAAACGATAGTTTTTGTTTTTATAGATTTCAAGTACACTTCGATATGATTGTCCATCAGGATAGTAGACAAGAGATCCACCTTCAAGATAGGCACCTACCCCGTAATGACCAAGTCCTTCCTTATTTTCAAACAATGTACGTTTCTCTTCAAATGCATTCAGGAGACTCTGATATGTTTTTTTCGTTGTCATTTTTAAGATATAGGGCTTTAAGTCTTTCATCTTAAGATCATCAAAAAGAAGACATCCTGATTTTGATAATGTAAGCATCTCTTCATCATACGTCTTTGTACGATCATATTCTCTTACTATCTCAAGACTTACGTCTTTATTGATGATAGCTTTATTAATAATCTTTACTTTAAGATTCTCATTAGAATAATAACGGAAAGTATAGCTTGTCGTAAAAATAAGGCCATAGGTCTTGCTTAATGATTGATTATAATCTTTAATTGGTGAAATAAACTTGTCCGCATTATCGAAGGCTTTATTAAATTCATCAAGGGACGTATAGCTTTTTAAGAAAGTACCTTCTCCCTTAACAGTTGTCCCAATAGTGTTGCTGATTTGAGGCTTGATAAAATACTGATTTAACATTGTCATAGCCAATGTGTAAAAGATAAATACAACAACTGCGACTGCTCCGATCACATAGCGATATACTGGAATAGATGGTTTCTGTTCATGTAGATGATATCCACAATGTGGACAATAGCGTGCTTCATCTTTTACTTCATTATGACAGTGTGGACATTTCATGAAGCATCCTCCTTAAAATAGTCATCCATAAATGTCTTAAATTTCTTTACAAACTCTTTCTGTTTTTCAATCTGTTTAGCACGATCTTTAATTTCATAATAGGCTTCATCAAGATACTTGTACTGTTTTACAATCTTGCCATTGGAAATGACTTCTAATGTTGGTGTCCAGTCAATTTCAAAGGTCTTATAGAGATTATCATAGAAATCCTTTTCTTCTTTTGTGGCATCTTTTTTCTTAGCTGCATCACGATAGGCTTTCGTATTAAGATAATATAATCCTGCGTTCTTATTTTTAGCAAGATATTCTTCTAAAATAGGCTTAAAGGCCATGCAGTCTCCACAATCCGGTCTTCCAATGTAGAGTATGAATTCTACATTTTGAGACATCTTCTTTTTCAATGCCTTATATTGTATTTCTTTTATTCCTGTTACCTTCTCTTTTTTTGTACTACTTGTACATCCTAAAAGAAGAAGGAAACAGATTATTAAAATGAATGATTTCTTCATCATGTTCCCCCCTTTAGTCTCGTGTTTACATCATAGCATATTTCATGAAAAACAAAAAGTGCAGCAATGCTGCACTTTTAAGATTACTGGAAGCAATCTGGTTCATTATCGATTAATACGTTACCTGTCATTTCTTCAGGAACTTCCAATCCTAATAATGTTAAGATTGTTGGTGCTAAATCTCCTAATTTACCGCCTTCTTTTAATGCGATATGAGAGTTAGTTACGATTAGAGGTACAACGTTAGTTGTATGAGCTGTGAATGGGTTACCTTCTTCATCTAATAATGTTTCAGCATTACCATGGTCAGCAGTGATTAACATTGTTCCACCTAATTCTAATACTTTGTCATAAACTTCACCAACGCATTCATCAACTGTTTCAACAGCTGAGATAGCAGCAGGGATGATTCCTGTATGTCCAACCATGTCGCAGTTTGCGAAGTTGACAATAACAACATCAAATTCACCTGAATCTAATTCTTCAATTAACTTATCTTTAACTTCATAAGCTGACATTTCTGGCTGTAAGTCATAAGTAGCAACTTTTGGAGAATTAATAAGGTCTCTTTTTGCACCTTCGATTTCTTTATCGACACCACCATCCATGAAGAATGTTACGTGTGCGTATTTTTCAGTTTCAGCAATTCTTAACTGCTTCATACCTTTAGCTGATAAGTAATCACCAAGAACGTTAGTTAATACCTGTGGTTTGAAGGCGATATGACCTTTTACGCTATCAGCATATTTCATCATTGATACGAAATAAATATTTTCTCTCTTCACTGCTGGTACATAACCCTTATCAGCATAGAATTCTGGGTTAGTAATAACAGTTGCCATCTGAATTGCTCTATCAGGTCTGAAGTTAGCGAAGATAACTGCATCATCATTTTCTACAGCACCATCTACGTTGCTATTATATCCTGGTACAACGAATTCATCATATACTTCATTAGCATAAGAATCTTTTACGAACTGAACTGGATCAGTGAAGCTTGGTCCTTCATGTTCAGCGATTGCTTTATAAGCTAAATCAACACGGTCGAATCTCTTATCTCTATCCATTGCATAGTAACGTCCAGAGATTGAAGCGATTTCTCCAACACCGATTTCTTTCATTTTAGCATCTAATTCTTCTACAAATGAAAGTCCGCTATCTGGAGCAACATCTCTACCATCCAAGAAAGCATGTACATAAACTTTTTCAAGTCTTTCTCTTCTAGCAAGAGTTAATAAAGCATAGATATGTTCATTGAATGAGTGAACACCACCGCTTGATAATAATCCCCAGATATGTAATTTAGATCCATGATCTTTTGCATGTTTGATTGCTGCTAGGAATTCTTCGTTTTCATAGAATTCTCCATCTTCAACAGCTTTATTAATAAGAGTTAATGACTGGTAAACAACACGACCAGCTCCGATGTTCATATGTCCTACTTCAGAGTTTCCCATCTGTCCTTCTGGTAAACCAACAGCATTTCCAGATGCCTGAATTGTAGTTGTTGGATACATAGCCATCAAATCATCCAAATTTGGTGTATTTGCTAGTTTTACAGCATTACCATCCACACGGGAAGTAAGTCCATAACCATCTAAGATACATAAAACTATAGGTCTTTTTTTCATTTCCTTAATCCTCCATTTACTGATGAAATGATAACATTATCTCTATACAAATTCAATGGAAAAGCCTTGATTTCAAAATCAGGCTTCATTTTCTTTTAGAATAGATTTCCCATAACGCAATAGCGAGTGAAGATCTACTTCCTCTTTTCCTTTTTGTGAATGAACAATAATATAGCTTCCAAAATATTCAAAGCGATTAGAATGAATAATCGAATTGATATCTGCTCTTAATTTATCATTATAGATAATCATCTGATTTTCTCTCATCTTCCTTAATAAGACACAGTAAGAAGCTAATGCTAATTCAAGGTGTAATATGGAGATAATGCGATCTTTTCTTAAAATATGACTCGCAAACTCCCCTTCTCTTAACGCGAGCTTTTCAAGATGGTTAATAACCATCTCCACATTGGTAATCGATTCTTCCAATGTTTCCAGATAACATTTTTCTTTTACTTCATGTATTTTCATAAACATCCCTCATCAATAAATTGGTAGTGTCAAAAATCTATACCACATAGCACTAATACACTACCCTCAATTTTATCTATATAAACAGTAAAATGATTACTGAGTATATCTTAGTAATCATCTTTTTTCGTATTTAACTAAAAAAGATGAAACAACCTGTGTTATACTTTTAGCGCGAACAAAAAATATCACGAAAGGATGTTTCATCATGGAAAGTATAACACATTTAATTAATTCTATTGAATCTTTTTCTAAACAAAATTTTAAGTTCTCTCAGTATTTTCAGGCTTTGAATCTCCTTGGCAAGATTCCTGACACTGTTTC
>NZ_KL370859.1:27973-39606 GCF_000702065.1 Kandleria vitulina DSM 20405 | reverse complement strand
AGTTAGGGCTGTTCTTTAAAAGAGTGTAATTCTTTTCGTATTTTAAAAACTCGCCCTCAGAAAAGTAATACTGTCTTACATTGTAAATGGCATCATTGGCAAGATTCTTTGCTATATGGCACAGTTCTCTTATAGTTCTGTAATCTTCCTTTGAAAGACGCTTTACTTGCTGTTTTACGGTAAGATGCATACAGCTTTCTCCTTTCTAAAGACTCGGAAATAGGATTTCCTGTATGTATATTATACCATATATTTTACTGATATTTATCCCACGGCCTAAAGGCACGTGGGTTTTCTGTCGGGAACTTTATAAAGTGGATATCCTAGAAAGATGCCAATTTCATGGGGAAAAGAATCACTCATCAAATTGCATTTTAATCTTCCTAGTGTCGCATGAAGGCAATTGGTAGGATAATGTCGTTCTTGAAGAAATAGCTTAATCTCCTTTTTAGAAAGAAGATATTTTAATTGATTATAGTGGTAAAGATAAATGAGTAATCTATTTCACGTTTATCAATCGCAAAAAGACTTGCAACTTTTAGATGGGATAAGGTTGGTGAACAATATGTCACAAGTTTCTTTTGAAAGAGTCTGTAGCTTTCTTTCATATTACAAATTTAAAATCTTTTTAATAGCCTGAATATCTTCATCAGTGCCATCATTTTCTACATTGTAAAGTACTGGAACATCATACTGTTCACTAATAACTGTACCAGCTCCACAATAAGCTTCTCCATAGCTCTGATCTCCTGATACAATTACCCCCTTAAGATGATCAGAATGTACTGATAAGAAATCATCTACTTCTACAGGGACATCTCCATATCCATCTGTGTAAGTCAATAAGATAAAGTCTTCTGCAATATTCTCACTTCCATCTTCAATACGTAAAGCTGAATCAATCAATCCTAATTTCTCGATAATTGACTCTACATTACCAGTTCTTGATGCAAATACTGTTTTCATCTCTGTTCCTCCTTAGTTAGTTAAGACTAACTATATATTACGCTTCTTGGTTAGTTTTGTCAAACTAATAAAAAGAGAAGACTTATTGACTAAGCTTCTCTTTATAAGTATTTACATCTTCTGATAAGGCGGCTTTCTTCTGGATATTTAACTGAGTGTGATAATCTCCAAGAAGAACAGTCATTAATGATGACATATCCCCTTTATTGAAGATATGTTCTTTTGCGACATATTCATGATGATGGATTGTATCTTCAAAAGCGAAGATAACCATTTCATGAATAAAGGCTTCTCTTATCGCATTTAATATTTCTCCACCATAATTGATATCAAAATAATACTGGCAGTTTTCAATAAGCTTTTTTGCATGACTTTCAGTAATATTAGGATATAATCTTACATTCTTATATGATCCGTACTTCAATAGTTTTCCAGACATTTCGGTGATGGCTGCTATATGAATCTTACGGTCCTGACAGGCTTCTACGAGTTCATTTAGTTTTTCTATCTGGTCTGAATTTGTGAGAATGACAATGTCTTTCTTTTTATCATTCTTCTTGAAGTCATAGATCATACCTAACTCTTTAACCATATCTTGAGAAGCCCCTAATTCAATGAGCTTACGATATGCTTCTGGTTTTTGGACAAAGATTTTCTTTGTGCTAGTAGATTCTCCTGAAAGAATGACTTGCATATTGCCAGGAATTTCATCATAGATATCTTCCTGCCAGAAAAGAACATCTTCTCTTTGTCTATTAGGCATTCTTTGTGATACAAAGAATGGATGAGAAAGAGAGGTAAAGTAGATTGGCTGAGAGGCCATTCCCATTTTTTCTAAGAAGAAGATTGTAAACTCTACAATGTTCTTAAATAGTTTTATCTGATTATTTTCTAGATCATTGTAGATGATATCTTTAGTAATAAAGTTTTCAGTGATAACTTCCTGTCCTTTTTCATTATAGTAGGCTCTCATAACCCTACCAATCTTATGGAAGAAAGATGTCTGGGCATACTTTCTTCCTTTTAGATCATAGTGATCAGTTACGCATACTTTACCGTTTTCATCTAAATAATCAACATCTTTGATGTATCTTTTATGAGTTGGCTGATGATAGAAGATTCTTCCTCTTAATCTTGATCCTGCATAGATTTTTCCTTCACTCATAGTAGATTGAATACGGTCATAATGACGCATTGGCAATTTATTAAAATAAAGTGGTTCTCCTTCATCACTAGTAAAGACTAGATTCTTAAAAGGTGAAAAAATATCATCTGGCAATGTACCATCATAGTGCATACATACTGGAATGACATCATCATGTGTCTGTCTTAATGAATAAAGAAGGTCTTTGGCTAACTGGTTATATTCTTCAAATAATAATATCATAGCTGATCCTCCAAAAGATTTTTCCATTTTTTAGCGATTTCTTCATCTAGATATTCTTTGGCGATATCATAGGATGCCTGATGGAAATCGGGATGATCTTCTTCATAATATTTTACAATAGCTTCACTTAATGAAGAAATACAAGCATGCGTATCATAGGCATCATAATCTACAAGATAGCCATTATTTTTAATAAAAGTCTGGTTTCCATAAGGTACATCATATCCTATTAAGGCGCATCCTGAACCAACTGCTTCTAACAATGTCAAACCAAACCCTTCTGATCCAGAGGCACTAATATAACAGTCATACTGTTTGAATACTTCATCAAGGTTCTGATGTCCTTTTAAACGAATATAGGAATTGGCATTGTAGTCAGTGATCAATTTTGTTAATCGATCTTTTTCTCCACCTTGACCATAAATATCAAATACTAGCTGAGGAATTTTTTCATGGGCTTTTACGACTGCATGAATAAGGTGATCAATATTCTTCTCCGTTGCTAGTCTTGAAGCTGTCATTAAATGATAAGGTTTTCTTTCTCCTACTTTAAGTTCCTTAAGACTTCCTACCGGAATGGTTTCAATACGAGGAGTGGCATCATAATACTTCTTAAACTGTGCTCTTAGTGTTTCTTCTTGTCTTTTTGTAGATGAAAGAAAGAAACTTACATCTTTATGATGGTTAAATGAATATTCATAATAATTATTCCATAAAATATTATGTTCATCAGTTGATTCTTTATTATAGTGTTCAGCATGAATGACAACACCTAATTTAGCATCACCTATCGCCTTAAAGATTGCTGATTCCATTCCTGTATTACGATCTTCAATGACTACATCATCTTTTGTAAAGTGAAGCTGCTTTAAAAAATAACCGATAAAATCTTCTTTATTGTAGAAGAAATGTTCGTTTACACGATAAATGGAATCATCCCCATTAATATATTCATCAAGACCAATGCTGCCATCTCTATTATAAAAACAGCGACGATAAAGGTTAGCTTTATTATCATAAGGAACATAGTATTCTGTAAATGCTCTTTGACTTGTAAAGAAATCTTTTCTTATAAGACAGCCATCTGATACACATTCTACTCTATGAATATAGCGATGATCTCTTGTCAAATAGGCACACATATAACTGTTGTTTGGGAAAGAATAAATGATTTTGTTTCCATCTTCTTTTTTCTCAAAAGGAAGAGTGAACGTTTTTTCAAAGCGTTCTTCACTCATTGTCGTTGGTTCAATAGGCATATCAGTAAAATACTGATAAAGCCAGATGATCTCATCATCCTGAAAACCAATATTCTTTGTCATATGTTCAATATTTTCATATTGAAACATATCCATAAAAATAAACTTTGCCTTAAATCCTAATTCTCTTAATACTTTAGCTCGATAAGCTTGCGCATATTCTACACCACTGCTCGCCCATCCTATTCCTAAATTGATATTGTAAATGCTCATTGTATCACTCCTATGGCAACATCACTGTAAATGTTCCTTTTTCTTCTTCTACTATACTGCTAAGCATAACATTTTTCATGACATTTTTTTTAGCATGATCCATCATCTTCTCAAAAGCACGGTAGGCTTCCTGATGATATTCAAAAATAATGTTTTTTTGTGAATATCTTCTTAGTCCGATCGTTGCTCTTAACTGTTCAAGATAATCAACCTGTTCAATCCATGCGTTATCTAACGCATTCAATATAGCAATACGCATAAACTGATTATATCTGTTGCTTTCTTCTAATTCTTTTTTCTTGCTTAAAAAGCGCTCTTTTGCTAATTGAAGCAGTCCTTCTTTTTTATAAGAAAGCGTATCATCAATATGATATTCAATATGACTCAATATAAATCTTTGCATTTCATCTTTAGTTGGATCAGCAATAAAGAAGTCTTCGATATTTTCTTTGATGATGAAATTCATGAGTTCATCATAATCAATTTCATCATTAAGAAGACGATTACGTAATGTATAAATAATTGTTCTTTGTGCTGAAGTAGAACTATCAAATTCAAGTGTTCTATTACGTGAACGATAGGCTGAAATTTCATAGTTTTTTTGTGCCTGATCCATCATTTTTGTAATATGTTTTTTGGTAATCTCTTTAACGTTCTTATATGACTTTAAAGATGGTGCACCATATTCTTTGATGATTTCATCATCTAAAGAAACAAAGAACTTGCTTGTTCCAGGATCTCCCTGACGTCCAGCACGCCCTCTTGCCTGCTTTTCTAATCGCTGATTTTCCATTCTGCCAATACCTAATACCAGTAGTCCACCTAATTGTTTCACTTCATCAGAAAGCTTGATATCTGTCCCTCTTCCAGCAATAGCTGTAGCGATTGTAACTGCACCTAGCTGTCCGGCATTCTTTATGATTTCTGCTTCTTTTGCGACATTGTAGGCATTTAATACATTATGGGCAATATGATGGTTAAGCAGTACACGAGAGTAGATATAGGACATTTCAATGGAACTTGTAACGACAAGTACGGGCTGTTTTTTTTCATGTGCACGAATCAGCCATTTCATTGATGCTTCGAACTGTTCTTCAAAGCTTCCGTAGTAGCTATCTTTTAAGTCTTTTCTGGCAATTGGTATATGAGTGGGTATTTCAACGACATCTATATCGTAAACGGCCTTTATTTCTTTTCGATCTTCAATGACTGATCCACTCATGCCACTCTTTTTTTCAAACATGTTAAAGAATGCCTGATAAGTAATTGAAGCCATTGCTCTTGTTTCTGAAGAAGGGTTTAGTCCTTCTTTTACTTCAATAGCCTGATGTTGACCACACTTGAGTTTCGTATTTTCTACCATACGTCCTGAGCTTTTATCTAGCAGCATGATCTTATTATCTTTTACGACATATTGCTCATCTCTTTTAAATAAGAAATGGGCTTTTAATGCGACATTGATATGTCTTAATACTTCATAATAATCTTTTGTATAAAGATTATTTACACCAAAAAACTGTTCTGCTTTCGTTATTCCTCTTGGTGTCAGCCATACTTGTCTATCTTCTTCTTCATAGTCCCCTTCTTCTAAGGTTCCAACAAAATAATCTGTGCTCTTATATAAATTTGACTGTACTCGTGGAGCACCTGATATAACAAGGGGCATATTAGCAGCATCAAGTAGAACGGAGTCTACTTCATCTATGACTACAAAGTAGAAATCTCGCATGCATTTATCTTCTTTATTGATACATAGATTATCAAGAAGATAATCAAAAGTTAATGCTGAATGGGTGGTATAGATAATATCTGAATGATAGATTTTCTTTTTCTCATCAGTATCCATGCTCTCCTTAGCATCTTCTTTTACGCCAATACCGACCGTTAATCCAAGCCATTTATAGACTTGTCCCATCTCAAGAGCATCACGTCTTGCTAAATAGCCATTGCTTGTAATAAGAATAACTCCTTTTCCCGTAATAGCATTAAGATAGAGCGGCATAGTTGCTACTAAAGTCTTCCCTTCCCCAGTTTTCATTTCCGCAATTTTTCCTTTATGTAAAGCAATCCCTGCAAGAACCTGAACATCATAGGCATACATACCAAGAACTCTTCGAGATGCTTCTCTAATTGTCGCAAATGCTTCTGGTAAAAGATGATCTAATGATTCACCTTTCATATAGCGTCTCTTAAAAAGCACAGTCTGATGCTTTAATGTTTCATCGCTCATCGCTTTCATCTTATCAGAGTAGCTATTGACCTTTTTTAGCACTTTATTTAATTGTCTTAATGATAATTTATTTAATAATGATGCCATATAATCACTTCATTTTTTCTAAGATATATCGTTTGTCTGTAAATCTTTCTGTAAAATAACTATTCTCTTTACTCTTATAATCCACAACTTCTGATCGTGGATACTGTTTATGTAGCTTATAAGCTATTCGTCTAGAAACGGGTCCATACCCTATGAAAGTCAATTTTTTATATTGATTCATACTAATAACCTGATTAAATAGTTCACTTTCTTCTCTTCCTGGAAGAATAATAGGATGTTTTATCTTATCTAGTATATCTTTTGATGGATACTTTATAAGAGAAGCCTGTGGCTCTAGACAAAGTACTGTATATTCTTCTGCTTCTTCTAATGTAGAAATATATTCTTCTAGATAAAGATCAATACGTTCAAATACAATCTTATCCGCATTTCCTCTTAATAGCTGCATATCATAATAATAACAGTCTATTGGAAATGTGAAGGTGTCTTTATCTTTATTTGTCATAAAGAAAGAGACCAGTCTATCTCTTGTATCATAGAAATTGATTCTAATAAACCATCTATTCTTTGGAACTGATTCAATATATGAACGTATATGATATGTTCTCCCTGGTTCTAAAAATGGCAATAATGGCTCATTTTTTTCTTTTGAATAATCACTTATCATATGCCATTTCTTAATTGCGACTTCAGGAGGCATCATTTTATTTTCAAAGACGATTCTATAGTTATTGAGGGTTAGTGATGAACCATACAAGTATGTATCCATTGTTAAATCTCCCCAATGAACAACGTAGATATCCTTATCACTTTCCATTCTTGAAATCTTCCTCCATTATTCTTTTATATTGCATCAAGAACCAATTGAATATGGTCTTTCTATCATCATTATGTCGACCTTCTACTCCTTTACCATAGATCATGATATCTTTTCCTATCGCATGCGTAGTTAAAGAAGAAAATGCGTCTTTATCATAGTCATCATCTTTCATATAAGCGACCGCGATCTTCATATTAGAAAAGGTAGCTTTATCAAATTTATTCCAGAATCGATCATCGAGAAGCTTCACTGATGTCTTATCCAATTGACCATCACCATTCTGTTTTAAGACATCCAATGATGTTGGAAACACTTCTGGTCTAAATATTGTCTCATTGCTGGCGAGAGTCCCAAGATTTATCAATGGCTGTCCTACTACAATCGCATTTGGTGAAAAGTCACACCCATAGTACAGCGCTCCGTAGCTTCCCATTGATATACCTGAAAACAATAGATCCTTA
Organism: Kandleria vitulina DSM 20405; assembly: GCF_000702065.1. GTDB lineage: Bacteria > Bacillota_I > Bacilli_A > Erysipelotrichales > Coprobacillaceae > Kandleria > Kandleria vitulina. The sequence continues at coordinate 32,222 of NZ_KL370859.1, read as the reverse complement.
TTGGTAAAATGAAGTTCTTCCATTTTTTCTTGAATATACATCTTAATTCTTTTTTCATATTGAGAAGAACCAATATAGAAGCTTCCCCCATCAAGACGAGGATCAGATATGATAATAAACGGTGTTTTCATGTTTCTCATCATTTCAATATCTTCGAAACTTTCATCTTGATGATAATCAGAGAAATGAATCTGAAGAGGTGGTTTCATATTACCTGGTTCATAATAGAAAAGACATTCTTGTCTTAAATCATCATTATATCTTTCTCCACCTGGCAATAATTCTCCTTCTTCATATCTTGATTGTCTAACATGAAGGGGTCCTATTTTTAATTTTCCTGTTCCTTTTACATACAACGAAATATGCAAGGTTCCATCATAGGGAACTTCATCAATGAGTAATGGCTTATCAAGCATACTTTCATTGTATTGTTTTTCAAAACAGATGTGATCCATTGTATTTTGTTTTATTTCTTCTACAAATATCTGAAGATGAACATTTTCATCTTTCTGATATTCAAGCCATAAACTAACTGGATACTTCCTATTGATCTTAACGCCCTTTTTCCAATAACACGTCTGTGTCCACTCTGTATCATAATCTCCCTGAAGTGTCATATACTGACGACCTTCATAACTGATTGTTCCTCTAAAACTTCGATTAACACCAATCTGTCTAATAGAAATCTTTTTTGCTTTTTGTTCTACAAAGTAACGTGATGCAAGCAGCTTTATAAATGACATCTCATACTTCACAAGCATCTTTGCTTGTTTTTTATATATAAATGATCCCATCTGATAATAATCATAAACTTCTTTTGTAATATAGCATCCATAAACTGGTATAGCATCTGTTATTTCTTCTATTTCATAAGGAGAAAGTATCATATCAATAATAACAACCTGATAGTTTCCCAATTGATCAATATGACTAGTCTGAGTGACATGAATTTCTTCAGGACAATCTTTTAAAGAAATTGGTCTAAATCCAATATATAAAACATTAATATTTTGATGCATTATCTATTATCTCTCTCCATTTCTTCATAATTTTCTTTCCTGAATATTCTTGCATAAGATGGTAAGAATAAACCAATGAATCATTCCAATGATCAAGGTCTTCTAAGTAGAAGTACAATCCTTCAGCTACGCTATATCCATGATCAAGACAAAACCCATTCTTCTTATGATAAACATAATTGCTTTCCTGCTTTACTATCTGTGGAATACCTGTACTCATACCAGCAATCTGCGTATAGCTATCGGATGTTTCTCTTACATCTACAATGATTCTTATATCACTTAATAATGTAATAAGATCTCTTTCATCACTGATTATTTTTAAGAAGACTCTTTCATCTATTTTAAAAGGTGCTTCAAGTTGACTTAACATCTGATTGATTTTATCTTGTATTATTCCATCATAGTAATCTTCAAAATGATATAACCCAATATACAAATCAACCAACGGATGAGAAATCATGTACTTCATGATTTCTTCTAAATAAGAAAAAGAAGTATCATCAAGAATAAAATAAATCTTAAGCCTCATTGTACGTTGACTTTGTCCTAGTTTAAAACGTGTATCTAAAGGGGATATTGTGTAAACATTATTGACTTTATAAGAATCTTCAATAAGATTCTTTTTATCATTTGAATCAGTAATTATTACATCTACACGATGATATAAATATTCCCCTTTTACAATATCAAAACGGTTGCCAAATAAAGATAAAATAACTTTTTGTTTCCATATTGACTTCATTATCAGATCATTATGGTGTTCATCTGCAGCGATGACTACATAATCATCAAAGGAATAATAATATAATTTTTTTTGTAAATATTCTTTCATCATTTCTTCAATTGATTCATATCTCAATTTTCTAAAACGATGTTTCTGTGTTTCATTGATGACAACTTCGCCACTATTGAATTCATGTCTGAATTGCCATTCTCCTCTTTCATTGTAATATTCTTCATATTGAAGATTATCTTCCTTGTAATATTGAACACATGAAAGAAAGCCACGATCATCAAAAATCAATCTTTTACGTTCATTCTGGAATAGATCCACCCCAATCATATAGCCTTCTTTCCCAAAATATATTTTAGCGAAAAGAGCACCCTTTCTTTTTGCGAGCACAATATAGGGGGTATAGATCCACTCTACATCGGAAGGCCAATTGAGATCTTTATAGGAGTATAATCCTATTCTTTTTGATTGAATATCCTGCAGATCATCAAATACTGAAGTATAATCTACATCCATGATTTCTTCTCTATAAAGGAAATGTCTTAAATGAGGAGAGTAGCTTAATATCATTAATGATACTTCTTTATCTTCTTCTTTAAATATTTTAACCTGACTGACTGTATCATCAAAACGAGATGAAGAGGCTGTTCTATTCCAGTTCATTTCTTTTACTACAATACTTTCATCCTGATACCAAGAGGGAATAAACCAAATCATTATTTTTCTCCCCTTTCTAAATGAATCAGTCTTTTTTCATATACATTTCCTAATAAACGTGTATCAAATTCTTCTTTTACATTTAACACAATACTTGTAAGTATCATAAATGTTAACGGCATAGAGAATAAATCTGTTTTTCCTTTAAATGAGAACCCTACTAATAATGGGGTTACCATTATTATCATGATTATGATATTGCTTATTACAGTTAATACCAATAAAACCATATTTAAATAGTTCTTTGTCTGTTTACCTGGTCTCACATTTTCAATACAGTCTCCATTTTTTAATAGATTATCTGCAATATCTTTTGGATCCACAATAATAAACGATAGAATTATTGAGAATAAGAAGAACAATGAAATAAAGAATAATATTCCAGATAAATGTTCAATATCACAATACTTTACAAGCATTGAGAGTATCTTATTCTCTTTATATAATTCATGAAATGTATGAAACAGAGAAATCAGTAACGCATAAATTGAAACAATATACATCGATGGCAATGTCCCCAATGGATTAAGCTTAAATAATAAATAATTAGAACTTGCATATTCATTATGAATAGATGACTTATAAACAGGAATACGTACTTCTGATTGAGTCAATATAATTGTTACTGCAACAGTCATAAGAATATAGAAGAATACTATAACATATGCCATTATTCCTACATGGTTAAATGTATGACTACTGTATTTTCCAATTACCATACTGATGTTGATGATAATATTAATCAAGATTATGAGGGATGGTCCTCCTATTCCAAGTTTCATATTCTTTTCTACTAACCAAACAAGAAATAAACTTCCTGCAAATATTTCACATATTACAAACAAGAATAATCCCAATCTTCCATAACTGTTTAATGCTAAAGAATCAAATTTCATTGTACGTACTTTGGATATTGATTGTATTAATGTGAAACCTATCATCAATGTATTCGTAATGATTCTCATGCGGTGTGGTGCTACTTTATTTGATTTTTCATCCATAAAGAAGCCAATAATTCTAGCTAAAATCATAGCACTCATCCATGGAGATAGTCCTAAAAGAAAAATGGATGCATTTCCCCCATCATCACCAATCATACTTTCTACAATACTTTTCATATTAAGTAGATTTAATTGATGAGAATCTGCAATTACAAATGCTACGGGAATATTTTTTCCTAATATATATATTGTTGCGATCAATAGGGAGATAATTATTCGTTTCTTCATGCTACTTACCTTCTCTTAAAACAAAAGAGCAAGTAAACCTACTGTTTACCTGCTCTTTTTAGTTAATCGTTAGTAGATTTCTTTTTCTTCTTACCTACAACAGCTGCCATTCCAGTTAATCCCATAGCTGCCATAACTGCATCTTTTGTCATATCTGTGTTATCACCAGTTTTTACAACATTGTCATCTGAAACTGTTTTTGTCTCCTTCTCAGGAGTATATGAAGCACCATGATAATGAGTTTCATATTCACTGCCATATTGTACTTCACTTTCAGATGGTAATTCTGACTGATTTGCCTCTGATGTAGAGAATGAACTTGATTCACTTTCACTTACAAATTCACTACCAGACTCTGTATTACTATTGTCATATTTTGAAGCTGAATAACTTTCAGATTCAGAAATAGATTCTGATTCTGACTTAGACTTGCTTTCTGATTCGGATCTGCTTATTGATTCAGATTCAGATTTTGATTTACTTTCAGACTCTGATCTGCTTGTTGATTCGGATTCAGATTTAGATTTGCTTGTAGACTCAGATTCTGA
>NZ_KL370859.1:0-26246 GCF_000702065.1 Kandleria vitulina DSM 20405 | reverse complement strand
GATCTGCTTATAGATTCAGACTCTGATTTAGACTTGCTTTCTGACTCTGATCTGCTTGTAGACTCAGATTCAGACTTAGACTTGCTTTCAGACTCTGACTGAGATCTGCTTTCTGATTCTGATCTGCTTGTTGATTCAGATTCTGATTTTGATTTGCTTTCTGACTTAGATTCTGACTTGGATTTGCTTTCTGACTCAGATCTGCTTGTTGATTCAGATTCAGATTTGCTTTCAGACTCAGACTTGCTAGTTGATTCAGATTCTGACTTTGATTTAGATTCTGATTTAGACTTTTTAGTTGATTCAGACTCTGACTTAGACTTAGATTTGCTTTCTGACTTTGATCTGCTTATAGACTCAGATTTAGATAGTGATTCTGATTCAGATTTAGACTTACTTTCAGATTCAGATTTTGATTTGCTTTCGAACTCTGACTTAGACTTGCTTTCTGATTTAGAGTTCGATTTTGATTCAGAAGTAGACTCACTATGAGATGGATATTTCTGATTCTTTGATGATGTTGAATGCCATTCACCACTTGATATAACTACTTCTTTAGCATAAATACTACCAGTGCCAGTAGCTGAAACAATAACTTTAGCATTAGGAGCAATAATAGTACCACAGAAGCTTCCTGTTAAATTGATAGTACCATTGAAATCACCGAAGTTATAAACAACTGCATTAACAATATGTCTAATACCTACTGAATTTGATTCACCATCACTCGATACATGATCAACAATTAACTTTTCTACATTAAATTCAACATTATTTTCATTTTCTTTTGAACCAGTATATTTAAAGTTAACAACAACCGTTTGTGTTGTCTGTTCAGTCTTATCATGATTAACAATAATATTTACCTTACCACTTTCACTGAACATATTTGTAGACTGACCATCCTTAGTATGTACTACAGGCTGTACTTTTTCACTATCCCATTTATTATTGACAGTATCATAATAACCACCATTATAAGTATTCTTATCATCAAAAGTTAAATCTACATGTACTTCTTTATCTTTATATTGCGTTGCATCAATCACAACTTTCTGATCACCAGTGTTAGTAATAGTTGGTTTTACAGTTGGAACTTTATCAGTATTATTAATTAAATCCTCAGAATACTTAGAAATCGTATCCATATGAACTGGATTTTCATCCTTAGTTAATGTAATACCATTTTTATAAGCATCAACCTGCAAAGTAAACACTTCACGATTACCGTTTTGATCATATTGGAAAATATAAACATAACCAGTTGGGGCTTCATGTTTTCCAGTTTTATCAGTATATGAAGTAATATAATTACCTTTTTCATCAGTAAATACAAACTTATCCTGTTGTTTACCATTAATAATATATTTCTCATTAGAGAAAATAATCTTATTAGTGGCCGAACCAGGCATAATATTTTCTGTATATTCTCTCTTAGATAAATGACCGATATATGTTTGTTTATCTGTTTCATCATAAATAGTATCAGAACCAATTTCAGCTTTATTAATACAATTAACATTATTGGCTGCAAGATCTGACTGCATATGTCCCGCTACATCAATTGTATCTGTATAAATGCTGTAGCTTGATACTTCTTCCTTAATCTTATCTAAAGATGTCTGCTTAGAAGATGTAGATGCTAATTTACTATCTCCAATTTCATAAGAAGCCTGTGCTAATGCATTTGTAATATTAAATGAATATGTACGTTTTAATTCATCTTCATCTTTATTAACATTTGCATTCTTAGATACATCCTGTGCTACTGTATTCTCAACAACATTTGGGGCAACAGTTTTAGTAGAAACAACATTTTCTACTACATTCTCTTTAGTAGATACAGTTTCTTCCTTAACAACTTTATTTATATTCTTTGCAACAGTCTTTTTAACAGAGTTTACTTTAGCTACTTTAAGTGTAGTCTTTTCTTCCTTAATTGAGCTATTGTCAGCCTGACTATTAGCAGTCTTTTCTACATTTTCATGTTCACTAGTAGCTAGTGATTGAGAATCACTTGTGCTCTCAGTAGAGCTCTGACTTTCACTCTTGCTTTCACTTTTATTTTCACTTGAAGATTCAGATTCACTTTCAGTAGTTGAAGTAGATTCTACTTCACTAGTTTCAGAATAATTTTCATCCTTGATTGTAATCTGATCTTTAGTTACAGTTGTATCTTCAGCATTTAATTCTTTTTCTGTAGCTGCATATACTTCATTACTCATTAAAGTAGATGCACCTAAAACAGCTCCTGCAGACATAAGTCCTTCTTTTAAATACTTAGAGCTCTTCTTGCTTGTTTCCTTTTTTTCTAAAACTGGTTCTTCTTTAACTTCTTTTACATAACCAACACGTGTAATAAGTTTTTTGATCCAGCCTTTCTTTGCTTTCTTTAAAATAGTTCTTGTTTTCCTTGAAACGGAACGCCACTTCATATATCTAATCACCTTTCACTTCAGTATCATTTTTTATTTGATGGATAAAATACTGCGTTATATTCATCATATTTGTGAATCATTATAACATCGAAATGTAATATTTCAATTTCAATTATTGTAATTTTTAACAATGTTTTGACCTCTATATTCATTTTACTATTTTTTGACATTATTTGCATCATAAGTTTAAAATAATGAAAAAAGAACTACCATCTATGTGGTAGTTCTTGCTTTATTATTATGATTAAAGTAAATGAGCTCTTAACTCTTCAGGAGACATTGCACTTAAATCAGCAGGGGCAATATCAAAGATTGTCTTGCATCCCTTATCTCCTCTTTGTTTCATTTTATAAGCAGCCCTTGCGACAGCTACTAAGATTGATCCAGTAAATTCTGGATTTGAATCTAGTTTTAATGCATATTCAATAACATGATGATTTTCTTTTTCTAATCCGGTAACACCACTTCTTAATACAAATCCACCATGTGGCAATCCACCATGTTTTTCTAATAATTCTTCTTCAGAGATAAAATGAACAGTTGTATCATACTGATCAAAATAATTTGGCATCTCTTTAATTTCTTTTTCAATACGTGCTAAATCAGCACCTTCTTCTGCTACAACAAAACATTCTCTTGTATGCATCTCTCTTGTAGATAAAGTAGGATTTTCTCCATTTCTAACCGCATCTAATGCTTTATCAACTGGAATAGTATACTGTCTCGCATCCTTAACACCATCAATTCTTCTAATAGCATCAGAATGACCTTGAGATACACCTTTTCCCCAGAATGTATAATTGTTTCCTTCAGGAAGAATAGCTGTAGAAACCATTCTTAATAATGAGAACATTCCTGGATCCCAACCTACTGAGATAACCGCAATATTATTTCCTTTTTTAGCAGCTTCATCCACATTTGCAAAATGTTCAGGAATTCTTGCATGTGTATCAAATGAATCAACAACATTAAACATTTCCGCATACTTTGGAGTCTGTTCAGGAAGATCAGTAGCACTTCCTCCTCCTAAAATCATGACATCAATCTTATCCTTAAATGATGGGATATCATCTACATGATAAACACCCACTCCTTCAGTTTTCACCTTTACACTCTTAGGATCTCTTCTAGAGAAAACTGCAACTAATTCCATATCTGGATTTTGTCTAATGGCAGCTTCAGCTCCACGGCTTAAGTTACCATAACCAATAATACCAATTCTTATCATAAAGAATCCTCCTTTAGTTTCTACTTGTTATTTTATAACTTATCGTTTTAACATACAACTTATTATAGCTCATCTACAAAATCAGAAATCTCTCTTCTTAGTCCATGACGTGGAGAAGGTTCTGCATCACTTGCTAAATAACCAACTGGGAAAATAGCTACCAATTCATAATCTGCCATCTCAGGGAATAATTCTTTTACTTTTGGGGCATCAAAAGCACCAACCCATGTTGATCCTAAACCTAAATCATGAATCTTTAACATCATATGAGTAGCTACGATAGAAGCATCAATATCCGCATAATTCTTCTGATCATACTTTCTTACCCATGCATTCTTTGCATCACTTCCTACAACGAAGAATAATTTAGCTCCAAAATCAAAACGAGATGCTTCACAAAGCTTTGAAATATTATCTTCGCTTCTAATAATCCAAATATGAAATGGCTGTTTATTAACAGCAGTTGGTGCAACTTGCGCTGCTTCTAAAATCGCATTGATTTTCTCTTCTTCAACCACTTTAGTGCCATCTAAACTTCTTACCGAATATCTTTCTTTAATAAGTTCCTTATATTCCATATTCTTTCCTCCTTGTATACAATTCTACAAAAAAAAGAGACAAAAGTCTCTTTATCTTTTCAATAATTTAAGATATGCAAACAAAAATTGTGGAATAGCCATAGCCATAATAATGCCAAAAGCAATAGAAAAAGCAATCTTAACAGTATCTTCTCCATAAAGAATACTTCTATGTAAATCATTAATAAAGAAATAATAAGAAGTATAATAAATACCTGCTCCTGGTACGATCGGGAAGATACCAGGAATCAAAAACATTGTAACAGGAGCTTCTCTTACTATCGCAAGAATACGTGATATCAAGGTTAATGCAAAAGCTGAAGCGAATGTATAAAATATCATATTGTAGTGTAGCTTAGCCATCATGTAATAGATGACCCAGCCCACCCCTCCCGTAAGACCACAGTAGAATAAATGTTTTTTGGGAGCGTCATATAATATCGCAAAGGAGATTGTAGCGATCATGGAAATAATAAACTGTGTGATCATTTGAATCCTCCATTCATTATTAATAAGAATGTACCTACACCTACAGCGATACATATTCCTGTCAATATGGCATCAAGTATATGAATTGCACCTGAAAGATAATCTTCATGAAAAAGATCTCTGACGCCAGTTGTAAATGCGATTCCTGGAACGAGGGGCATGATATCTCCGATGATTACTTTATCAATATGAATAGGTACCATCATAGAAAAAAGACTTGCTAAAACAGCTGCAATAAATCCGCCAAAAATATTCTTGATAAATCTTGATGCGTGATTCTTATAAAGAAATAATCCAATAAATATTCCTATTATAAAAGAGATGATACTATCTTGTAACGTACCACCAAAGATATAAGTAAAACATCCTGTCCCTAATCCACATACAATCATTGTCTCCATCAATGAATGAGAAGACATCTTCTTAATTGATTCAAGACATTCATTTGCTGCATCGACACTCATCTTACTTTTACATATTTCTCTAGAAAGCTGATTTAATTCTGCAATACGACCGAGATGAACCTGAGGGTTAACAATATGTCGTACGATGCTGCAGGCATCTTCTGCTGTTTCATTAGCACTTGCAAATAGACCATTGGATAATACATACACATCATAGTTTTCTATCTGCCACGCTTCTAAAATATGATTAATAGTTTCTTCTACTCGATATATTTCTCCACCATTCATAAGAAGGGCTTCACCAATATCGACTGCACATTTTAATTTTTTCTTTGTTTCGTTCATATTTGACATACACCTTACATTTTATGCTACCTTATGGTAGCTTTTTATTCATTTTTATGCCATTGTTTAGTAGCATTATCTTAAAGGAGGGCTTAACTCATGTTTTTTCAACGTATAGAAGATTTACGTATTGATCATGACTTATCTCAAAATGATATTGCCAAAATTCTTGGTTGTCAACGAGAAGTCTATAGAAGATATGAAAAAGGAACGAGATCAATTCCAGTAGATTTTTTAATCAAGCTTTCTCAACATTATAATGTGAGTGTAGATTATATTCTAGGATTAACACCTTACAAAACAATCTACGATGAACATATTGATAATATCGTATCTGCTAACAAAAAAGACTAATCATATCTTAAAGAAAAGCGACGTATCATTCGATACGTCGTTTTCTTTATTTACCAAAGTTTTCACTTCCGGCTGATGTACGTGAGAAGACATCTCCTGCTTCAGTCGCATCACTTAATCCATCAATTGAGACAGAGTACTTATAGTTGCAGTTAAATGTGATTGTATAATCATCACCTTCATATGTTGCAGTTTCATCATCCTTAGAATTAAACTTTGCAATATGCTGAGAAGTGATTCTCTTATAGCTAGACATTCTCTTACCATATTCATCTCTTACTTTATAAATAGTAAAGTAGAATGAACGACTGTTTCTTCTATAGATACGAATCATGCAGCGATTAGCATCATCCCAGTTAGCGGTATTGTAATAATATCCACTCTGTGGCATATATTCTGCTCTAAAGTAAGTATCATCACTGCTTTCTGTAGATTTTCCTTTATGAATAAGCTTCCAATCCTTTTTCTCAAAGTTAATCTGGTCCATTGTCTTAGCCTGATCTAAAGTAATTGTCTGGGTATTTTTCTTTACCCCATCCTTAAAGATTGTAAGCTTTGCTTCCTTATCCTTAAGATTAAGAAGCTTATGATCAGTTGTAAGTAACAGCTCAGCTCCTTTTTCTTGCTTCTCAATAAGAGATGCAGTCTTGCCATCATATCCATAAACTGCAATCAGTTCTGGTTCCTTATCACTTTCTCCTTTAGAGGCTATTAGTAATTCTTTTACATTATCCTCATCAGCATCATAGTATGAATAGTAGACAGAACGAATTTCATCTTCTTCATAAATACGTGAAGCGAGTTTACCAGCAGTTTCATACTTGCTAAAAGCACTGCTTTTTGTCTTTACCTTTCTATTCTCTTTAAGCATTGTCTTATATTCATTAATGACATCCTTATAGGCTTCATTAACATCCTTTTTAGAAGGTTTTGTAAAAACAAAATAACAAGCAACGCATGCTACTAATGCAATAAGAATAAATAGTATGAGTTTTCCATGTTTTTTCTTTTCAGGTATTTTTGCATGTTTATATGTATTTTTTGCCATAGTCCAATCTTCTCCTATTCCTCTACTATAGCACTTTTTTATTTGATATTGTTGATTTATATCATTAAGATGTCATAATTAATTCAAGGAGGGCTTTTTTATGAAGAAAATCATCTCATTATCATTGCTATTTTTTTTATGCCTTTCTCTCGTATCATGCAAGAAAAGTAAACCTGTTGTCTGCATTGATGTAGAAGAATATGGAAAAATCTATGTAGAACTTGATCCCAATGAAGCACCAAAGACAGTAGAAAACTTTTTAAATCTTGTTAATAAGAAATTCTATGATGGTTTGACATTCCATCGCATTATTTCTGGATTCATGATACAAGGTGGCGATCCTAATAGCGATGGAACTGGAGGATCTAAAAAGAAAGTAAAAGGTGAATTTAGTCAGAATGGTGTAGAAAACAATATCAAGCATACGAGAGGAACCATCTCTATGGCTCGTTCTACTGACTACAACAGCGCCTCTTCGCAATTCTTCATCATGCATCAGACAAATGACTCACTAGATGGACAATACGCCGCTTTTGGTCATGTAACAAAAGGTATGAAAGTAGTAGATGAAATTGCAGAAATGGCAGAACCAACTGATAATAATGGCACTATTGATAAAGAAGATCAGCCAGTTATCAAATCAATTCGAGTAGTAAAATCATAAAGAGCGAAAGCTCTTTTTTAAGTATTTATAAGTAATTATTGATAAATTACTTAAAATTACTTAAAATGAAATTGAGGTGATCAGATGTACCAAAAAGAACGTATCCACTTAATTTATTCAACATTAAAAATGAAACAATTCCTCAGTTCTCAGGAAATCATGTCACTTTGCAACACATCTCGTGATACCGCAAGAAGGGATATGATCCTGATGGAAGAAGAAGGCTATGCTTCACGTGATCGTGGAGGAATTACCTTAAATCAAAAAGATAAGATGATTCTTGATTATAAAGAAAGACAGAATGAAAACATTTCTATCAAGAAAAAACTTGCGAAACATGCCTTAAGCTATATTAATCTACAAAAAGTCATCTTCTTTGATGTCTCAACGACAATCTATGAACTTTGTAATATTGTTCCTTCTCATATTGAAGCTTATACCAACGCTATAAGAAACATTGAAGCATTAGGTCAGCGCTGTCATGCTCATATGATCGGTGGTACTTTTCATCCTAAGAATGCTTACATGTACGGTAGTGAAACAATCCATGAGATTGAACAGATTTCCTTTGATATTGCTTTTCTTGGGGCCGCATCCGTCAAGGATGATGGGATTTACTTTAGTGAACAGGAAGATGCTTTAGTAAAAAAGAAAGTCGCAAAAAGAAGCAATAGTGTCTGCGTTATATTTGATGATTCTAAATATCAAAAGAAAGGTGCATTCAAAGCCCTCGATTTTTCTGAGATTCACTTTTTGATTACTAATAAAAAACCACCAAAACATCTTGTCAATCAAATAAGAGAAGCAGGATGTATCGTAGATATAATAGGAGAATAACCATGAAAACAATTATTTTCAGTGATATTGATGGCACTCTACTTAACAATGAACACAAGATGACACCACGTACAAAAGAAGCATTTCATATGCTAGAACAAAAGCATATTCCCTATGCCTTCGTATCAGCGAGAAGTCCTTCTGGCATCTACCCTATTCTAAAAGAAAACAATCTTACCTGTGATATTGTCTCTTATAGTGGAGGCATGATCATCGATAAAAATGGGAATGTGCTTTTCTCTGAAGGTTTCCCTAAACACATTGCCAAAGAGATTATTTCTTTCTTAAATCCCTATGATGTCACATGGAACATCTATTCAGAAGATCAATGGATTGTCGCTAATAAAAAAGATTCACGTGTCATTAATGAAGAAAACATTGTCAAAGCACAAAGTAAAGAAGGTACTATCGAAGATGTAGAATCCCATGTCAATAAGATTCTATGCATGTGCAATCCTGATGAAACAGAAACTATTCAAAAACTGCTGATTGATGCTTTTCCAAATCTTAATATCACACGCTCTTCATCTATTCTTATTGAAATCAATGCCAACGGTATATCTAAAGCAAAAGCTGTTGAGCTTTTATGTAAAAAGCATCATATCAACATTAAAGATGCTTTCGCTTTTGGCGATAATTTCAATGATCTTGATATGTTAAAATGTGTTGGACATCCTTATCTAATGGAAAATGCTCCTTCTTCATTAAAAGAAATGATCAGTGAACATACATTAAGCAATAATGACGATGGTATCTATGTCGCATTAAAAAAAGAGAATATCATATAAAAAAAGAGGCGAAAGCCTCTTTTATAGTACCTGGAAAATATAGAATTTTAAGTAAGATGTTTCTTCCATTGTCCAAAGAATAGGATGATCATGATTCTGTTGAGTAACAGAAACTTGCTTTAAGACAACCCCTGCTTCCTTGGCAGCTTCTCTTAACATCTTTTCGTACATTTCTCTTTCCATAAATCTTGAACATGTACAAGAAATAAGATATCCACCATGACGAAGAGCTTCCATTGCGACCTTATTGATACGCTTATACCCATTATATGCCTTATTGACAGTACGTCTTGATTTAGTGAATGCTGGTGGATCTAATACGATAATATCAAACTGACCTTCTTTAATGGTATCAAGGTAATCAAAGACATCATCTTGTACAAAAGTAATCTTATCTTCTAGATGATTAAGCTTCGCATTCTTTAATGCTTCATCAAGAGCTACCTGTGAAACATCTACTGCTGTAACACTCTTGGCATTCCCCATAGCCGCATTTAATGCAAAACCTCCTGTATGAGTAAAGCAATCAAGAACATTCTTGCCATGAGCCATTTCTCTTAGAAGAACTCTATTGCTTTTCTGATCAAGGAAGTAACCTGTCTTTTGTCCGTTCTCTATATCTACCTTTAACAATAATCCATTCTCATTAATGATTGTCTCTGTTTCACATTGACCCATATAGAATCCTTTATATAAAGACAATCCTTCTTTTTCTCTTGCCTTAACATCATTTCTTTCATAGATAGCAGTGATTTCTTCTCCATCTTCTTTCATCACTTCAAGCAATGATGAATAGATCAGATCTTTTCTTTCTTCAAGTCCATAAGAAGTAATCTGTGTAACAAGAATATCATTATAGCGATCGACAGTAAGTCCTGGCAGATCATCTGCTTCTCCAAAAATAAGACGACAGTTAGAAAGATTTTTGCTTTCTACCGTCTTTCTAAAATCATAGGCAAACTGAATTCTTTTCTTGAAGAATGCTTTATCAAAAGTTTCTTCTCTATCTTTACTATAGAGTCTTACTGTCACATGACTTTCTTTATTAAGAAAACCTGTTCCAAGATAGCGATTTTCTACTGTTACTACATCTACAATATCACCTGTCTTAGCAGGCTCTTCAATCTCAACCAGGTTGTTTCTATACATCCACATCTGACCCTGATCAAGCCATTTTTCACCTTCTGGTGAAATGATTACATGTTTATTCATTGCAAATTTCCTCTTTTCCTTTCCTATCTTAACAAAAAACAATGTCCATGTGAACAAAAGAAGTGCAGCAATTGCTGCACTAAATTAATCCTAGATGTTTCATGGCATTATATAATCCATCTTCATCAATATCATCAGTTACATAATCAGCTATCTCCTTAACACTATCTGGCGCATTACCCATTGCAACTGCTGTCCCCACTGCTTCAAGCATACCTAGATCATTTGTAGAATCACCAAATCCAACAGTATCTTCAATAGCTACATTTAAATGTTCACATAGTTCCTTGATTCCGGTTCCTTTAGAAAAACCTCTAGAAACAAGTTCCCCAGCATTTGCGGTATTATTAGTATATCCTCCAGCCCATGTCATTTCTAAAGAAGAATCCAAAGCTTCATCAAAACGTTTAGCATCTTCTTCACTATTTAATGTCACATCAATCTTTAAAATATCACTGCCAGGATATTCACTTATTGGCTTCATTCCCTTCTTATCAAAGAAGAACTGAGGATCCACATCAGGGAATCTTGCTAAGAATGATTTTTCCGAGTTCGCGTAATTATAAGGATTCTGATAACCATACTGCCAATCGATAATCTGATATCCTCCATTCATTTCATCAATAAGATCCAAAGTCTTCTTTACAACCTGTTTTGGAATAGAATGAAGAATAAGTGGCTGATCATCCATGATGACCCCCATCCCATTCGTAATAACCGCATCACTGATGCCCGCATCGGACACCTCTTTAGTCATACCATAGCTTCTTCCCGTACATAAAAAGCACTTATGTCCATTATCTTTCGCAAGCTTAATTGCCTTTATTGCACTTTCAGGAATCTTGTAAGTTCTATCAGATAAAATTGTGCCATCAATATCAAAGAATAATAATTTACCCATATATTTTTACCTCACTTTATTTCATTATACGAATAATAAAAAGTGAATAAAAACATTTTGAATACCTGGATAAAAAATAAAAGAGGCTATTATGCCTCTACGACAATATCATACTTCTTAACAGAATGAATAATACATTCTCCATCTTCAGAGAAGAATTCAACACCTGTATCTTTGATTGGATCACCATAAATGTTTCCTGTCATCGTCTTCTTTCCACCATCAATAAAGATTTCTAATGAAGAAACATCCAAGAACATACGTAACTGAATACGTTTATTCTCCCATGGCATCTTTCTGATATTTGTATCAATTTCTCTTCCACCAATCTCAATACCTGAACAGCTGCGGTCAAAGACAAAAAGCTGTTCTTTTTGATCATAGTAGATAAATACTTCATGATCACCATGTTTAAACAATTTAATACCTGCTCTAGAAGCAGTCGTAATTTCCATATCCACTTCTAGTTCAATCTTATTGCCTTCTACTCCTTCAAGACGTAACTCACCATTAAGAATCATCCCTTTAGCTACTACTTCATTTTGACGATAGTTCTCTAATTCTCTAATAGGTGTCTGAATCAGCTGACCATCCTTGTAAGAGAGTTCTCTAGGCAATGTATAAGTCCCAATCCAATTATCACTTTCTGTAGGATAAGTACGATCCCACATTTCTTTCCAGGCAATCATTACATAGCGTCCATCTGTCATCTTCATACATTGAGGTGCATAGAAATCAAACCCGCTATCTATTTCTTCAATATATTCAGGATGAAAATCTCCTGTTGTAAAGTCAAGGTGACCTGGAATATAGACACATGAATGAAGATTCTGGAAACGATAGCCAATCTGAAGAAGATTCTGAGGACTTGCCAATAATAGTTCCTGACCATCTACTTCAAAATAATCAGGACATTCATAAACACCATTTAAACGATAAAAAGCTTCCTGAATATTTTCCTGTTTAGTAAGCAATGGACCAACATATTCCCAATTATTAAAATCATCTGATTTTAATAATACAAGATTGCCATAGCCATGTGCATAGAAATTCGTTGATGCTACATCATCAATGGTGATTTCTTTATTTTCATTTTGATTGCTGACGAAATCAATATAATTTTGAAGATCCTCTTCACTCATCATTCTAGTACCCGCAATGCAATAGTAAGTATCATCCTTCTTGAATACTTTAGGATCTCTAAAATCCTTAGGTGAGATATCGCTAGTATTAAGGTTTCTTGCATCAATAAGGGGGTTATCTAATTTAGAAAAATGAATGCCGTCTTCTGAATAGGCTATACATTGTCTTTGCAGATCCATCTGTGCTGCAGTATACATAAGATAAAGTTTGCCATCACGTTCAATTGCGGTTCCTGAACAGCACCCACACTGTCTTTCATATTCCTGATCTGGAACAAGGGCTACTGGTGCTTCTTCCCATTTGATAAGATCATCAGAGATAAAATGTCCCCAGTGCATGATTCCCCATTTTGCCTTATGTGGATAATGCTGGAAGAACATATGATATTTCCCATTAAAATAGAGTAATCCATTAGGATCATTTGACCATCCTGATGATACATGAGCGTGATATGTTGGCATATATTTCTTATTTACATTCATTTTAATTTCTCCCTTATTTTTTTAACAGTAAGACTATAAGTGAAACATCCTTATAATTCAATATTATTTCACTGTTTTTCTAAATGTGAAAGAAAAAAGAAATTAAAAATTATTTAATATTCTATTTGAAATAAAATAACACCCTAGTACAATATGAATTAAGGAGGAGACTTTTATGACAGAAACAAATAGCGCAAAATTATCTGAAGAAATATTATTAAAGGTTAATACAAAATTACAGAAGGAATCTACAATCTTTCATAAAGTCAATCACGGAGAAAAGTTCACTAAGGAAGATGTAAGAGCCTATGCTCTTTCACAGGTTCAAACTAAGCAGGATGAGCTTGAACTTTACCGTGTACTTCGTGAAAACTATATAACTAATGACTTTATGCCAGATGTTCAGAAGATTAAGACTTTCGATGATTTAATTGAGAGTGCTCAGCTTAATATCGATTTCTACACTTTAATGGCTAGAGAATTTGAATAATCAAAGAAGCAGGCATGCCTGCTTCTTTTTATAAATATTGAAATAGTTTCTCTACATCTTCTTTTGTCGTGGCCCAGCTTGTAGCTAGACGAATGATTGTGTGCGTTTCATCATAACGCTGCCAGAAGCTATACATGACATGTTTCTTTATATCTTCTAGTTTATCATTCTCGACAATAATAAATTGCTGATTGGTTGGAGAATCTATCGCAAAGCGATAGTCTCTTTTTTTTAGTTCTTCTTTCATAATCATTGCCATATCAATTGCATGCTTAGAGATGCGCATATAAAGCTGATCAGTAAATAAGGCATCAAACTGTACGCCAAGCAATCTCCCTTTTGCTAAAAGCGCACCATGCTGCTTAATAAATGTTACAAAATGCTTTGGGGCTTTCTCTTTAAAGACAATGGCTTCTCCACATAAGGCTCCTACCTTAGTTCCACCAATATAGAACACATCACAAAGTGATGCGAGTTCTTCTATTGAAAGATCACCGGCACATAATCCATATCCTAATCTTGCACCATCAATGTAAAGCGGCAGTCTATAATGTTTACATACATCATAGAGTTCAGTTAATTCCTTCTTGCTATAAAGTGTACCAAACTCAGTTGGATATGAAATATAGACCATGCCAGGAAAGACCATATGTTCATGATTTTCATCTTCATAGAAACATCTCACATATTCTTCTACATCATTAGCACAAAGCTTTCCTTCTTCATTTTGAAGAGTCATCACCTTATGTCCTGTATTTTCTATTGCTCCTGCTTCATGACAGGATACATGTCCTGTATCTACCGCAATAACACCTTCATAAGAAGAAAGAAGTGCATCAATGACAATCTTATTGGTCTGTGTTCCTCCTGATATAAAGAATATATCTGCATCCCTATTGATCCATTTGCATATTTTCTTTTTTGCTTCTTCACTATAATAATCAGTGCCATATCCTGGCAGTTTTTCTTCATTGGTTCTGATTAATGCTTCAAGAACATCAGGATGAGCTCCTTCAGAATAATCATTCATAAAATATAGCATCGTCTTTTCTCCTTTTTTCTTATTATATTAAGAAAAGAATCTATCCTAGATAGATTCTTTTAGCATATATTCATAAAAACCAACAGCTCTTTCAAGTACTTCTTCATTAAAGTTGAATGTACTTGTATGAAGTCCACTTTGCATAGTTTTTGTTTTTGTACCAACATAGATAAATAATGAAGGTACAGCTTTTGTATAGAATGCAAAATCTTCAGCGAGCATCATTGGCTGCTTAAGCTGCTTAACTCCAAATGATTTGGCTTTTTCAAATAATGTTTCATCATTAAGAAGCGGTGGATACATGGGATCACATGTGACATCAATATCACAGCCGTAGGCAACTTCTAATCCTTTTGCGATCTCTTTCATTCTGTTTACGACATGCATGAAGACATCTTCATCATAACAACGTAATGTACCTTCAAGCTTCACTTCTTCCGCAACCGCATTTCTTGCGGTTCCACCATTGATCTTACCAATATTTAAGACCACATCTTCGAAAGGAGAGATACTGCGGGAATGGATGGTCTGGAACTGAGCGACAAGCATGCTTGCAGCAATGATCGCATCATGTCCCTGTTCAGGAGTTCCAGCATGTGCTCCTTTTCCTTTAATGACAATATCAATTTCTCCACATTCAGCCATTAATGGCCCGGCTTTACTATAGAGATCTCCTTCTTCGATATATGGCATTAAATGAATGCCATATATCGCTTTGACATGGTAATCATTTAGTAATCCGGATTCTACAATATCCTTGGCCGCACCAGGTGCTTCTTCAGCTGGCTGGAAGATAAGCAGGATATTATTTTTATAGTGTTCTTTCTTTTGAGAAAGACGATAAGCGAATCCTAATAGTGCACTCATATGTCCATCATGTCCGCAGGCATGCATGATATGAGGATGATGGGATTTATAGGATACATCATTTTCTTCTTCTACGGATAAAGCATCAATATCTGTTCTAAACGCAATTGTTTCTTCTTGTCCCTGATCAATATAAACATAAAGACCGGTGCTTAATCCTTTTAAAGGATGTGTTTCATATCCCATCTTTGTTAATGTAGTTTTTAAATATTCAGTTGTCTCGACTTCTTCAAGACCCAACTCGGGAATCTGATGGAGATCTCTTCTCCATCTCTTCAATTCTTCCATCTTATAATTTTCTTAAATCGTCTACAAGAGCTGTCTTGCTTTCGGTTTTTTCATCCTTCATCTTGATAATCTGACCAGGGTTTCCAACTACAACTGCTCCCGCAGGCACGTCTTTAGTAACGACTGCGCCAGCACCGATAACAGCACCTTTTCCGACACGTACACCTTCAAGTACAACTGCGTTAGCACCAATCATAACATCATCTTCAATGACAACTGGAGTAGCAGAAGCTGGTTCAATAACACCGGCTAATACTGTTCCTGCACCGATGTGGCAATGTTTACCAACCATTGCTCTTCCACCTAATACAGCGTTCATATCGATCATTGAATCTTCACCAACGATAGCACCAATGTTGATAACGGCACCCATCATGATAACAGCACGATCACCAATATAAACATGATCTCTGATTAATGCCCCTGGTTCAATTCTGGCATTCATTTTTGTAGTATCAAGTAAATCGATTGCACTGTTTCTTCTATCGTAGTCTACATAGTAGTCTTCGATATCTTTCTTATGTGCGTTAACATATGATTTTACATCTTCAAGATCACCAATTAAAAGCATTGTTTCACCCATTGGGAAACATTTTAATTTATCTGTAGCAGGTAAATTTTTTCCTCTGATATGTGCCTTAACAGGTGTTTTCTTTTTTGATGTTGCAATAATTTCAATAATTTCTTCAGCTGATTTTGTCATTTTATATCTCTCCTTCAAATACTGTCGTAGCTGGACCTTCCATCATAATATGGTGGTCTTCATTTAAATGAATATTCAAGTCTCCTCCTAACAGAGTGACTTTTACGTGATCTCCAGTTCTTTTTGTTAAATAAGAAGCATACATAGAAGCACATGCACCTGTTCCACAAGCGAATGTTTCTCCACTTCCACGTTCCCATACACGCATCTTGATATGCTGGTGGTTGATAACTTCTACAAACTCCACATTGACCTGTTCTGGGAAATATGAAGATGTTTCAATCTTTCTTCCTAATGTTTCAATATCATCAGGCATCTGATCTACAAAAATAACAAAATGAGGATTTCCCATAGAGACTGCAGTTCCAAGAATCTTAGTTCCATCAATCTCGATTGGCTGATCTACAAATGTTTCATTCTCACTCTTCATTGGAATCAATGAGGTCTTGAGTTCTGGTTTTCCCATATCTACAATGGCACCAGTAATCTGTCCATCTTCTTCTTTAAGATCCACAATTCGTGTTTCTGACAATGTCTCAAAACGAATATGTGTATCATTTGTAAATTGATGATCAAAGGCAAACTTGGCAAGACAGCGAATGCCGTTACCGCACATTTTTCCTTCACTACCATCACTGTTGAACATTCTCATTTTAAAATCATGGGTATCACTTTTTTCTAGGGCAATAAGACCATCGGCACCAATGCCGAAATGACGATCGGAAATTTTAGTGATCCAGTCTTTATCATATGAGATGTTTTGTGTGATTGCATCTACGTAGATGTAATCATTACCTAAACCTTCCATTTTAGTAAATTTCATTCTCTCACCTCAACTTGATAAAATTCTACCATAATTGTAACTATATTCAATAAAGAATTATCACATTGAAGTATAATGTTTATACATGTTTATTGCAAGTTATATGCAAAAGAAAAAGCAATGAATATTTCCCGGGAAATTTCATTGCTTTTCTTTTTACGGAAGGATCTTTCCTGAGGCAAGATAAAGATCATACCATTCTTGTCTTGTAAGTGTAACTTTGCTGGCCTCCGCAAACTCTTGAAGATGCTGTATAGATGCTCCAACAATTGGCTGCATATGTGCTGGATGTCTTAAGAGCCATGCTATTGTGATAGCTGACTTATTGACAAGATACTTCTTGACGAGTCTGTCTAATACTTTGTTTAACTCTTCATAATGAGGATTGTCAATAAAAGATCCTTCTTCTCGTGTGGCCTGTAAAGGACTCCAAGGCTGAATTGTTATTTTTTTAAGTCGACAATAATCAAGGACACCTGCGGATCTTTCAATACTGTAAGCCAACTATAATGATGAAAGGTCATATTCAGGTGTAATTTCAAAATGTGAAAGCCTTTACACTTTTGCTTAATTACTTTTATAATATGTATAAAAGGAGTGATTATATGAAAGATCTTTATTTAATGAGACATGGAGAAACTTTATTTAATATAAGAAGAAAAATTCAAGGATGGTGTGATTCCCCTTTAACTGAAAATGGCATTAATCAGGCATTAATGGCTAAACAGAAAATAAAAGGTATTAGCTTTGATCATTATTATTCTTCTACTGCTGAAAGAAGCTGTGATACTCTAGAACTAGTAGCTGGTGATGTTAACTATAAAAGATTAAAAGGATTAAAAGAACGTAACTTTGGAACTTTTGAAGGAGAAAGTGAAGATCTTAATCCTGTCTGGGGAAATCCTGATTTCACTTATGATGATCTCTTCCCCCACTATGGCGGAGAATTAAGAGCAGATGTAAGCAGAAGAATGAAAAAGACACTTACAGACATCATGAACAAAGATGATCATCATTGTGTCTTAGCCGTCTCACATGCTGGTGCGTGTGCTGCCTTCTATAGCACTGTCGCTGACTATACTACATTTAGAAAAGAGTATGGCAGATTGATGAACTGTGATATTCTTCATTTCCAGTTTGAAAATGATACATTCACATTCGTGGAATTATTACGTATTTAAAAACCGAACACTAAGTGTTCGGTTTAACTTTTCTATGGTGGAGATGAGGGGAATCGAACCCCTGTCCAAAAGCCGTCCCATATAAAGCTTCTACAGTTTATCTTGTCGAATGAATTTAAGTAAGCTACGATCCACAAGCAGTCTTTCACTTACCGGTTCTCTTTATTTTCGTGATTAAAATCGAGACGTCTTTTAATCCTTATCTTACTTTGTTTATGTTACAAGACATCACTAATGTAAGACTTAGTGAGCTTGCATTCGCAAGTCAGTTTGTCGACTATTAAGCGAAAGCGTAATTAGTTCTGTTTCCAGATATTTGTTTGTGAGTTTAACGTACTCCTACGACTGCAACTTTATTCAGACTGACCCCTGTCGAATCCAAGACATCCCCATTAATAAGCGTTTTTCAACGCTTTATCAATATCACGCTTCATGTCTTTCTCCTTCAGAGACTGACGTTTGTCGTAATTCTTTTTACCTTTAGCTACCGCTATCTCTAGCTTAGCCTTAGATGTATTAAAGTATAACTGAAGAGGAACAATTGTCAAACCTTCCTGCATAATTTCTTTTTCTAATTTCTTGATTTCTTTTTTATGCAATAATAGTTTTCTTGTTCTTCTAGGGTCTACATTGAAGATATTGCCTTCTTTATATGGAGAAATATGCATATTCTCAATAAAAGCTTCACCATTCTTTATTCTTACAAAAGAATCCTTAAGATTACATTGACCATTTCTAATAGACTTGATCTCAGTTCCCTTTAATTCAATACCAGCTTCTATGGTATTAAGAATAAAGTAATCATGTCTTGCTTTTTTATTTTGCGCAATAATCTTCATATGCTCATCACCCTTTTCTCTTTTTATTATACACTTTCTTACCTTTTTGTGGTTTTTTTCTATAAGACTTTTTCTTGGAATATTTCTTATCCTTGAAAGATCTTCTTCTTTTCTTATCTGATTTGACTTCAAAGTCTACTTTCTTTTCAACCTTGTTGACATCTACACATGTTACTACAACTTCATCTCCAAGTCGATACTGTTTTCCTGTTCTTTCTCCAACAAGCATCATCTGGTCTTCATTGTAGACATAGTAATCATCTCTTAATGTTGTCATATGGACAAGACCTTCTACAGTATTATCCAATTCTACGAAGAATCCAAATCCTGTTACAGATGAAATAACACCCTTAAATGTTTCTCCAATATGATTAAGCATAAACTCTGCTTTTTTCATATCTTCTACATCATACTCTGTATCAATCGCAACTTTTTCTCTTTGAGAAGAATGTTCTGCCATATAAGGAATAACTTCTTCATAATGTCCAATTTTATCAAACTTGTTTTCAAAGAGATATGTTCTAATTAGTCTATGTACAAGTAAATCAGGATATCTTCTGATTGGTGAAGTAAAGTGTGTGTAGAATTCATCTGCTAATCCAAAATGACCTAAACATTGCGCATCATATCTTGCTTTCTGCATACATCTTAAAAGCAATGTAGAAATAACTGGATGTTCAGGTTTACCTACTGACTGTTCTACAACTTTAGCTAATTCTCTTGGCTTGATATGATCTAATGAACCATGAATCTTATATCCCAATGGTCTTGCAATATTAACAAACTGCTGAAGTTTCTTCTGTTTAGGATCTTCATGAACACGATAGATAAATGGTACTTCCATCCATTTAAAATGTTCAGCTATTGTCTCATTGGCACAAAGCATAAACTCTTCAATGAAATGTTCTGATTCTCCTCTTGTTCTTAATGAGATATCAATTGGCGTACCTTCATCGTTAACATGAATAACTGCTTCATTTGTATCAAAGTCAATAGCGCCTCTTCTTTTTCTTTTCTTATTAAGAATTTCAGCAACTTCTTTCATTAAGAAGAACATTTCCTTTGCATCATTATACTCAGGTAAATCTTCTCCATTGATGATTCTATTAACATTCTTATAAGTCATACGATGATTAGAATTAATGATCGTTGGCATGATCTTATGATCAACAACATGTCCCCTTTGATCTAATTCCATCATACAAGAAATAGTATAGCGATCTACATGTTCATTTAATGAACAAATACCATTTGATAATTTATGTGGCAACATAGGAATAACACGATCTACCAAGTAGATTGATGTTCCTCTTTTAAATGCTTCTTTATCTAATACTGAATCTTCTTTTACATAGTAGGATACATCTGCAATATGGACGCCTAGTTCATAATGATGATTTGGTAATCTTCTTAAAGAAATCGCATCATCTAAGTCTTTAGCATCATCACCATCGATAGTGACAATAAATGTATCTCGTAAATCAATTCTATTTTTTATATCACTTTGATCGATTTCATCAGGAATATTTTCTATGTACTGATATACTTCTTCTGGGAATTCAATATCTACATCATGAGCATGAACAATAGAAAGAATATCTACTCCTGGATCATTCTTATGTCCGATGATTTCCTTGATATCACCACGAATTTGTGGTTTGTAGCTCTTTATTTCTACAACGACCTTATGTCCAGGCATAGCCCCATGCAAGTGAGCAGCATCTACAAATATTTTATTTGTAAAACGTGGATCATCACATTGTACGTAACAATCTTTTCTGCCATGTTTTACTTCACCTACATAACGTGCTACCCCACGTTCTAATACACGTAAGATCTGTCCTTCTTCTTTATCTCCCTTATTATTAGGAATCTTCTGTACAAGTACATAATCGCCATGGTAGGCATCTTTCATATGTTTTTCATTAATATAGAAATCTCTGTCTTCTTCTACTCTAACAAACCCAAAGCCTTTTTTGTTTACTTCTAGTTTTCCTTTAAAGAATACATTTTCGTCTAATACATGATAATTATTATTTCTATCTCTGATGACATCTCCTTGATCTTCTAGACTGTTCATCAATTTAATAAAAGCAATATAGTTTTCTGTATCATCTTGATGCAGCACTCTTGCGATCTGATCAATCTTTCTCTCTTTATAAGAAGGATCCTTTAATAAATCCAATATCTTCTCTTTCATATATTCACTTCCTCTCCAAAAAAAATAGAGCACATGTGTGCCCTAATTTCCCATTCTGATTAATATTGCTAAAACGAAGAATAATATTCCTAACGCAATTGTTATTCTTGTAAGAACAAGATCAATTCCTCTTTCTTTCTGTTGAGCAAACAAGTTTGAGCTTTGACCTGTTAATGCGTTAACAATACCTTCTGTTTTTCCTGTCTGTAATAGGCATACAATAATGAGGGCTACAGATACAACAAGTAATATAATTTGTAACATTTTAAAGCCTCCTTTTTTTATTATTTTTATACATAAGCATAAGAATAATATCATATTACCTTGTAAAAAACAAATCTTTTTTCAATTATGATTCGATTACATCATTGTTTTCACTCTGATCATCATCAAATGAGACAACGCTGATTTTATCATCCTTGTTTATACAAGTTACTGTTAAAGTAATCTTCTCTTTACCTAAGATTGGATTTTTCTTCTTAAAAGTTAATTCAAGCTGAATATCATAATAACGATATCCCTCTAACCCACTTAATTCTACCTGTGATCTTTGGGCAGAGATAATCCTGTATGAAGATACTTCTATATTTTTATTTTTTCCTGAAGAAATATATTTATTGGCATCTTTGTAATAATCTTTTTTGGCATAATTCTTAAAAGCAGATAATCGTGACTTATAGAAGTAAGCCTGTCCACCAATATCATTTCTTCCTTTATTAGATAATGTGTAATAATCACAAGCAAAATAAGCACAGACATATTTAGCTTGTTCATTATTAACTTCTGTATGCTTATTAATTTCACTATAGATCTGATTCATCAATGTTGTTGGACTATTGACTTTCTCATAGACAACAGTTTTCTTCTTAATAGATTCTAAATGATAATAATAGACTCCACTTCCTATTCCTGTAATAACTATACAGATCACTACAAATAAGCCAAATCCTCTTGTAAGTCTCCATAGATACTTTTTAAATGCGGCTGATTCTTTAATCTTTGGCAATTTATCACTTTTAATAAAAATATTAGCTATTGTTAATACTGGCTTATATTTTCTTGAGATCATATCTGTTACTTCTACAAAAAGTTCAAATAGGATCAATAATACAATAAAGAGTGTTACTGCTCTTATTGGATGTCTTTCATAAATAAATGAATCAATCGCAAATAGTGCGGTTACTAAATAAAGAATCAATACACTCTTGGTCTGACCAAGATTTAATTTAAACATCAATTGATGATGTAGATGTCCTCTATCAGCTTCATCAATTTGTTTATGATTAACTCTTCTTCTGATAATTGCGATTAATGTATCTGCTACTGGAATTGCCAATACGACAATTGGTGCCCCTAATGTGAAGAATGTGGATGTCTCATAGCCGAATCCCAACAGGGAAATAACGGAGATCATATAGCCTATAAACAAGGCACCACAATCACCCATAAAGATTTTTGCAGGATGGAAATTATAAACAAGAAAGCCTCCGATGGCTCCAACAAGTATCATTGAAAGAGAGGCAATATCCCCTCGTCCTGCAATAAATGAACTTGCACTTATGGTCATAAGGGTGATCATAGAAATTCCTGCACATAATCCATCTAGTCCATCTATAAGATTCATGGCATTAGTGATACCTACAATCCATCCTAAGGTAATGATCAATGAGATCGCATAAGTAATATTTGTTGGAATAAAAGGCAAAGTCAGATCTTTTAATGAGATTCCTCCATAAATGATAACTATCAGTGCCGCAATAAGTTGTCCTAATAGTTTAAGTTTAGGAGATAGATCATGTATGTCATCATAAAATCCCGTCAAAAAAATGACAAGACCACCAATCAGGATCGCATTGATTTGTTGGTCAGTCTTCAAAAAGGCTGCTGCCGCTATTAAAAAAGCCGCATAAATCGCATATCCACCAGTTCTAGAGATAATTCCCTTATGAATCGTACGTTCATTGATATGAGCAATGATACCAAGCTTCTTGGTTATTCTTCCTATTATCGGTACAAAAATCAAAGATATTACAAAAGAGACTCCTAAATGCAGAATAATCTCCATATCCATTTTTATATCGCTCCTTTTCTCGTATTATACCCTAAACGCCTATAAAATTATAGAGTTTATTCTTTTTCAGAATATGAACAATTTAAAAACGTATAGGTCCTCTTTGATATACTGAAATTAGGAGGAATTTATCATGCATAAACTAGGAATATCGGTATATCCAGAAAAAGAAAATATTAAAAAAACATATGAGTATATAAAGCTAGCATCCAAATATGGCTTTTCCCGTATTTTTACTTGTCTACTTTCAGTAGATAAACCACGTGAAGAAATCATTGAAACCTTCACCGACTTTATTGATTTTGCCCATGCTCATAATTTCACTGTCGCAGTTGATACTAACCCTAATGTCTTTAAACATCTCAATGCCTCATATAATAACCTTACTCCATTCTATGAAATGGGCGTAGATATCATTCGCCTTGATGGGTCTTTTGGCACTATTGAAGATGTAGAAATCACTCATAACCCCTATCACATTAAAATTGAATTTAATGGCTCATTTAATCAAGGAGTAGACCTTCTTATAAAAAATGGTGCCAACAAAAATAATATCTGTATATGTCATAACTTCTATCCTGAACGTTATTCAGGATTAGACTGGGATCATTTTATAAACATGAATAAGTTATGGAAATCATTGAATCTAAGAACTGCTGCGTTTATTACTAGTCAAGAAGAACATACCCACGGTCCATGGAATGTCTTCTGCGGTCTTCCTAGTGTAGAATTTATGCGTAATCTACCAGTAGATCTACAGGCAAGATACTATCTTGCTACACATCTTATTGATGATATTATCATCGGTAACGCTTATGCTAGTGAAGAAGAACTTTCTTCATTAGCTCAACTTAATCTAGAAGCCATTGAACTTGATTTAATAGAAGAAAACATCTCTCCTGAAGAAGCAAAGATTGTCTATGACTACAAGCCACACTTTGATCGTTATGATTATTCTTCATACTTTATTAGAAGCTCTTTTCCTCGTCTTAACTACAAGGATATCTCCATCCCTTATAGAAAATATAATCAGCCTTATTTCCATAAAGGAGATGTCCTTATCGTCAATGACAACCTCTCCCACTATCGTGGAGAATTAGAGATTGTTTTACAAGATATAGTCAACGATGGAGAACGTAACTGTGTTGGACATATTCCACAAGAAGAGCTTCTCTTATTGGATTTAATTAAACCAGGTTATCATTTTGCATTTAAAAAGCCTCAGAAATGAGGCTTTTTTTACTGTAGATAATCTGTATTTTCAAGCATGACACCGCATCCGTCTGCAACACAATCCAAAGGATTTTCTGCAACGAATACTGGGACTTTTAATCCCTGTTCCATGAATTTATCTAAACCATGAAGCTGAGCTCCTCCACCAGTTAAGAATACACCCTTATTGACAATATCTGCTGCCAATTCTGGAGGTGTCTGTTCAAGAACCTGTTTAGCTGATTCAAGAATTGTTTCACATAATTCATGTAAAGCATCTTCTGTTTCATCTTCGCTCATCTGAATTGTCTTAGGAAGACCTGTTACCATATCTCTTCCTCTTACATCAAATTTAACAGAAGGATCTGCATCACATGCACAGCCGATTTCTTTTTTGATCTGTTCAGCTGTAGAATCACCAATCAATAATTTATATTTATCTTTAACATAAGCTACAAGAGCACTATCCATCTTATCTCCTGCAGTCTTTAATGACTGGCTTGTAACGATATCTCCTAATGAAAGAACCGCAATATCTGTTGTTCCCCCTCCGATATCTACAACCATGTTTCCTGTTGGCTTAGAAATATCTAGACCTGCACCAATAGCTGCTACTTTTGGTTCTTCTTCGATATAGACTTTCTTAGCACCACATCTTAATGCAACATCCTGAATAGCACTTTTTTCAATAGAAGTGATATTGCTTGGACAGCAGATTAAAATGGTCGGACGTGAGAATAATCCTTTAAGATTTAACTTATTGATAAAGTGGGTCAATAAAATTTCAGTGATTTGGAAGTCAGCGATGACTCCATCCTTTAACGGTCTGATAGCCTGAAGCTTACCTGGCGTCTTACCAAGCATCTCCCTAGCTTCTTCTCCTACTGCAACTGCTCTGTTTGTTTCTGTATTGATTGTTACAACACTTGGTTCATTAACGACAATTCCTTCTCCCTTGCGGTAAATAAGAATATTCGCAGTTCCAAGGTCAATACCAATTTCTTTTGATAACGCCATACTATTTGTCTCCTTTGATTTATTATTCTATCACCTTATCTTTTAATATCAAGATGCAATTTAAAGTTAATTAAAGCTCCACATTGTAAAATTCAAAATGAATGATGCAAATAGGTATGCTAAAGCGATACTTGCGACAAAATAGAATATATAGAATTCTTTGATTTTTCCTTTTCTGACATGCTGTTCAAAGTTAAAAGATGATAATCCAATCATCGCTAAAACAACCGAAATAACATAAACAGTCATATTGATAGCACGATAAACCACGATAGACTCTCCTAGTATAATCTAATTGACTTATCCGTGAGTTACTTTTAAGACTCCCTGGAGTCATTAAAACTGATAAGCGTTTAGATTATATCCCTTTCTTTATTTCCTTTATAATAGAAGTATTGAATATGTGTACTTTAGGTTTTCTCCTTATAGCCTTGACTAGATCTGAAAGTTTACTGCCACAGTGATATGACTAAATAGTAATGAGTTGGATAAGTCCTTGAATTTATATCTTCACTAGGTTCTGTGTTATGTCATAGTGCAGACATGTTCAATTATATTCATCTTAGAAAGGACGTGATTTATATGTATATAGTAGCTATTGA
>NZ_JNKN01000018.1 GCF_000702065.1 Kandleria vitulina DSM 20405 | reverse complement strand
AGTCCTTGAAAGCGTATTTTCCCTGCTTTGCCAGCTTCAGCAGGCTGAAGAATGACTTAAAAGAGCCATCAACCTCTTTCAGGATCTGCTGTGCCATGTTAGAGTTTAACGCTTTGTAGTTAGGGCTGTTCTTTAAAAGAGTGTAATTCTTTTCGTATTTTAAAAACTCGCCCTCAGAAAAGTAATACTGTCTTACATTGTAAATGGCTTCATTGGCAAGATTCTTTGCTGTATGGCACAGTTCTCTTATAGTTCTGTAATCTTCCTTTGAAAGACGCTTTACTTGTTGTTTTACGGTAAGATGCATACAGCTTTCTCCTTTCTAAAGACTCGGAAATAGGATTTCCTGTATGTATATTATACCATATTTTAACCGCCATTCATCCCACGGTCTAAAGGCATGTGGGTTTTCTGTCGGGAACTTTATAAAAAGCGAATCAGTCTACAGGTAGATGCTGATTTTAACTATGAACCTATCGATAATATAGAAAGCAGTGAC
The DNA here is from genome assembly GCF_000702065.1 of Kandleria vitulina DSM 20405. GTDB lineage: Bacteria > Bacillota_I > Bacilli_A > Erysipelotrichales > Coprobacillaceae > Kandleria > Kandleria vitulina. The sequence goes on along the minus strand of NZ_JNKN01000018.1, from coordinate 41,591 downwards.
ACCTATGTCTGTCGCTTTACATTAAAGAAGCCAGTTGAGCTTAAGAACTTTATTTCTCTCGATCAATTTAAACAAAGCAAAAGAAAAGATATCGAAAAATTCTATCAATCAGATTACAGAATTGATATAGATGAAACAGACCTTAATGAAGTTGTAACTGGAGAAGATGAAGAAGATACGGATGATGAAGCTGTAACTGAAGATAATTCAGTTACACCTGAACATGAAAAATTCTTTAAAGAGATTAAACAGTTAAAGGCTTCTTCTAGTACAAAATATGTTCATCGTAGAATTAAAAATATTTTTAGTTATGAACTTTACATCTACAATAAAGAGCTAAATATCGGCTACTATATTGCTTATATCGAATAAAAAAGCAAGTAAGACAACTTACTTGCTTCATTTTATGGTCTTAAATCAGTTGTATCTACGTCTGTAAGATCTTCACCGTTTGTTTCAATGACTTTCTTATACCAGTAGAATGATTCTTTACGTTCACGACTGAAATCACCTGAACCATCATCAAACTTATTGACATAGATATATCCATATCTCTTTGCATATTCACCAGTAGAAGCAGAGACAAGATCAATGCATCCCCATGATGTGTAACCAATTAAGTCTACTCCATCTTCTACAGCTTCTTTCATCTGTTCAATATGCTGGCGGAGATAATCAATTCTGTAGGTATCATGGACCATGCCATCTTCACCTTTTTCATCGTAAGCACCCAGTCCATTTTCTACAACCATGATTGGCATCTGATAACGATCATAGATTTCATTTAATGCATAGCGAAGTCCAATTGGATCAATCTGCCATCCCCAATCGCTAGCTTTAAGATATGGATTGGCTGTTCCACCCATCATATTGCCAGCAACTTCTTCGCGATTATCATGAGTCGTCTGACAGAATGACATGTAGTATGAACATGTATAGAAGTCTACATGACCATCTCTTAAGATTTCTGTATCTCCTGGCAACATCTTAATATTGATATTATGTTCCTTGAAATATCTGTTCATATAACGAGGATAAGCACCTCTACATTGTACATCCGAACAGAACCAGTTCATGATGTGATTATGCTGCTGGTTAAGAATCTGATCTTTTGGATCAGGTGTAAGAGCATAACTTGTAGCCATGATCTGCATACAGCCAATCTTGAAGTTTGGATCAATCTGATGCCCGATAATCACCGCTAATGCTGAAGCGACGAAAGTATGATGAAGAGCCTGGAATCTTACTTCTGGATCATCATTTACTGGATGAATAAACTCAGAAGCATTTTCAGTATCTCCTAATACACCTAATGCAAGTGGTCCACCTACTGGATTGGTACCATTGTTGATTTCGTTAAATGTTAGCCAATACTTTACTTTTCCTTTATAGCGTTCAAAGACTGTAGTGGCATATTTCATAAATAAATCAATTGTTTCTCTGCTCGCAAAACCTTTGTATTTTTTTACAATTTCAAATGGAATTTCATAATGACATAGTGTAATCAATGGTTCAATATTATATTTATTACATTCATCGATAAGATCATCGTAGAATGCCAATCCTTTTTCATTAGGTTCATCTTCAAACCCAGTTGGATAGATTCTTGTCCAGTTGATTGAGAATCTATACACCTTAAATCCCATTTCCGCAAATAGCTTGATATCTTCCTTGTATCTATGATAATGATCAATTGCGACATGTGAAGGATAATAAGTTCCTTCTTCAAACACTGGCGTAAAACGTTTAGACTGTTTTGCGCTTCCTCCTGTTGAAATATCTGAGATAGAAACACCTTTTCCATCTTCGTTCCATGCACCTTCTAACTGATTAGCAGCAGTAGCGCCACCCCATAAAAATCCTTTTGGAAAACTCATTTAAAACTCCTCCTTATTTTGCCACAAACTATTATAATTAAAGCGCTTACTTTTTTCTACTTATTTTCAGCTTGTGAAATTATCACAATTCTTCTCCATTAGAAGAAATCACTTTTTTATACCATTCATAGGAGTCTTTTTTGCTTCTAACTAATGTACCTGTCCCATCGTTGTTTCTATCTACATAGATAAATCCATAACGTTTCTTGAATTCACCAGTAGTAAATGATACACAGTCAATACATCCCCATGGAGTATATCCCATAAGATCAACACCGTCTTCTTCAACAGCTTTCTTTAATGCTTTAATATGTTCTCTTAGATAATCAATACGGTATGGATCATGACATGATCCATCTTCTTCTTTGATATCAATAGCCCCAAAGCCATTTTCTACAATGAAAAGTGGAATCTCATAACGTTCATAGAACGCATTTAAGCTATAGCGCAATCCTTCAGGATCAATGCCCCATCCCCAGTCTGAGACTTTAATATAAGGGTTATCTACTGAATGAGGAGAAGAGCCATCCAATGAACGGGAAACATCCTTATTGACAGTAGAATCCACCGTATTGGACATATAGTAAGAGAAGCCAAGATAGTCCACTGTTCCTTCTTTTAAGGCCTGCTTATCTTCTTCAGTAATCTCAAAGTTCCATCCTTTTCTTTCAAACATCTTTAAAGCATAAGAAGGAATATGTCCTCTGATCTGAGTATCTGACCAGAAATAGCGCTGATGCATCATCTCAAGAGCTAACACCTGATCTGCAGGTCGACAAGAATATGGATAATAAGGTACCATCGATATCATATTGCCGATCATAAAATCAGGATTGATTTCATGTCCGACTTTTACTGCCTTTGCACTTGCGATCAGTTCATTGATACCACATTGATACATAGCCTTTTCTGGATCATCGTAGTCATTGAAATGAACACCACTGTTTGTCCATCCAAAAATATCATTTTTATAGTTCATCTGATTATTGATTTCATTGAATGTCATCCAATATTTCACTTTATCTTTATAACGTTCAAAGCATACTTTAGCGAACTTGACAAAGAAATCAATCACCTTGCGGTTCATGAATCCACCATATTCTTTAGCAAGATGATATGGCATTTCAAAATGAGAAAGAGTAATAACTGGTTCAATATTATTTTTTAATAGTTCATCAAATACATCATCATAAAAAGCTAATCCTTCTTCATCAGGTAACTCTTCATCCCCTTTAGGAAAGATTCTTGTCCAGGCAATAGAAGTTCTAAAACACTTGAATCCCATATCTGCCATGTAGGCAATATCTTCTTTATAATGATGATAAAAATCATTTCCTATATGATTAGGATAATAGCGACCTTCTTCTACTCCATCAGTAATAATACGAGGAGTATCCTTCGTTCCTGCAGTCATTACATCTGCTACAGAAAGTCCTTTGCTTGTTTCTAATACACCACCTTCAAATTGATGAGCAGCCAATGCGCCACCCCATAAAAAATCTTTTGGTAAACTCATATACTTTCCTCCTTTCTTTTATTATAATCAAATTTTTATAAAAAAGAAAAAAAGTCGATTAACGATTATCGACTTTTTCTGGATAAAGATCATGATGAGTCAAACGCTGCCAAGCAACCTCTTCCCATCTTGTACCTTTCTTTCCATAGTTGCAGTATGGATCAATTGAAATCCCACCTCTTGGTGTAAATTTACCCCATACTTCAATATATAATGGATCCATCAATTTGATCAGATCATTCATGATAATATTCATGCAGTCTTCATGGAAATCACCATGATTTCTAAAACTAAATAAATATAGCTTCAAGGATTTGCTTTCAACCATCTTGATATTAGGAACATATGAAATATAAACAGTCGCAAAATCTGGCTGTCCAGTAATGGGACATAAGCTAGTAAATTCTGGACAGTTGAATTTTACAAAATATTCTCTTCCAGGATGTTTATTATCAAATGACTGGAGGACACTTGGATCATAATCAGTAGGATATTTTGTATTCTGGTTTCCTAAGAATGTAACATCCTTCATTTCTTCTTTTGTTCTGCTCATTATTTATCTCCTTTTAATAATGGATCAATTGTTCCATTAAGCTCAAATGCTTTTTCTCTATCTACACATGTTCCACATGTATGACATGGCTCATCGCCACCTTCATAGCAGCTCCATGTCAATTCATAAGGAACATGAAGATCAAGACCAATCTTCACAACATCTGCTTTGGTCTTATTGATAAATGGTGCTTCAACCTTTAATTGTTGACCGCTTCCTAAATAGATAGCTTCATTAATCGCATTATTAAATGCTGGTGAACAATCAGGATAAGCACTTCCTGCTGCATCGTCAGCGTGGGCTCCATAATAGATGACTGAACATTCTTTTGATAAAGCAAAAGAAGCAGCAGCTGATAAGAATAACCCATTTCTAAATGGTACATAAGTAGAAACAGGAGCACCATCAGTATGTTTTAATTGTTCATCATAGGATTCATGAGGAATCTCGTCTTCACTTTGATTTAATAACGTACACTTTGAATAAGCAAAGATCTTAGAAAGATTCAATTCATAAAGCTCAGTCCCATAGTAGTTCGCTACTTTCTTGGCACTCTCTATTTCTTTTTGATGCTTTTGTCCATAGTACATGCATAATCCAATGACATTATCAGCGCCATATTTTTCTACAGCCATTGCTAAACATGTCGTACTGTCAATACCACCACTAGATAAAACTAAAGCTTTCATTACATCATTCCTCCTAATAGATAAGGTTCTTTTTCAAATCTTCCCCTTAATGTTCTTGAATAAGTCTTTGCGCCAGTATTTCTAATCCCTCTTGCGCTCATGCAGCTATGCTTCGCTTCAATAAAGACAGCGACATCTTCACTGCCAGTTACTTCCGAAATAATATCCGCAATATCACTGCCAATACGTTCTTGAAGCTGCAGTCTTTTTGTGACCATATCACAAATACGAGCAATCTTGCTTAAGCCGATGACTTTTCCATTGGGAATATAGGCAACTGATATTTTCATATCATACATGAGTGCCATATGATGTTCACAGTAAGAAAAGGCATCTATATCTTTGACAAAGACAATATCTTGATTATGTTCATTTAAATCTTCTTCAAAAGTCTTATTAAACATTTCTGCAATCTCATGATTAGTATAATTCATGCCTTCAAAGACTTCTTCATACATGCGTGCTACTCTTTGTGGTGTTTCCTTTAATCCTTCTCGATCAGGATCATCACCTAAGGCAATAAGAATACCACGAATATGTTCTTCTATCGCTTTTGTATCAATCATCTAAACACCCCTTTCTTCTGGATCCCAGATAAACTTGTGCATCTGCAGCTGCAAGTTGACATCATTCATATTCTTTTCAAGCATAAATGCCACCATCTCCTGTGGATCAATTTTTCCAAAGACCGGAGATAAGTAGACATGTGCTTTTTTATTTAATGCATACTTCTCAATAATCTCATAAGCTTTCTTTAAATCAATACGTGATGAGCAGACAAACTTAATGGTATCTTTTTCTTGAATATGATCATAGTTCATCACATCCACAAACTTCTCCATCCCACTATCTGGACATTTATAATCTAAAGTAAAACTTGGACGATAATCACAATGATCATAAGAAGAAATATCAATTGACCCATTGGTCTCTATTTCTACTTCATGACCATTCTCATATAACAGCCTGATCAGTTCTTCAATCTCTTCTTGAAGCATAGGTTCACCGCCTGTCAAAGTCACATTCTTGATATGTGCTTCATTGACTTTTGAAACAATATCTTGTGCTGACATCAGCTGATACGGAGCATCTTTCTTGTTGGCCCACTTAGTATCACAGTAGACACAGTTCATATTGCATCCCTGAAATCTTACAAAATAAGCCAGCTGTCCTGCTTTATAGCCTTCACCATTGATGCTTTCAAACATTTCTACAACTTTAAACATAACTACACCTCGTAAGTTGCTACATTATTAGGTGTTTCGTAGACTTGTACTTTATTAACTGGAAAAGATGAAGAAAGCTGATCAAAGAAATATTTAGCAAAACATTCTGCCGTAGGTCTAAAGTTAACTGTGACAATGCGAAAATCTTCTGATACAAGCGCTTCGTATGTTTCTTTTTTTAGTGATCCTTCTTCAATAATAAGACAGTGATCAAAATGATCAGCCATCTTCTTTAGTTCTTTTTTGATATCAGTAAAATCAATAACCATTGACCCTTCATCTAATTCAGGCGAAGAGACTTCGATCACAACTTTCCAGCGATGTCCATGAAGATTATGACATTTACCTGGATAATCCTTTAAAAAATGTGCTGCATCAAATGATGCCTGTGTTGATACTCTATACATATTGCCTCCTTGTCGCCTGCATCAAAAAAGGGTGTACAATCTTGTACACCCTAAAAAATCAAATCAGTAGTCCTGGTTTTGTTTAGAGACAGGATGGTACAAGCGAACTGTCTTATTCTTATTTTTGCTTACATATTATACGAAGAGTTAAAAATGAAGTCAAGAGCTAGACAACCTGATCCATCTCATACTCAATAATATTGTATTTCATATATTCAGGAATCGCAAACTCCAATACTCTTTCTTTCATATCCATTCCCATAATTCTTGAAAGCAGACCAATCCCTTCAGGATAGATGGCTTCTTCTGGAACATATGTTTCTAATGCACTGTAATCATACTGATCAATGAAATCAAGATGATTCTTATGGCAGAGATACTCAATTGTAGCAAGAAGATAAAGTGCTTCAATATGCCAATCTAACTGCATATAGAAATCAATCACATTCTTCCCTAATACCGAGATGACATATTTGACTTCTCCCATCTCATTGATTCCCTGTCTTACTTCTCTTTTAAAATTCTCAAGACCAGGTCTTTTCTCCATGATAGAAACAAGTACCATATCCGTAGATAAACCTAATGCATGCATAATCTTATAGATTGTACCTGCTGAACATTTCTCTAATGTACTGATTCCCTTATATAGATCATTGACGGTAGAATAGGGAACATTGGAAATCTTTGAAAGATGATATGGGGTCATATTTCTCTTCTCTAAAATATCTTTTAATGTCATACAAACCTTCCCTTCCGGCATATTATAAGGGTTTCCCGTTACAATAGCAACCACTTAAAAAAGGAACATTTATCTCTTGATATAAGCCAATGCACATTGTCTCATTTCTTCATACTTTTTTCTTGTTTCATTATCACTTGGTGTTAATCTATCAAAAGAGATATTCACATAATCATGTTCATCAATATAGCTTTTACTTAATGGAAAATGTAAATCAAATATAAAAGCGACATAGGAAATCCACATATCCAATGACGTATGACGATCTGGTCCATAGATGAGCTTCTCATCCATGAATGTCTCATACACACGATCACTGATATCCGACTTCTCTACTTCCTCTTTTTCTTCCTTAAACAGAGTTTCAAAAGACTCTGTTTCTTTAACTCTAAAGTTATCCAGCTTATCTGTATCTCTTATCATATTAATAAAGAACAATGTTCTTTCATCATATTCATGTTCTATCTTATAGCGATTATGTTGCTGTATACTATGATAGATAATGTCATCATAGCTTTCATCCTTGATAAACTTTCTAATTAATCCTTCTTCAAATAAAAGCTGACATGCAAAATCCGCATGATCGACTGTTTCATAGTCTACAAAGCTTTCATACCTTTTATATTGTTCAAATCGTCCAATATCATGAAGAAGAGCAATCAATAAAGCAAGATTAGTATCTTCTTCATTAATATTCATCTTGTCACATAATTCCTTAGTAATCTTCATGACACCGTAGGTGTGTACAATCTTTAGCTTAATAGCTCCCACCTGTTCATTATAGGATGATACATAATCCTTAAATGCGACTTTTGCATACTGTAAATCAATCATTTCTTTTCACCTTCTATATACTCCAAAAACGCTTTTGTCTTTGACCAGTACTTTATTATCAATAATTCCATTATTAATAATAAAGCTGGTTGGAAAATAATCAATATTGATATTTTCTTTTTCACATTCATGACTTATTCTTCTTATTTCTTCAAGATAATCATCTTATCTGATAGTACATACTCAAAGACACTATCTCATTCAATGTATTTTCTCTTTGAAGATCCACATCTATCATACGCAGTATTCTTATATTCAACTTTAAGAGTTTTTGATAATCTCTTAATTCAGCTTCTATCTTATTGCCAAATGTATAATAGGCACATAGTTCTTATTATTTCTTGTAGCTAAAAAAACTTTTCCTAACAGCTTAATAATCTTATAGTCCTTCATATTCTCTTCTTATAAAAAAACTCCGAAATTCGGAGTTAATCATTGTGAAGTGTATGAAGCGTCTTAATCATCTGATCTAGTGGTATCTGTCCTGGTGCGCTTTCTTTCCCAATTGTCGCAAAAGTCATTACCGATCCATAGGATTCACCGCTTACTCTTGTAATTGAACCAAGATACCCCATTGATATAGTAATAAGCAATGGTTCAACATCATTATTGACTTCATCAGTAACTTCTAGCACCCTGATGACATCAGCTTTATTATGTGGCATCACCGCAAGCTTAAGAATGTCTCCTCCTAGATCATCCATCTTTCTTAAATATTTTTTCATAGTGTAATTATCAGGTGTCTCATTAAAATCATGTTTTGAGATAATCGCTACAACATCATTTGCATGTGCCGCATAGACACACTGTGTTACACATGAATTCCCCTTTGTAAGTTCAATATCGACAAGATCAATACAACCTGATTCACACATTGCTTTAAGATGATCAAGATAAGTATCTGGACCTACAGCCACTCTACCGCCTTCTTCAATCGTACGAATTGTAGCGAGGACAAGACGACTTGTCACTTGTCGAATATCTTTTAATAATGAAATAACTTCATCAATATCTTCATAATATTCAAAATAATCTAAACGTACTTCCAAGACATCCCAGCCATCATGTGTCTCATAGCCTTTCACTGTCTCCAAAATATCTTTAGCTGTCTTTTCAGTTACCGGAATACAAATCTTAGGTATTCCTTCCCCGAAAACGATGTTCTTTACCTTTAGTTTCTTATCGATGACAGGCATACAGAAACCCCCTTATTTTTTTTAGTACAACAGGAAAAGCATCTATCATCATAAAATGTGAACTATTCGCAATAACTTCATATTTACAATAAGGAAGAAGAGAAGAAATTCTTAAGAAATCTTCTTCTTTAATCATATCCCTCTCTCCGCCAAGAAGTAGCGTTGGTATCTTTATCTTCTGTAGCATCTCTTCACTAAAATGAGGTTCTTCAAGCATCCACTTCGTTAACTTACGTTTTCTTCTTGCGACAGGATGATATAGACAAAATGGCAGATAGCCAATAACCTGCATTCTCATCAATAATCGATAAGGCCACTTAAGCGCTTTTACATCACTATTAGGTGCAAGCAATACCATGTTTTTAAGACGTGAATCTTTTAAGGCGAGTGTCAGGGCTATATTGGCACCATCACTAAATCCGATGACATCATATTCATCTAAATTAAGTGAGTTTACAACAGACATCACATCTTTACTCATCTGTGAAAGCGAGAGCTCACCTTCTTTCACAGATTTCCCATGATAACGACTATCAATAAGAATCATCTGATATTCATCCTTTAAAGCATTGGCAAGTTCATAGAAAATAGTTCTATTTTCCTGATTGCCATGAAGGCAGATCACAGGTCGTCCTTCACCAATGCGTTCATAATAAATCTTTCCCATAACCATAGTTATAGTTTACCTCACTTCTGTATATGAAACAAATATTTTTGAAATGAATTATCATTCCTTGATCTCTTTTAAAATTTCATCCATTTCTACTACATAATGGTCTGCAAGTCTTTTGATCTGTGGCTGATCTTGAATACTGTAGGCATCAAAGCATCCTACACTTCTAAAGCCTGCCGTCTTGACTGTTTTTAAGGCATGAAGCGCATCTTCAAATACTAATGTATTCTCAGGTGAAACATGCATCTGTTGACATGCCTTAAGGTAGATATCAGGTTCATTTTTACCTCTTCCAATTTCATCACTGGTTAAAATCTCTTTAAAATAATGTCCCATATGATGACGATGAAAAGCCGCCTTTACTAATTCCTTATTGTTGCTGGTGGCAACAGTCATAGGAATATGCTTTTCTTGAAAATAATTCAATACTGATAATACCCCTTTTTTCACTGGAACTTCATTTAAATACATATCCCTTGAAATATGCATGATTTCTTTCATGATAGTATCCACATCTTCTTTAAGATGAAATTTATTCTTAATAAACAATGCCCCTTTTTCTAAAGGAAGATGAAACAGCTGTCTTGATATCTCAGGAGTCGCTTTTACTCCCTTTCTATCTAAATAAAGCTGATCTACTCTTTCCCACATTGACAATGAATCAAACAATGTACCATCTACATCAAAAATAACGCCTTGTATCATATAAACACTCCTTTTAAACCATTCTAACAAATTTTCCATCTTATGTGTTATTTTCTTTTGGAACAGGCTACAATGAAATAAAGGAGGTCCTAGCTATGACATTTCAATTAAACGCTGATGGAGAACTACTCCTAAAACAGCTTAAATCACTTCGTTCCAAGATGGCAGACGAAGCGCTTGTCCCTGTCTACTTTATCTTTTCTAACAACTCCTTACTGGATATGATCATCAAGCTTCCTAAAACCAAAGAAGAGATGTTAATGGTTGAACGTGTAGGAGAAAAAGGCTATAACCGCTATGGTGAACCTTTTCTTAAATTGATCAATGAATTTACTAAGACCCATACTCCACCTTTTCATGAAGGGAAACCATTCAAGAAACCTTATCGTTCTTTTCTTAATAAAAAAGGAAGAGAACTCTTCCAGGGCTTATCTTTAATTAGAGAAGAAATCGCTAAACGCAATAATATGGAACCTTCTGCTCTTATTGATGATCAGACTATCACCAATCTGATTGTTCTTCTTCCCTTTACAAGAGAAGAATTCATACGTATCATCGGGGTAAGAAAAGATACAAGAGAGCTCTATATGGATGTCTTTCTAGAATTTATTTGCGTATTTACCAATCATCAGAAAGAACGCTACTATCATATTGCGAATGATTTTCCAGAAGAGTTCTTTATCTCCAAAAACCAGGCGGAACGTTTTGTCTACAAAGACTACCAGACTGCCAGTGAAATCGCCAAGGCTCTTTCTGAATTAAATAATGCCAATAAGCTTATCAAGGCGACTGATATTACCAGAAGAATCAAAAAGTATGACTGTTATTACAACGATCCATTTGGACATATCATCATCACTGATGCCGGCTATAAATTTGGACTTGTAAAAGAAGAAAGAACTGGAAAAAAAGGCAAACATTACGAGGTTGTTCTATACAATAAAGAAGCCCAGAAAAAAATTGTAAATTGGTTTATAAAAGACATTTACAAAATCTGAAAAAAGTGTTATATTAACTCCTGTCCTCGAAAGAGGACAGGAGAAAAGGTGGATGGTGTGTTTATACACACCAAGATGGAAGAAGGCAGTATAGCACAATAATAATAGCTATACGGAAAATGAGCAGTGGGAACTGCTCATTTTTTTATAAAATCATTTCCATTGTACGACTCTGTTCTTTCATGCCATTTCTTTTATAGAATTCATAGGCTGAGTCATTGCCTTCCCATACATGTAGAGTGATGTTATGGAAGTGGTTTTCTTTAGCATACTCTTTAGCATGTTCTAATAGCTTTTTACCAACATGATTTCCGCGGGATTGTTCATCAACACATAAATCATCAATATAAAGAGTCTTGATGGGCTGCAATAATTGATTTTTAGTATAATCTCTGATTTCTGAGAAGAGGTAGCCTTGTACGCCCTCATCATCATAGACGAAGATCACATGATCTTCGTTTTTTAATAATCTCTCAAGATCATTCGCATTATACTTTGTTTCCTTCTTAAATAAATCTGGTCTTAATTCAAAGTGTACCTGATTGACCTGCTTTAATAGTTCAAGCAATCTAGGAATATCTCTTTCTTCTGCTCTTCTAATCATATTTCCTCCTATTTAAAGAACGTTCCTGAAAATAATTCATAAGTGATTTTTTCAATAAAGGACTGTTCTCTTTTTTCTTTTGTGACATAGGTTTTCGTAATGCTTAACATGCCGCCTGCCATAAATGAGGCAAAATATTCATCCTTGATAGCTGCTTCATCTCTCATATCGCAATGACAATGCAATAGGGACTGATAGAACATCTGATAAAGAAGCTGACCATAATCATTATCAATAAGCAGTTTAATAAAGCAGTAGTTTTCATTAAGATAACTGCTAAATGATGTGCATAGCTTTTGTAAAGTGACATCTTCATTGTATTGACACATCGCAAAAGGATAATTTTGTTTTAATTCATAAATAAGAATATTCTCTTTATTCTTAAAGAGTGAATAAAATGTCTGTCTTGATATATCCGCTTTCTTGCATAAATCAGAGATTGTAATATCCTGAAAGTTCTTTTCTTTAAGTAATGCGAAGAAGGCTTCCTTAATACATTTCTGAGACATCAATGCGGTCTTATTTTTGCCTTTATACACGTTTTACACCATCCTATCAAAAAAATTATACTCATCAAAGTTGACAGTTGTCAATTTTCAATGTATCATTTAATTAATCTTTGACAACTGTCAAAGTAGCAAGGTTCCTATGAACCTATTTATTTCACATATGATTAGCACTACTATATATAGAGTGCTAAATAGTGCTAAGGAGGAACAGACTATGTTAATCATTCCCGTGTATGATACGGTTGTCATACCTTTTACAACATTATACTTCAACATTGATTATTACAAGCGCATGACCGGTGTTGATCCTAAATTAGGAGCAGAAGTTCTCTTCGTATTCATGAAAGATGATACACCTTACAATGCCTTAACTGATGAAAGCTTTGCATCCATCGGGGTACAAGGTGAAGTCCTAGATGAAGGACAGAGTGGCTTTGTCTCTATCAAGACAAGGGACCGTATGAATATCAAGAATGCGACTGTGACTGATCATCGCATTTCCATTGAAGCCACAGAACGTCCTGATATTGAAGATCTTTCTGATGATGAATATAAAGAACACGTCAATACAATCAAGAATGCCTTACTTAACTCATTACAGTATTTTGAAGGCGGCAATATCTACCGTTCTTGGATTGTACGTTTACGTACAATTGAAGAAGTCATTGCGACTAGTGCTGGCTGGATGGATATTGAACCAGAGATGAAATATGAATTTGTAAAGACTGACTCTAAAAAAGAAAGAATTGCCCTTTATGAAAAAGTCATCTATGAAAACCTGGAAATGTATCGTGTTACTTCTGAAGCGAAAAATGCGCAGGAAGATGAAAACCAGAAGGTTTATCGTGAACAGGCCATCAAGAAACAGATAGATTTTCTTCAAAAAGAATTGGATGAACTTCATCCTGAAAATGTCAGTGAGACAAGAAAGCTTGAATTAAAGCTACAAGATTCTAAGATGAATGAAGAAGCAAGAACAGAAGCGACTAAAGCAATTAGCCGTATGAAACAGGAAGGTCAGAATTCACCTGAATATGGCCAGCTGTTCAATTATGTAGACTTCTTGACTGATCTTCCTTGGGAAAAATCAGATTCTTCTATTGATCTTAAAAACGCAAAAGAGATTCTTGATCAAGAACACTACGGATTAAAGAAAGTCAAGAAACGTATTCTCCAGCAGATTGCGGTTATGAGTCTTAACAAAAAACAATCAGGTTCTATCTTATTATTTGTAGGAGCACCTGGTACTGGTAAGACAAGCATCGGACAATCTATCGCTCATGCCCTAGGACGTGAATATGTTCGTGTAGCACTTGGCGGTGTCAGAGATGAAGCGGATATTCGCGGACATCGCAGAACTTACATCGGTGCTATGCCTGGTCGTATCATGGATGCAATTCACAAGTCGCATGCGTCGAACCCAGTAATGGTACTTGATGAAGTAGATAAGCTCTCTCAAAGCTACAACGGAGATCCTGCCTCAGCATTGCTTGAAGTTCTTGATCCAGAACAGAACTTCTCATTCACCGATCACTATATGAATGTTCCTTATGACTTAAGTGATGTCTTCTTCATCTGTACTGCCAACTCTCTTGATACCATTCCTGAACCTCTTCTTAACCGTATGGAAGTTATACAATTCAATGGCTATACACCAATTGAAAAACTACAAATCGCAAAGCGTCACCTTTTACCAAAAGCAATCAAGACCATGGGTCTTGACGATCATCTCACAATCGATGATGAGACGCTTTCAACTATTATCAACGACTATACAATGGAAGCAGGCGTACGTGGTCTAAAGAAACGTATTGATACATTATGCCGTGAAGCAGCCATCAACATCGTTGAAGGAAATGGTGATATCACCATTTCTAAAGACCAGCTAAGAGAATATCTTGATATGCACCCTATCAGTCATGAACATGTTCATGAAATAAAACAGCCTGGTATTGTGACAGGTCTGGCCTGGACACAGGCTGGTGGTGATATATTATTTATTGAGACCGCGCTTACCAAAGGTAGCGGTAAGATTATCATTACTGGTCAATTAGGTGATGTCATGAAAGAATCTGCTCAGATTGCCCTTTCAATCGTAAAATCAAAATTCCCAAATCTTTCCGATGTCTTCAAAGATCATGATCTCCACATCCATGTACCTGCTGGTGCGACTCCTAAAGATGGACCAAGTGCTGGTATTACTTTAACAACTGCGTTGGCCTCTTTAATTACTGGTCATCCTGTATCCCCTGAATTTGCGATGACAGGCGAAGTCTCTTTAAGAGAGACAATCATGCCTATCGGTGGATTAAATGAGAAACTGATGGCAGCTCAGCGTGCTGGAGTGAAGACAGTGTTTATTCCTAATGAGAATAAAGATGATCTTGATGATGTCGCTGATGAAATTAAAGATAAGTTAACAATCATCCCTGTTTCTCATGTAGATGAAGTACTTGAAAAGACAGGCATAAAAAAAGAAGCTCGTTAATGAGCTTCTTTCTTTTCTTTTTGACTTTTAATAACTTTCTGTCTTGTAAATTCTTCTCTTTCCTTTTCTTCAAGCGCATCGGAGATGAACTTGACAGTCTTTTCAAACTGAGGAATTGAGATATTCTTTAAGGCGTTAGCACGCTTTTGTGTCTGTCTGATTGCATTCGCTAATCGATAGACAGAGTTCTCTATTTCAGCAAGCTTGACAGTCAATTTCTTGACTTCTGAGAAGCAGAGATAAGCGTAGTCAACACGGGAGTTGGCGGTTTCGAAACCGTATCCGACACGCAATGGTGTTTCTTCGTATTCGATACGAGGAAGTTCTACTCCCATGACAGAACGATATTTTACATGAAGGCCATCGTCTACAGGAATATTTTCAGTTAAGTCACTGATAATCCCTACAGAAACGTTGGCATCTTTTAATGCTTCATATGCTTTCGCATAGGAATCTGTGATTTTATCACGGATTTCTTTTACATCATCAAGGAGAGTCATCATCTCCTTGATGAGTACGTTTCTTTTTTTATCAAGCAGATCATAACCAAGTTTCGCTAAGGCAAGCGAACTCTTTGTCGCAATAAGGTTTGCCTTAGTAGGGAATACTTGCTTAGCCATTGACAGCGTCCTTTAATTCCTTGATGACATTGCTTTCTTGTAAGCCGAAGTATTCAACAGCTTTTTCGTGATCATAGAACTGATCAAGAAGCTTGTTATCGAGACGATCCAATGAAGTTCTTGGCAATACGGACAAGAGCATCCATCCTAAGTTAAGTGTCTCTTCAATTGATCTGTTTTCGTCCCCTTGGTTAAGGAAATGCTGTTCAAAAAGACGACCAAATGTCATGAACTTTTTATCGGCTGCAGATAATTCATCTTCACCGATAACTGATGTTAAGGCTTTAACATCCTGTACATGGGCATAAGCCGCAAATAGCTGGTTAGCGACATCCTGATGATCCGCTCTTGTAAATCCTTCACCGATACCATCTTTCATTAATCGTGATAATGATGGTAATACATTAACTGGTGGGAAGATTCCCATTGAAGATAATTCTGGATCAAGAGTAATCTGCCCTTCAGTGATATATCCAGTTAAATCTGGTACTGGATGAGTAATATCATTGTTAGGCATTGTTAAGATTGGAATCTGTGTAACAGATCCTTTTGCTCCTTTAGCAATACCAGCTCTTTCATATAATGAAGCAAGATCTGAGTAAAGGTATCCTGGATAACCTTTACGTCCTGGGATTTCACCTTTACTTGAAGAATATTCACGTAATGCTTCACAATATGAAGTGATATCTGTATAGATAACAAGAACATGCATATCATGTTCAAATGCTAAGTATTCAGCTGCTGTTAATGCACAACGTGGTGCTAATGTTCTTTCAATGATTGGATCATTTGATAAGTTTAAGAACATAACAACATGGTCCATAACACCAGCTTCTTCAAATGATCTTCTGAAGTAGTTAGCGACATCGTTTGTAACACCCATTGCCGCAAAGACAACCGCAAATTCTTGTCCTTCTTCAGCGACCTGAGCATTCTTAACAATCTGTACAGCTAACTGGTTATGAGGAAGACCTGAACCTGAGAAGATTGGCAGTTTCTGTCCTCTGATAAGTGTTGTTAAGCAGTCAATAGATGAAATACCAGTGTTGATATAGTTCTGAGGATATGTACGAGAAACTGGATTCAATGGCTGACCATTGATATCTGCACTCTTTTCTGCATAAATATCTCCAAGACCATCAATTGGCTTACCTGCCCCATTGAATACTCTTCCAAGCATTTCTTTTGAAAGAGATAATTCCATAGGTTTACCTAACAATCTTGTTTTTGTATTCTTTAATGATAATGAGTTTGTTCCTTCAAAAATCTGGATGACAGCCTTGTCTCCTTCAATCTGAACAACACGCCCCTGTCTTTTTGATCCGTTCTGTAAAACGAATTCTACCATTTCATCGTATGATGCATTCTTTACGTGATCTAATACGACTAATGGTCCGTTAATTTCACTTAATCCAACATACTGTAGTGCCATATAACTTCCTCCTAGTCAATAGATGCACAAACTGCATCAATCTTTTTATAGTAGTCATCAAATAATTCTAGATGATCGTTTGGAACATCATATTTGATTTTAACAACATCATCGAAAATGCCTGTTTCAATAAGCTGACGAATAGGTTTACCATCCATGACAACTTCCTGGCATTTTTTATATAAGTAAACGATGACTTCCATCATCTTTAACTGTTTTTCAAGTGGTACATAAGTATCATCTTTATGGAAAGCATTCTGCTGAAGGTATCCTACACGGACAACTCGGGCAATTTCCATTGTTAATTTCTGATCGTCAGGTAAGACATCGCTACCCATTAACTGAACGATTTCCTGAAGCTTGTTTTCTTCCGCTAAGATTGAAGAAAGCGCCTGACGGTCCTGCATGAACTTAGGTCCAACATTTTTGCTATACCATCTTTCAAGATCAGGAATATATTCTGAGTATGACTGATTCCAATTGATCGCAAAGTAATGTCTAGCATAAGCTAACGCTTTATCCAATGCCCAGAATGTACGTACGAAACGTTTTGTATTCTGTGTAACTGGTTCAGAGAAATCAGAACCCTGTGGTGATACGGCACCGATGATTGATACGGAACCTTTTGTATCATTAAGGTTTTCCATGTATCCAGCTCTTTCATAGAACTGTGATAATCTTGAAGGAAGATAAGCTGGGAATCCTTCTTCAGCTGGCATTTCTTCAAGACGACCTGAGATTTCTCGTAATGCTTCTGCCCAACGAGAAGTAGAGTCTGCCATGATCGCAACATGGTATCCCATATCACGATAGTATTCTGCAAGTGTTACACCTGTATAGATGGATGCTTCACGAGCGGCAACTGGCATGTTTGATGTATTGGCAATAAGAACAGTACGATCAACTAATGGCTTATTTGACTTAGGATCAATCAATTCTCTAAATTCTTCAAGAACCTGAGTCATTTCGTTTCCACGTTCACCACATCCTACATAGACGATGATGTCCGCATCACACCATTTAGCTAGCTGGTGCTGTGTCATTGTTTTACCAGTACCAAATCCACCTGGGATAGCTGCTGTTCCCCCTTTAGCAATTGGGAACAATGTATCAATAACACGCTGTCCTGTTACTAAAGGCATAGAGATTGGTAATCTCTTCTTTACTGGTCTTGGCTGCTTGATTGCCCATTTCTGGCATAATGTCAAGTTAAGATCAGTACCATCTTCTAATGTTAAAACGACAACAGTATCATTGATACGATACTGACCGTTTTCTTTTACTTCCTTGATAGTCCCCTTTACATATGGAGGTACCATACATTTATGAGTGATAAGATCAGTTTCTGGAACTGTCGCATAGACATCTCCACCTTCTACTTGATCTCCTTCTTTTACACAAAGTGTAACATCCCATAATTTCTGTGTGTCCAAAGGTTCTACGTGGCTTCCTGTAGGAATAAATGCGCCACTTTCTTTCGCAATTTCTTCAAGAGGTCTTTCTACCCCATCGAAGATATTTCTTAAAATACCAGGCCCAAGTGTAACTGAGATAGGCTGTCCAGTAGGATATACTGGTTCACCAGGTCTAAGTCCAGTAGTGGACTCATAAACCTGGATGACAGTCTTTTCTTTTGAAATAGAGATAACTTCAGACATCAGTCTTGCATGACCGACATAAACCATTTCCTGCATAGAGAATGTATCTGAGTTCTTAACTGTTACAACGGGTCCATTGATTGAATAAATAACATCCTGATTATTCATATCTCTTTCCCCTTTCCACACTATTTAATCATTAAACCAGAATGAGCTGCGAACCAGCCTCTCTGATTTTCCAATGCAAATTCTAATGTTTCATCTACTACAACTGATGTAACCTGATCTTTTAGGATAAATCCACCAATTGTAATGTCTGATGTTTCTTCAACTTGAAGATCTTTACCATAGTTCTCTTTGATCATATCTACATAATGAAGATCTTCACTTCTAATCATAAGAACTGGTTCAGACATATCTTCTTCGCTAGCCGCCTTAGCTTTACGAGAAAGATATTCACCATATTCTGGTGTTGTCGTAAAAGCAACAAGCTTTTCTCTTGCGGCATCGAAGATTGTTTTTACATACTCATCTCTTTTAGCGATAAGTGCCTTTGTTCTTTGTGTATGAGTTTCAGAAATTTCCTGTGAAGCTTGTGACTGAATATCATCAAGTTCCTGTTTTAAGCGTAGATCAGCATCTTTCTTTGCTTCTTTCTGCATAGAAACCATAGCTTCATCTTCCATGGCTTTTACTTCAGCCATGATCGCATCAATTTCTTTCTGAGACTCTGCTTCAATTTCTTTCTTCATAGAAAGAAAAATCTCTGTATCCTGCATAATCTCTCTCCTATAATTTTACGCCAATGGCTTCTGATACATATCCATCGATAGCTTCACCAATCTTAGAGTGACCATGTCTATCAGGAATTTCTGTAATCAGAGGTTCTGGCTGTTTTAATTTAATTTCAGAAATAACATCCGGTGCTAATTCAATCAGTTTGGTTGTCACAAGGATAACTGCAATATCTTTCTGTTTCATCTTTTCTTCAAGAAGAGAAAGAAATTCATGACGTTCATGTACAACTTCTCCTTCGATACCCACTAATCTCATAGCTGTCAATGTATCGATGTTATCACTGATCAAATAGAACTTCATCTCTGAACTCCTATAATGCGTTGATAATTAAGATAGAGATTAATAGACCATAGATGGCAACACCTTCACCTAAGGCAACGAAGATCAATGCTCTACCAAAGTTTTCTGAGTTTTCAGAGAAAGCACCAATAGCAGCAGGTGCAGCAGCAGCTACGGCAATACCAGCACCTAATGCTGACATACCAGTTGCTAATGCAGCAGAGATAAATCCAAGACCCTGAGCTAATGTACCAGTGATCTGGTTAGCACCAGCGGCGAAGATTGGTGAGTTAGCAGCAGAAGCTAATAATACGAATGCACATGCACCAAAGAATCCGGCTACATGTAAGGCTAAACGTTTTTTAGCGCTAGCAGCGTTCACCTTTCCGTTAAATACTGCGATAAGTGGTAAAGTAAGTGCAATAACGACGATTACTGGTAAGATAAATGTTAACATAATTCAATTTCTCCTTATTTCTTTAATATATCTTTTATGCTAGTAAATGGAATCCCATTACCTTCATAGTAACGAGAGAACATTTCATAAAATTCTAATCGTAATACCTGAATACCTACAATCATACCTTCAAGTACCATAACGAAGATATTTCCGATAACTAAGGTAATCCAATATCCAGGTCCACCCATCTTGTTGGCTAATGTATAGACAACAAGCATCATACCTGCATGTGATAAGACGAATCCACCTACACGCAAGAATGACATTGTATTCGTAATGAATGTTAATACAATATCAAATAATTCGAAGAAGCCTTCCGTAAAGAAGCTTCCAAATCCTTCTGGGAACATCTTGAATCCTTCAATCTTTCTTGAAAGAGGTTCTTTCAAGAAAATAAGCAAGATTGGAAGAATTGTAAATATGAGTATAAATGGTAAACCTAATGGAAGCTGTAATCCCATAAGACTATTTAATGCCAAGATGATAATGGATATATAGAAACTTAATCCACTAACACCATTTTGTGAGAAGAAGAATTCTCCCCAATGTTTTTTCTTCAAGTTCAAGTATGTGTTGAACATCATGGAAATGATAATCAATACAACCCCGATACCAATGGCAGCTTCAAGAAGCGGCATTGTATTCTTTGATTCCATTGGTACAAAGTGTGGCATGAATGTCAGTACTTCTTCATTACCAAATACTGAACCAAAGAAGAACCCGAAGATAATGGAAGATAAGCCAATGCGCATTCCGACTTCACCAAGCTTAATGCCTTTAAGCTTAGCAAACAAGAAACCGACAATGGCAAGTACAAGACCTTGTCCGACATCACCAAACATAATACCAAATAGCAATGTATAAGTGATTGCGACAAAGTTTGTTGGATCAAAGTCAGTATAGGAAGGTACCCCGTACATCTCCACAAACAATCTGAATGGCTTAGAGAACCAATTGTTCTTAAGCAATGTTGGCGGTGTTAAACGAGAATCTCCCATCGCTGGCTTAATGTTTACAGTGACTTTCTCATAGCCAGCTAATTCATTAGTAAGCAGTTTAGCCACTTTCTTTTCACAGAATCCATAGATAGCAGCCATGTTACCAAATACAACTACGAACTTCTCTGCTTCTGAAGTAGAAGCACGATCCTTGCATGTCGCATAGATCACTGAAAGTTCTTCCTGATGTGATTCAATCAGCTGCTGCTTATGCTTTTCATATTTATCAATATTCTTTCTTGCTAAATCAATTTCTTCCTGAAGACTTTCAATTGCCTTCTTTGGTGTTCCATGAACATAATCAGGAATGTGAATACGTTCAAAGAACAATGAAGAGAAGATGTTATCAACTTCTGGTGCTTTTTCATGTGTTGTCACATAGAAACAGTAGCAGGTATGTGCATCTTTGTAGAATGACTTAAACAAGAAAATCTGATTATCATAGAAAGAAAGCTTATCGACATTGTGCACTGGCATCTGTCCATATCTTACTTCTAGATATTTGCTTGTAAAAATGTTGTCGAAATCCATAGCATCATCATTTGCCATTGGTGTGAGCTGCTTGATAGTCAACTCATTTTCTTCAATCATTTCTTCCAGATCTTTTTTGAGCATGTTTATTTTTGTTACCTGATCAGCAACTTCCAAGAAAGCCTGATCCGCTTCCGCAATACTCATGAAAGCTGGTGCTGCTTCTTCATACTTGAATCCACAAGTCTGCTTTGCTTCTTCCATTCTTGAAAGAAGATCAGCGAAGTGGCTAGCATTCTTTAATGTTGTTAAGCCTCTTACACGATCCGCAAACTTTGATGCCGGTTCAGGATGAAAATCATCTCTATTGATCAATTTGGAAAGAATGACACTACTCTGACTCTTTGGAAACTCAATTTCCACAAGCTTCAATTTTGCTATTGCCATATAATCTCCTTCCTTATTTCTTATGCATCATCTTTTTCATTAGAATGGTAATGATACCTAATGCAACAATCACAATCACGGGCATAACAGAAACCACGATATGTGTATCGATGCTGATGAGGATATAGGACATGATTGCAAGAACAATCATGATACCTACAAAACCATTGAATGAGAAGACTTTATCTACAACTCTGTTTTCATTGTAGATTGTTTTCGCTGTGTTAATGATAAATGATCCTACAAAAAGAAGAATCACTGCATTAATATAACGTAAAACAACATCTCCTTGAGGAATGAGTGAAGGATATAGATTATGTGCATAGAAGACATTTCCATAAAGCAATCCACCGATTGCTGTAGAAATACCAAGCACTTCTAATAGCTGTCCAATTTTCTTCTTATGCATCATTAATCCTAATACAAGAAGTACAGCTCCTACACCTAAATCTCCCAATAACAACATGAAAGTAAGAATGTACATCATTGCATAAGCTAATGTTGTATCTACTCTTTCTTTCTCTTTGACCTTTGAAATCATTTCGAATGGTTTTGCAAAGAAATAGTTATAAGTAATTGTTGGTGCAATCACACCCTGATCTTCATACATATCACATGGTAGAACACGGATATCTGCATTTAATGCAGTAAGCTTATTCTTAAAGTCAGTCCCATTTCTTTTAGGAATAAATCCTGCGAGACCATAGACTGTGGAATAATCTACGATGAAGTCTTTTTCTTTTTCTCTTTCATTCATCGTATATAGACTTGCATAAAGATCTGATAATGTATCCTGATAACGAAGTTTAATAACTTCTAGTTTCTCATCAGCGCTCTTGATATAAGATTCCATTCCTTTGATTTCTTCCTGAAGTTCATCTTTGGCACTATCAATTGTCCCATGGATGAAGTCTGGAAGTTCAATTTCCTTGAATCCCATTGATGAGAAGATGTTATCAATTTGTACAATTGCATGTTTTGTTGTTGTGTATAGACAGTAAACATGCTTTGCTGTCTGTCCTAATTTGTAATACATCACCTGTTTAGAATGGTAATAAGAGAGCTTGTGTTCATCTTTTAGACGAATACGTCCAACTCTTGTTACGATATACTTTGTTGATTTTAATTCATCAATATTAACATGTGATGCCTGTAAGGCTCCTATTAATCCTAAGGCTGCCTTATTTTCTTCAAGCTCTTCAGCGAGCTGCTCTTTATTCTTGATGATCTGGCTTACTTCTTTTTCTACTGAAGAAAGAATTTCTTCCGAAACGGCAAGGTCTTTGTCTTCACCTTTTGCTTCATTAAGCTCAAGATTGATATGTGATGCAATTTCTCTTAAGCGTTCTAGCTGTTTAGCTAGCTCTTCATTTCTTTTAAGAGATGCAACACCTTTGACATTGTTCATGACCTTATTAGCCAAAATTGGAGCAAAATGCTCATTGTCCTGCATTAATGCAAGAATCGGCTTAAGTTCTTTCTTAGGAAAAGTCAGATTCAACAATTCCATTTGTTCTATTGCCATAAATTCAATCTCCCTCTTAGTAGATCAGCATAGCTTTGATACGCTCTGCTGATTCTCCATATCTTATTCCTTCAATAATGTGAATAAGATTATTTATCTCTATCCTATGCACAATCGCATATGTCATATAGACAAGAGATGGATCTGTTGAGAATCTCATATATCTCTTAGCTAAATGATATTTTATCTTTTCAGCATAGTACTCGATGTAAACAAAGTCTTTTTCATCTACATAGAATTTATATGAAGATGAAGAAAGCTTCTTCAGCATATCTTCAGCATCTTTTGCTTTAATAAGCATATCCATCATGCTATCAGATAGACGACAGTAATCAGTGATCAGACATCCTCTGATCTGTTCTTCTGTCACATTGAAATATTTCTTTAATCGATAGATCTTAGAAATATTTTCAAGTTCTATTTCTGTATAGACGATAGTCAAAAGATCCTTTTGCTTTTTCCCTTTGAATTCTTTTTTTATCACTCCAACAACATGATCATAGTATGCTTTCTTAAAATCATACTCCATGATGTTGATATCTACCTTTTCTCCATCTTCTGGGATATTCTTCTTTAATACCTTATAGAATGGAGTTCTTTTCATGTACTGACACAATGTAGCATAATCATCGATCGCAATTAATCCATAAAGATCAAATGATGCACATTGTGCAAGGTAAGATGGAATATTGAGATCATAGGAATCATTGACTTCACTATCAATTAATCTGACTTTATCAATAATTAAATGAATCTCTTCCTTGATGACACTAAGCTTATAGAATTCCTGTTTCTTCTTAGGCACATATCTAAGCATCTTTGTTGTTTCAATAAATGCCTGTTCATTTAACAATGACTCAATGCGACCACGATGTACATTTGTTTCCTTGATTTCTTCAAGGACATCCTGGTAAGAAGGTTCATTTTTTAAGAAGCTAACAATTTCTGCTACGCTTCCTTTATGAATAAGTTCTTCATACTTGGCTGGTGTCATTCTATGAGAATACATAGATCTTGCTTTTGCAAGTACTGCGTTAGATGAAAATCCCATTACGATAAGTCCTTGCATCTTTCTACGATGGCATCAATCCATTCGTCTTTATGCAACTTATAGAGATCAGAGAGTTTATTAAGAGAGACTTCATATTCATCATCTGCTTTTTTCTTAGTTTCTGCAATTTTTGCACTAAGTTCAGATTTCTTTTCGTCCAGTGTTTTTTGGTATTGAGCGACGAAGTCGTCATAGATTTCTTTCTTCTTATCGTTCATGTTAAGAGAGACATCTTGCTTCTTCTTTTTCGCTTCTTCAACTGCTTTAGCACAGCTGTGATCCACACTTACAATATCTTGAATCAATTTGTCCATAACAGCTACCTCCTTTTAATCGTTACAATAATACTCCTTAAGAATTTAAAATTCAAGCAAATATGATATCGCACGAATGAATTGTAAACGCTAACTATATCTTGCATATATGCCAACTCTACCTTTTGGGTATGCCAATATTAAATTTATGCCCATTATTGGGGCTTTTTTATTCTATTTGAATAAATTTTATTAATTTTAAAAAGTTTTTCCTATCTTATTATATATAGGAGATGACATCTATATTACGCTATTTTTACCTATATGTTGACCATAAATAGTTTGTATCCTACTCTTCAATAAAGCTATAATAATCAAGAGGTGAATGACAATGAAAATATTAGCTAGCGACTTTGATGGTACGCTCTTCTTTCATACTGGATTTAAAGAAAAAGATCTTCTTGCCATTAAAGATTTCCAAAGACAAGGACATAAGTTTGGTATCTGTACAGGACGCTCTTTAGATGGTGTATTGATTCCAAGTGACAATGTGGATATTCACTATGATTTCTATATTGTCAACAGTGGTGGAATGATTCTCGATGAGAATCAGAATGTGATCTTTGAATCAAAGATTCCTTTTTCAATCATAAAAGAGATCTATGAAAAGTTCCCTATCGCTGTATCAGTGGTAGATGGCAACATGATGTATCTTATGTTCAACTGGAAGAAACGATATCAAGTACGCCTACGTCGTCTTTTACAGAAACTACAAGGGATTCCTAATGAAACCTCCCCTTTTATTAAAGATTTATCTTCACTAACTAAAGATAGCTACAACGGGTTCTCTTTTCATTTTCCAAATGGGAAGGAACAGGAAGCAAGAGAGTGTGCCAACTATATCAATAAACACTATGGAGCATACTGTCATGCTTTTACCAATAAGGTACATGTGGATATCTGTGCTAAAGGATGTTCTAAAGGTGCAGGAGTGAAATTTATTGAAGAGTATTTTCAATCTGATGTCATCGGTGGTATCGGTGATTCTTGGAATGATCTGCCAATGATCAATAATGTAGATGAAAGCTTCACTTTCCCTTATGCTCCCGATGATGTTCAAGAACAAAGTGATCATATTGTAAAACACCTAGATGAAGCCATTTCCTATCTAATAAGTGAATAAATATTTTCGCTATTTAACAAAATTACATATTCATTTGTTTATTTTAGATAAAAAAATTGACAATAAATATTTTTTTTGATAGTGTTTACTCAATAAATAAGGGAGGACCACACTATGATTATAGGAATTATTGGATTAGGTACTGTTGGATTTGGAACAGTTGATATTCTTACAAAGGAGAAAGAAAGACTTGAGAAAGAGATTGGAGAAGACGTCATTGTCAAGTATGGATGTGCACTTGAGAATCCTGGTCTTCCAGAAGGTATCATCTACACAGATGATTTCAAAGAAGTTCTCAACGACCCAGAAGTCGATGTCGTTGTCGAACTGATTGGTGGTCTTACCTTTGCAAAGACAATCATCCTTTCTGCCTTAGAATCAGGAAAGCATGTCGTCACTGCCAATAAAGCTTTAATTGCTCACCACGGACAGGAATTATTTGAAGCTGCAAGAAAAAACAATGTAAACATTTTCTATGAAGCATCAGTCGGGGGAGGTATTCCTGTTGTCGTACCTGCTAAAGAAAGCTTAATTGCAAATAACATCAAGAAGATTGAAGGTATTCTTAATGGAACAACAAACTTCATTCTTTCACTAATGGAAACAGATAACTTAGATTTCAGTGAAGCATTACGTATCGCTAAAAACTTAGGTTATGTAGAAGCAGATGAATCATTGGATCTAGATGGATATGATGCTGCACATAAGATTGCGATCTTAGCAATGAATGCATTCCACATTTTCTTTGATTTTGATTTAATCAATACAACTGGTATCCGCAGTGTTACTAAAGTTGATATGGACTTCGCGAAAAAGCTTGGATATCGTATTAAGCTTATCGCTCAGGCTAAAAAACTTGAAGATTCTATTGGTATTGATGTATCACCT
This sequence comes from Kandleria vitulina DSM 20405, assembly GCF_000702065.1. Taxonomy (GTDB): domain Bacteria; phylum Bacillota_I; class Bacilli_A; order Erysipelotrichales; family Coprobacillaceae; genus Kandleria; species Kandleria vitulina. The sequence continues at coordinate 14,573 of NZ_JNKN01000018.1, read as the reverse complement.
ACACTTGTACCAATGACTGATATCGTAGGTAACGTTATGGATGCCTACAATGTAGTAGAAATTACAAATGATTATGTAGAAAACGTTCTTTTCTATGGAAAAGGTGCAGGACGTTATGTTACTGCTAGTGCTGTTGTAGCAGATATCATGAAAACTCATAATAAAGAATTATGGACTCATGATTATACTTACACAGATAAAATCACACCTATTGATGTTTCTAAGTACTATATTCATACTTCAGAACCAATCGAAATTGATTATGAAGAATCCTATACTGATAAGGGAGAATACATCTACATTACTAATGAAATCTCTATTCATGATGTAGAAGACGCAATCAAAGGAAAAGATTACGCTTTATTTAAAGTTAGAGATTAAAAAAAAGAGAAAAGGGCTTAAGTCCCTTTTTCTTTTTTGTTATAATTATAAATAGAGGAATTGACAATGAGATTTTATAATTTTGGAGACAGCAGAAATACACATTTACTTCTTATACCAGACAATGCGCAACATTATTCAATCTTTGAAAGAGGAATCAAGGATCTGATTCCTGATTTCTATATTACCATCTGTTCATTTGATGGCTTTGATGAAACAATCAAAGAAACATTTGTGTCCCATGAAAAAGAAATGGAACAGATTGAAGCCTATATCAATGAACATGATGAAGGACATCTTTCTTGCGCTTATGGATTAGGTCATGGTGGAGAAGTACTTTGTTCACTGCTTGAACGTTCACACATTACAATTGATAAATGTATTATTGATAGTGCCTACTTTGAATATTTAAGTACACCTTATGCCATGATGCAGGCATCTGCTGCAACGATGATTTTCTACCCTTTAATTAAGGAGAAAACAATCTCTCGTGGTGTTATGCATTTTTTAACGCGTGAACAAAAAGAAAACCCAGAATTTATTTCTCGCTGGCAACAGCACTATTTGTCTCACAATCTTGATTTTATTAAGAAGAGAAGCCTTTTTAATCAGTTCTCTTCCTCTTATCAGCTTAAACATAAAAAGAATCTACTGATTCCTAATACTGCTGTTCATGTTTTCTTCTCTATGAAGATGGGAGCACGCTATCTAAGAAGATATCAGTATTTCTTTGCCAATGCGATCTATCACTATTTCAACATGAGCGCTCAGGAACTGCTTATTACTAAACCAGACCAGTGGGCTCTAGAACTTTATAGCATATTTAAAGGACGTATTTAGAATACGCCCTTTTTATAATACATGAGAGTCTTATCCAGCTCTCTTTTAATATCTTCTCTAATATGTGTAGGAGATACGACATATGCATTCTCTCCTAACATCAGTATCCACATAGCTAACCCTCTTGAATAGCTCTGATCTTTAATGATAGCTTCATACCATGAATCATCCACTACTCTTAAATGAATACTTTCCCCAAAACGTGAAACCACCTCTCTTAAAATCTGTGGCCTAAAACGAAGAACAAGATCTGTTGGTTTCCCATTGACGAACATATGAAAAGCACGTGAAATATAGTCATCCATATCATACTGTTCACGTATATCAATATAATCACCACGATGCGTCATAACACGTCTCATACGATCAATACGATACATGGATAAAGAATCACTTCTCTTATTATAATAGCCTACAAGATAATAATGATTATTATCCAACACTATCGTATAAGGACTCACAACATACTGCCCGTTCTTATTGCCATGCTTAGAAGCTACTTCACGTGGATGTCCTTCTTCTATTCTATAGCTTACATAATCAAAAATAATGTTTTTTCTTTCTGCGATAGCTTTCATAAGCGTAGATAGATTTAACATTAAAGAAAAAGGCTTCTCATCTTTTTCCATATGAAAGATAAGTCTTTTTCTTTGTGATTCATCAGAAAAATGCATCAGCTTATCTACAAGCTGATCTTTCTCTTTAAAAGATAGATCTTTATTATAATTAATAGAATCTATAAGAAGCTGTAATTGACCATCTTCAAAGACATTCTTATTAACCACAAGTCCAGTCCCTCTTTTAGAAAGAATCATTGTATCTTGAATAAGCGGATAAAAGAATGCATTGATCTGCTTAACTGTTGCATGGATCGTCTTGATATTATAATGATATCCTAACTTCTCTAGTTCATCTAAAAGATCCTTCGATTTAATCGGCTGCAGTCTAGATGACATAATCAACCTTAAAATAATCTGCATTCTTTCTCCCATGGTTATTCCTCCTACGCAAATGATAATCGATATAAAGCATTTGTCTTGTTTCTTCTCATTAACTGATGATAAAGACGAGGTGCACTCGCACAAAAATAATCAAGCAATGCCTCATTGTCTAATTCACTCTCTTTAAGATATTCAAAAGCTTCTTCATATTTTTCTTCTACTATATTAATAAATGCAGCTTCGTTTACATTAAGATATCCCTTATTGAAGAGAATATGAATCAATGAGACATTATCCATGTTCATGATATGTCTTAATATCTGATAGACATGAATCCCTTTATGATACTGCATAGCCATCTTTTTCAAAATGATCTTAACCTGTTCTACTTCCTTTTCTCCATTAAAGAAGTACAGCAACATAATAAGATTCTTTTCAATTGCATCAACACCTTTTTCATTGATGATGGACTTTAAAGCCAAATGAAGATAATGTTCCCTATGATTATTCACATAATCATTTAACTGGGATACCATAAAACAGAAATCAATATTTTCATCATAGTTATCTTCTATATGATGAAGATACTCTTTCATTTCCTCTAATCTCATATTCATTAACTTGAAATAATTATCTAACATTGTACATCTCTCCTTTTCTTGACTTTATTATATAAATAAGTAAAAATCAGAAGAGTGAAATGCCCAGTGATTAAAACCTAAATAACGGTTTTAATCACTTTTTCATTAAATATTCTAACAAATATTCATCGAAAATACTATAATACTAGTTATATTTACTTGTAATTTTCCTTTATTTCAAGTAATATATCATTTAAGATGTAAATTTTGCAAAAGACGAATATTTTACACCTGTATTTTATCTTTTTCTAAATTAAGTCTAAAAAACGAAACGGAGAATTATTATGGATAAAAAACTAAAAGTCGGTATTCTCGGTGCTACTGGAATGGTAGGACAGAGATTTATTGTGTTATTGGAAAACCACCCTTGGTTTGAGGTTGTAGCCGTGGCTGCGAGCCCTAGAAGCGCTGGCAAATCTTACCAGGAAGCAGTAGAAGGCAGATGGAAAATGGATACACCTATCCCTGAAGCTGTTAAAGATCTTAAGCTATTAAATGTCAATGAAGTAGAAGAAGTTGCTTCACAGGTAGACTTTGTCTTCTCAGCTGTTGATATGAGCAAAGATGAAATCAAGAAAATTGAAGAAGCCTATGCTAAAACAGAAACTCCAGTTGTTTCAAACAACTCAGCTCATAGATGGACACCTGATGTTCCTATGATCATTCCTGAAATCAACCCAGAAGCAACTGATGTTATTAAATATCAGAAAGAACGTTTAGGTACTAAACGTGGATTCATCGCCGTTAAACCTAACTGCTCAATCCAGTCTTATACACCAGTATTAACTGCATGGAAAGAATTTGAACCTTATGAAGTTGTTGCAACTACATATCAGGCCATCTCTGGTGCAGGTAAAACATTCAAGGATTGGCCAGAAATGCAAGGAAACATTATCCCATTCATTTCAGGTGAAGAAGAAAAATCTGAAAAAGAACCATTAAAAGTATGGGGACACGTAGATGACGAAAAGAAAGAAATCGTCGCTGCAGATGCACCATTGATCACTACACAGTGTATCCGTGTACCAGTACTTTACGGTCATACAGCTGCTGTATTTGTTAAGTTTAGAAAGAACCCTACAAAAGAACAGCTTATCGAAAAGCTTGCAGCATTCAGTGGTGAACCACAGAAGCTTCAGCTTCCAAATGCTCCAAAACAGTTCATTCAGTATCTTGAAGAAGATGATCGTCCACAGGTTTCTAAAGACGTATACTATGAAAACGGATTTGGCGTTTCAGTTGGTCGTTTAAGAGAAGATACTGTATATGATTGGAAATTCGTAGGATTATCACACAATACAGTACGTGGTGCTGCTGGTGGTGCCGTTCTATGTGCAGAATTATTAACTGCTAAGAAATTCATTACAGCTAAATAATTTAACTAACTTCTAAAAATGTTTATTCATTTTTGGAAGTTTTTATTTCTATATTTATTTTAATATACTTGTATCATATATAGTATGTGTATTATCATAATAGGAGAAAAAATTATTAATTATCATTGTAACAGTATTACTCATCAGCAATACTGGAACTAAAAATGTTGTTGGACTTGTACAATGCTTTCAAGCAAAAGCACACATAAAACACGTATCGTTCATACAACAAGTACAGATGACTACGTTGTCCATACAGCCATTGAAGGTGTAACTACACATTCATCACCTTTTTTCCATCAATGTATTATAATCCTACTTATAAACATTTATCAGGAGCATAAAATGAGAAGAAAAGAAAAGATTTTAACATTTCTTGCGGATATTCTAAATGATCATGAAATCAGCTCTACTGAAAGAGAAATATTTGAAGACTGCTTTACTAAAATTAATCACAACGAAGATATCAATAGCTGCATCTTTAAACTAAAGCAGGAGCTTTCTCTTCTTGCCACTAAGCAGCAGCTTTCTAGCAAGGGAGTATCTTATTTTACTGAATTATCTAGAATTGAACCTAGTACATCAGTAAGTTCAATGTGGAATTTTCTTGTAAGAAGAAAGAAATAAGCCCTAAGAGGTATTAACCTCTCAGGGCTTGTTTTATCTTTCTTCATTAACTAAAGCTTCATAGAACTCAGGATATTCTTTCTTAATGCGAATAGGTAAACCATCTTTATTTAAGAAACAATGTTCAGAATATGCTTCACATACAAGCTGTTCTTTGCAATACATCATATATTTAAGTTTTAATCTGACACCCTTAAATTCTTCTACAGATACGTGAATAGATACTTCATCCGCAAAAGTGGTGGTATGCTTATAAGAACAATCAACTTTAGTAACAGGAGACATAATTCCTATTTCTTCAAGATGATCATATCCCCACCCTATTTCTTTTAGATAATAGACACGTGCTTCTTCCATCCATCTAATATAATTAGAATGATGGGTAATACCCATTCTATCTGTTTCATAGTAATGTACGATATGTTTATAAGTTGAAGTCATCATCATGATCATCCATATCCATCATAAATTCTCTAGCTGTTACACGGTTTCTTCTTCTCTCTGCTTCAACCTGCTCAGAAATTAATTCTTTGACTTTCTTTGATTTCTTGATATTCAATAAATCAAAAGAACCAAGATCTTTATCATTACTATCAATATGAATAGTACCTAATCCAAATAGACGCTGAGAAAGACTACGAGATAAATTAATATTAAGAATACGATATAGTCTTACATCATATTCTTTACGACTTAAAAATCCTTTTTCTACTACAAAACGATCACTTTCTAATGTATAAGTGGTAAACGACCATGGTAATCCACAAAATGTACGTTTACGATCATGCCATAATACTTTTCCCATAAATAGTTCTCCTTATTTCATGATTTTTACAACGACAATTACGAGTGCAAACACACTTGTAATAAGCATAGCACTGTAATCTTGAATAATCATCTGATATAACGGTAGGCCTGTATCATAATGCTTAATATATAATACTGTAATGCCCATACCTATAGCTATGGCCATAGCACATACTACAAATAAAAATACTGTATCTGTAATTTTCTCTTTACACCATAACAATAATGCTATGAGGAAGAGGCAAGCACCTATGATACCGTTCATCTTTTTTCACCTACTTTATATACATTATATACAAAAAAAGAACTATTCTAAATCATAATCCTACTTTTTTTCATATTATGGGTTCATATTGTCTTATGTTTAATAATCGTTTATAGTTATTTTATGGAGGGAATGACAATGTTTAAAATCAGTATTAAAAGAGTACTTATATGGTTCGCATTTTTAGGCTGTATCGTTGCCGCATTTTCTTCTCTAGGACATCTTCCTATTGAAGGTATCTATAATGCCAAAGTAGCTGCCGCAATGAGTACCATGGATGTTACATTATTTAAAACAAGTATCTTCCTATTCTTCATTCTAATTGGTTTAGGTCTATTCTTAGAACTAGATTATTTCAAAATAAAGAGCAAGATTCCTCTACTTGGATCAAAGAAAACACTTCCCCATATTGGAGGATGGATTGTCATTGTTATTGTGGCAACATTACTTATGTATGCTCCAATGCATTTTGCAAGTGATAACTATAAAAATGCGATTAAACAATATAATCAGGAAGAATTAAGAAAAGCGAGAAAATAACTCGCTTTTTAACTAGGAGGAAATATGGAAAACAGAGAAAAGAATATTATTAAAACAAGTTTCATCGGCATACTTGTCAATATTGTATTAGCTATATTTAAAGCTGTTGTTGGTTTATTATCACATTCTATTGCCATTACCCTTGATGCAATCAATAACTTAAGTGATGCCCTTAGCTCCTTGATTACCATCGTCGGTACCAAACTCTCCATGATGAGACCAAACAAGAAGCACCCATTAGGCTATGGTCGCATTGAATACCTCACTGCAGCCATTATCGCCTGTCTCGTACTTTATGCAGGGATTACATCCCTTATTGAATCCATCAAGTCAATCATAAATCCAGGGAAACCTCATTATTCCCTTGTAACATTGTTTATTGTATTTGTTGGGGTTATCACCAAAATCATTTTAGGAGAATATACTAAAAAACAGGGTAAACGTCTTCATTCTGATTCATTGATCAATTCTGGTGAAGATGCAAGATTTGATGCGATTATTTCTAGTGCAACTCTTTTAGCTGCCATTCTTTTCATTTTTACTTCTTTTTCTATTGAAGCTTATTTGGCTGCTGTTATTTCTATCTTTATTATCAAGAGCGGTATCGACATGCTAAAAAATACGCTCTCTGATTTGCTTGGAGAACGTATTGATCCATCTTTATCTAAGAAGATAAAAGAGATTGTCAATCAAGAAGAAGGCGTACAGGGAAGCTATGATCTTCTTCTTCATGCTTATGGGCCTGATCGTTATCAGGGATCTATTCATGTAGAAGTAGAAGATACAATGAGCATCAATGAATTTGATACTCTTTCAAGAAATATTACCAATCGTGTTATAGATGAAACAGGTGTGATATTGACAGGTATTGGTCTTTATTCTATCAATACGAAAGATCCTCTTATTTTAGATGCAAAAGAGAAACTCAAGAAAGTTATTAGTGAACATGAAGGTATTCTTGGTTTTCATGGTTTCTATCTTAATAAAGAAGAACGATTCATTCAGGTTGATCTGATCTTTAGTTTTGATGTAGAAGATTGTGATCATCTTGTAAAAATCGTTGAAGATGAAATGAAAAACTATTATCCGGATTATACATTCAATATTCAGATTGATTTAGATATAAGCGATTAAAAGCACTCTATAAAGAGTGCTTTTAATGTGGGTATATCTTTTATTTTTTGATGATCTTCCAAACTGTGGGAAATCATCTTTCTGTTACTTTCAGCGGGATTCTGGAAATTATTTTCAGAACCCGCTCTTTTTTGATTTGCGGGAAATAAATGGGATACAATAGTATCATACCGATCCTTCAGAAAGAAAAAAGTGATGAATCTCTCCGCCTAAAGTTTGATTCATCACTCGTCCTACGACAATATGATAATACAACAGTACGACAGAAAAATCAATACAACCGACAAGTTCAGATTTATTGAGGAATTCAGAAAGGAATACAGACCGGCAGAGATCATTGAACAGCTCCGCAGGAAGATGAGCCAGTTCAAATGGCATATCCATTCATACGTGGAAAGAAGCTACTCCTATGGCGAAGAGCGAATCACTCTGACACTGTTCAGGGTCAAGCAGATCAATCACGACGGAACATTCACAACGCATACGGTCCTTCCGTCATTCCTTCTTCCATACCATGTGATCGGAGCTCATGAAATAATGGCAGTCATCAATGATGACGCATCACCTGAAGGTGATGATGAAAAAATAACAGTTCCAGAAACCGATGAGGCACTATCAGCTGTCTCATCCTCTTTGGCGTACCGCATCAGAAAAACCATGGGCGCCCTGGCTAACCAGGCGTACCTGGCCATATGCAGGGCCCTGAGCCGAGGCCGAAAAGTTTTTGCGCTGACCACCTGACTCTTGAACATCAGACCTCTTTCGTAGACTAACATATAGACATACTAAGAAAGAAGGTGCAATTTTTCATGAAAAATAATCAATCAAGTCCAATCGAGTCAGTCGAATCGATAAGCAGGATCGGCAATCAGCCTCCTTCAGGAGAAAACATCTCCTTTGACACCACCACTACGCCCTTTTCGGTGGACAGCTTCGTGCTGAAGCTCTTCAATTTGCAGGATGACCAGGCGGAAAGAATCAACGTCCACAATGAACCGGACGGACTGCACGTCTACATCAGGCTGAAGCCTGTCCCATGCAGATGCAATGCGTGCGGAAACATGACCGACAAGGTCAAGGGATACAAAATAAGGAAAATAACGCATTCCGTTATCACAAACTCCCCCTGTTTCATAGACTATGACCAGAGGCGAATGCGCTGCACCGAGTGCGGCAAGACATTCGTTGAGCCAAATCCTTTTGCTTTTCCGGGTGAAAAAGTATCTGCAGTGACCGTATATAATGTGCTGCAGGACTGTTCCCGCCCACATGAGACCTTCAAGGCGATAGCCGAAAGATATCACATCTCTCCCTCGACGGTACTGAGAATATTCGACAGCCATGTCAACATCCCAAGAAGGAAACTTCCACGCTACCTGGTGGTGGATGAGACCTATGCCTTCCATACCGCGGTAAGCGACTATGTGTTTGTGATGATGGACTATGAAACCATGGACATCATCGATGTCCTGCCTTCAAGAAAGAAGGCGGATCTCGATGCCTACTTCCAGAAGATTCCTCTGAAGGAACGTGAGGAAGTGCAAATCGTCAGCAGCGACATGTGGAACACCTACCGCGACATGACCCACAGATGGTTTCCAAAGGCTGTCCATTCATGCGATTCGTTCCATCTCAAGATGGAACTGTCTAGATGCGTCCAGAAGGTAAGAATACGAATAATGAATCACCACAGGATCCTGAAGAAGGAGGCAAAACCGGTACGCGAAATGACGCCAGATGAACTGATGGAATTCAACCATCATGTAAAAAGCTATTACCTTCTCAAGAAGTTTGCCCAATGGATGCTCTACAAGCGTCCTTCAGATGGCCTCTTCGATCCCAACAGGAAAAAGAAATACAATCGGGTATTCAGGGAATATCTCAACTATCATGACATATACTGCAAAATACTCGAAACTGACAATGAACTTTCAGAGGCAGTCGCTCTCCAGGAACAGCTTTACCATTTTTTCCGGAAGAGTACGATAAAGACTGCTCCAACGGCTCTCAAGGAGCTTATATACAATTTCAGCACTTCAGCAGTAAAGGAAATGTGCAGCTTCTCTGCCACCCTCTGCCAATGGAGAACAAGCATCATCAATTCATTCACTCCGATTGAAGGTGATGAGGAAAGCTATGTGATCGATGACAGTCTGCCAAATGCGAAAAAGGAAATAATCACTGAATATCTTGAAGACCACAAGGCAAGGAAAAGAAGACGAATAAATTCCAGCGTCATCGAAAACAGGAACAAGCTCATAAAGGACATCAAGCACGAGAGCGGCTACTCCAACTGGCATCGCTTCAGAAACAAGGTACTGCTCTGCCTCAATTCAGAGACGACGTTCTTCCTGGAGCCCCAGCCGACAAGCAGGGAATGGATAAACGAAAAGAAAAAATGACGAAAAAGGACTGATATCAGAGTACTGATATCGGTCCTAACCGATTTTTTCGGTATGTCTTTCCACTTTCGTGGGATAGGCAATTTCCCACAGTTAGTGACACCCCATCAATCAGGATAGCCCGCTACCTGGAAAAGTGCCTATTTTTTTTCAATAGGTTTTGGTCCTGCTTCCTTGATTGCATCAGGCATATGCTTATATTTCTGTTCAAAGTTATCTTTGAACATTTTAGCAAGCTTATTAGCCTGTGCATCATAGGCTTTACGATCCTGCCATGTACTTCTTGGGTTCATGATATGATGTGGTACATTAGGACATTCCTGTGGTACGTGCACATTGAATCTCTTATCATGGATAAAACGTGCTTTTTCAATATCACCGTTCAAGGCTGCTGTAACCATGGCTCTTGTATATTTTAATCTCATACGATGACCGATGCCATATGGTCCACCAGTCCATCCTGTATTGATAAGATAAACACGTACATTGTGTTTCTTGATACGTTCACCTAACATTTCAGCATAGACATCTGGGTCAAGTGGCATAAATGGTTCTCCAAATAATGTAGAGAACGTTGGTTCTGGTTCAGTAATGCCACGTTCTGTACCAGCAACTTTAGATGTGAAACCAGTAACGAAGTGGTACATTGCAGAGTTGCTGTCGAGCTTAGAAATCGGTGGCAAGACACCGAAGGCATCAGCAGTCAAGAAGATAACAACATCCGGTCTGATACCTACAGAAGGCATAATCGCATTTTCGATATGTTCTAGTGGGTAAGCAACACGTGTATTTAATGTAAGTGTGCCATCAAAATAATCTGGGATACGTGTAACAGGGTCAACAATAACATTTTCTACTTCACTACCAAACTTGATCGCATTGTAGATATATGGCTCTCCATCCTGAGTTAAGTTGATACATTTTGCGTAGCAGCCTCCTTCAAAGTTGAAGATACGGTCTTCAGACCATCCATGTTCATCATCACCAATCAAAAGACGATTTGGGTCCGCTGATAATGTTGTTTTACCAGTTCCTGATAAACCAAAGAATACTGCTGTTCCTCTTGTTTCAGGGTTCATATTGGCAGAACAATGCATTGGCAATACGTTTTCTTCAATTGGCATAACGTAGTTCATAACTGTAAATACAGCTTTCTTGATTTCTCCAGAATATTCTGTACCTGCAATAATGACAATCTTTTCTTTAAAGTTAACAATAATAGCTGCTTCAGAATGTGTACCATCTCTTTCAGGTACACAACGGAATCCTGGTACAGATAGGATTGTATAATCCTGTTCACCATAGTCTTCCAATTCTTCTTCTGAAGGTCTAATTAAAAGCTGTCTAATAAATAAGTTCTGACAGGCTCTCTCATTGATAACCATGAACTTTCTTGTATACTTCTGATCAGCACCGGCATATCCCTGGAACACATATAATTCTTTATCCCCCATATATGTTAAGACACGTTCCTTCAAATGACGATATGTCTTTTCGTCCATTGGCTTGTTGACATCACCCCAAGCAATGTGATCATGGACATTGTCTGTATCGACAATAAACTTGTCATCTGGTGATCGACCAGTATACTTTCCTGTTTTAATAGATAAGGCACCTGTGTCGGTTAAGACACCTTCTCCCTTCTTTAATGATTCTTCCACTAAAGCAGCAGCGCCTAAATTATAATGTACTTTTCCTGTATCGTTGTAGATACCTAATTTCAATAATGTGTGATCCATAGTATTCCTCTCTTTCCTATAAGTGAGATTATAACACAAAAATGTAAGCATTTTCAATATTTCTCAAATTTACCTATTGGAAAGTCGAAAAAATACAATTTTTAAACTATTTTTCACCTAAAACTGCAATATATTGTCCTTCTCCTCGATGAAATATAACATTTTTGAAATGATTTTCTTTTAAAATACCCGCTACTTCTTCTGGTGTATAGATTTTAACTAGTCCATCAATCTTTGGCCAATTATTTTCATCGGGGTCACTTCCTTCACATAAAACAAGGAAAGTGCCTCCTTCTTTTAGGACACGTTTTACTTCCTTGAAGTTATCTTTGATATCTTTCCAGAAATAGATAGTTTCTACTGCTGTAACGAGATCAAAGCTATCATTTTCATAAGGGAGATTGGCTACATCCCCTTGCTTGATAAAGACACGTTTACCTAATTCTTCTTCATTGTAGATAGAGGCAAGCTTTACACTCGCTTCCATGTAATCAACACCGTTGATTACACTTCCTTCTGATAAAGAAAGCATATCCTTGATTGTAGCACCTCCGCCACATCCAATATCTAGAATATGAAGATGATCTTTCCAATCATAAAAAGAAAGCCCCCATTCTCTTAATGGTGCATGACTTCTATTCATGCGTTCAAGCATTTTCTTTCCTTCTTCTCCCTGTGGTCTTGCCGGATTTGATACCATATTAATTTCCTCCTTGTACAATAAAATGCGACAAAGCTGTCGCATTTATTGTATCTCTTTTCTTAGATTTGTCACGTCATTTACACTGCTTGATGCCTTCTTCAAGAAGTTTCATCACAAAGAGTGTCTGTTCTTTTTTTACAAGTGGTTCTTTATTATTTACAAGCATTTCATAGACTTCATCATAATAACGGGCATAATCGCCATTGATAGTAGGAATCTTTTCTTGATGATATTCTCCATGTTCATCATAGAAGATAGCTTCTCCATAATGTTCCTCGCGATCCATTCCAAAATCAGGATGATCACTTGTTGGCATATAGAATCTCTTTAAATCATATTCCTGACGATCTTCAGTTTCTTTAGTAAACATTCCTTTTTTCCCATAAGCGACAAAGCGTGGTCTTGATTTAACACGGAAATAAGATGACTTGATAGAGACTTTTGTTTGTTTATAGAAGAAATCTATATCAAAGTAATCATTCATTCTTCCTTCTCCTAAAAGCTGTCTTACTTCTAGATGATAATCATCAGGAAAACCAAAATAAGATATAGCCTGATCTAAGGTGTGACAGGCATGACCATAAAGGTAGCCCTGATAAGGATTAAAGTGATCAGTGTTTTCACTTACATAGGGACGATAGTAATCATAATGCATTTCTACTTCTAGAAGATCTCCTAATATACCTGATTCAATGACTTTCTGAGTTGTTAGGAAGTCTGAATCAAAACGTCTATTCTGAATGCACATGATTTTTAGATTCTTTTCTTCTGCAAGATTAAACAGTTCTACAGCTTGTTCATATGTATCGGTAAAAGGTTTTTCACAGACAACATTCTTGCCGTGTTCCAAAGCCATTTTTGCATATTCATAATGCATGACTGGAGTAGAAATGACAACTAGGGAAATATCCTGATCATTTAACATGTCTTCTAGACAATCAGTATATGTTACCTGAGGGATTCTTTCCCATGAAATATGATCAAGATTTCTCGCCCAGATTGTCTTAATCTTAAACTTATCCTTTCTTCTTAATATGAATGGAGCCTGATAGCGATGGGTAGATTTTCCTGCTCCAATAAAGCCTACGTTAATAATTGTCTGCATCAAATATAATTCCTGCCTTTCTTCTTCCTTCTTCTAATGCCCATAAGACATGGGTACTGATTTCAAGGTAGTCATTTGCTTTTTCTACATCATTGTTTTCAATGATGTTCTTGAACTGCTTAAATTCGTATAACATAGCATGCTCTTCTTCAAATGTTCTAACTTCTTCTACATCATGTTTTATTTTATACTGTCTCATTCTAGATACAGGGGTATCAATGATAATTGTGCCCTGTTCTCCTTGGATTGTATTCATTAACGGCGCACCGGTATCCTTTGAGCCGATGCAGACAGCCTTGAATGAGCCATAGTCCATCGTGAAGATACCTGATGTATCAATACCACGTTGAAGATTGGCATGATAATCTACTGATAAAGGTTTACCAAATAACCCAATCACAAAGTTGAGATTGTAGACATTTAAGTCATAGAGAGCCCCTCCTGATTTATGAACATCAAAGACAGGAAGGATTTCACCTTTCTTGAAGGCATCATAACGAGAAGAATACTGTGAGTAATTTAAAGAGACAATTCTAATATCACCGAGCTTATCCAACTGTTTCTTCATATCAAGATAAGCTGGCATACGATGCAAGGTAACGGCTTCTAATATTATGCGATTATGTTTCTTGGCCACTTCTTTTAATTGATTCAGTTCTCTCATATTGCTTACAATGGGCTTTTCAATAATGACATGTTTATTAGCCTCTAATGCTTTTAAGGCAAATGAGAAATGAAGATGATTAGGCAAGCCGACATAGATGGTATCAATATCTTCTTTTAAAAGATCATCGTAGGATGTCAACACACCATCGAGATGATAAACCTTCATAAGCTTATTTGCTTTTTCAAGTGAACGCTCACTTGAAAGAATAAATGCTTTTTTTAGATGCAATGAAGGTGCTATTTCTAAAAATTCCTGAACAATCATTCCTGTTCCTAATATTCCTAGTTTCATATTCTTACCTCCTTCTCATATTATAACAAAAAAATTGGATAATAGAAATCAAGTAAAAATTTAAAAAAAATTATCAGTAATTTTTCATGGTTTTTATTGCACGCTGAAAACCCC
>NZ_JNKN01000017.1 GCF_000702065.1 Kandleria vitulina DSM 20405 | reverse complement strand
TATCACATATTTTTTGATAATCACAAGATAATTATGCCACGAAGTATTTATATACTGTAATTGTAGTAAAGATAAAGCTACAACTTATTCATAATTTCCCTTCATACAATGATTAACTCAAAACAAAAGGACAAGCAATGCTTGTCCTTTTGGCTTAGAATTCAGTCTGTGTGCTTTTGTTTTTAACTGATACAGAACGTTTATCCATCTGAGCATATAGCGCAGCGATAAGTGTTCCGGAAATAGAATGCCATACACAAGAGACAGCGCAGATGATTGCGGCTTGAGGCAATGCGGCAAACTGTGCAGTTGTAGTAACAAGGTTAGTTGCTAAACCGGCATTCTGCATACCAACTTCGATTGAGATTGTACGTTTTTTCTTAACGTTCATACCAGCAAGTTTACCAGCTAAGTATCCAAGTGCATATCCTAAGCTATTATGTAAGAAAACTGCAACGAATACGACAACACCTGAAGTGAAGAAGTTTTCTCCCTGAGAAGAAACAACACCACCAACAACGCATGCTAGACCAATAACTGCGATACCAGGCATTACGCTCTGTAATTCTTTAAATACTTTATGCTGACCAAATTTGTGGTTAAGATAGAATCCAACAGCGATAGGTAAAAGAACTGTTTCTAAGATAGAAACGAACATTGGGAATCCATGGATGCTGATCTTAGCACCATGAGCAAGCAATGAAACCATGATTGGAGTCATAACTGGTGAAAGAAGTGTAGAAACAGTAGTCATTCCAACAGAGAAAGCAACATCACCACCACAAAGGTATGACATGATATTAGAAGAAACCCCACCTGGACAGCATCCAACAAGAATTAATCCTAATGCGATAGCAGGTGAAAGATTAAGAACCTTTGTTAAAGTGTAAGCCAAGAATGGCATGATCAAGTACTGTGCACATGCACCAATACAGATATCAAAAGGACGAGCTGCTAAGATCTTGAAATCTTCAGTAGTTAGAGTCAATCCCATAGTGAACATGATAATGCCGATAATCAATGATTGGTTAGTGAATTTGTTTCCAACAAAATCAAAGAATAATGAGAAGTTGACCCAGCTCATTAAGCTATGAGCAAAAAATGTTACGATTGCGACAGCAATAACAAACAATGCTGTGTAATCAGATAAAAGTTTACTGCATTTCTGTAAAAATTTCATATAAAATATCCCCCTTTGAGCAAATAAAAAATTCGTTCCAATATAGGAACGAATATATCCGCGGTACCATCCTTTTTCCATGTTAAACATGACACTTTACGTACAACCATACGCTATCCATATAACGGTGGAAACCGGCTAGATCTACTATATTGTTCAATCCGCTTCTTAGGGACGATACTGTAATCATCAGCAAATCTGTTTTCACCAGCCACAGACTCTCTGATTGCCTTCCTGATCACAACGTGTTCCCGTCATTGAATTTTTTATTTTGCTCTTGCGTATATAATAGACCTCACTTTTTTAAAAGTCAACAAATATTTGTTAAAAAGACAATTATATATATTTCTATTTATGAAAATGGTGTATATTTGGTCAAAAATATATTATAACCTTTTATGTCAAAAAGATATCCTTTATAATAGGTGTATCAATGGATAAAGCAATGACAGTGATATGCCAAATAAATATCTTATTAAGTTCTTCTATTTTCAATTTTTTGCTTATCTATTAATCCACAGTCAGTTATTGATTATTGATATTTATTAAGCATTTATATTGAAAAACAGAAGATAAATCGTTATTCTTGAATTAAGAAGTATCTCATGTGTTGATTTTACAAGGAGGATAAAAATGATAACTGTAAATTATGAAGCAGACCGTAATCGTGCTGCAGCTTATGATGATGAAAAGAAAAACATTTTAGTTGGTGTATGTACATATAAAGAAGAAGATCAGACATGGATTATTGATCATACTGAAGTGAATGCTGGTTATGAAGGTCAGGGAATCGCAAGACGCCTTGTAGACACTATTATTGATGAAGCATTAAGACAAAATATCACATTAAAGTCTGTATGCTCTTATGCTACAAGAGTATTGGAAAAAAGGAATTTACTGTAAACTCTATCTGTTTTGATAGAGTTTTTTATATAAATCCAGTTTTTAGGTTCACAATAGGACATATGACCATGTTATTTTTTCTGATTGTTTTATAATGAAATAGCAGAGGTGTATATTATGGGGGAAAATGTTTATTTAATCTTTGAAGAAAGCTATCAGGACTACGGTCATCATTTAAAAAGTCCTGTCCAGTTTTTTACGGAGGATCATGATGCCTGTAGAGAGATGGATCATTTGCTTTTAAGCAATCTTAAAGATGCTCTTTCTTATTCATCATTGGTAGAATTTCATAAAAAAAGTCTATTTCATATTATTGAGAAACTTTATCATTCATCAGATGAGGAAAGTGGGAAGTATAATTATATGTTAGGTGATGAAAAACTGGTCGTTACTTTTACATGTAATTGTATTGAAATATTTCTTTATAAAGAAATGGGTTCTGACTATATGCATCGTATTCAGTTAAAACGTATTTATAAACATATAATAGATACTAAGCCTTATATGCTTTTATGTGCAGGTGTAAATGATCGTGAGTTTGCGGCATTTGATATACTGTTCTTTTCTTCGTTTTATGAAGCATCATCTTTTATGCATTGTCATTATCATGATAATCTTGATTTGTTAAAGAAGGAACTTGTTTCTTCAAGAAAGATGATTGAGGATATTGAAAAAGAAATTGACCAGACAATCCTTCAAGGACAAGAAGTCATTTCTTCATATAATATTGAAGATAAACTGCTGATGTGTTTTATGGATGAAACACAATGCTATATGGATTTAAGTAAAAATAATGAAAACTGTATTTATACCATGGAAATAATGCAGTTGCCACATTGAGCTTGCGAGAGCTCTTTTTTTGTATGTGGGCTTTTATTTTTATATGTTATTACAATATGATATGATTATGATATAAGAAAGGGGGACTAATATGAATGCTATTGAATTGCGTGATCTAACGAAAAGTTATGGGAAATCACGTGGCATTGATAAGTTGAATCTTAGTGTAGAAGAAGGAGAATTCTTCGGTTTCATCGGTCCAAATGGAGCTGGAAAATCGACAGCTATTCGTACAATGCTAGGATTGTTGCGTTATCAGTCTGGAGAAGGGTATATTTTTGGGAAAGATATTAGGAAAGATAAGATAGAGATTTTATCTGAGGTTGGTTACATGCCTTCGGAAGTCTTTTTTTATCCTAAGATGAAAGTGAAACAGGTGATTGCCTACACTGCTAAGCTTAAAAACAAAAAATGTGTTGATGAAGCTTATAAGCTTTGTGAACGTTTATCACTTGATACTACTAAACGTGTTAATCAGCTTTCATTAGGAAACAAGAAGAAGCTTTCTATTGTTATTGCATTGATGCATAAGCCTAGACTTCTTATTATGGATGAACCAACAAGTGGATTGGATCCGCTTGTTCAAAAAGAATTTTTTTCTATCTTGAAGGAACTTCATCAGGAAGGAACAACGATCTTTTTATCAAGTCACAACCTGCTTGAAATACAAAGATATTGTGAACGTGCTGCCATTATTCGAGAAGGACATATCATTGCCTGTGATTATGTACGTACGCTTATGCACAGTACGACTAAACGAATAACTCTTACAGGAGATATTGATTTTACAATCGATGGTATGGAAAATCTTAAAAAAGAAGATGGCCAAGTGTCATTCCTTTATCGTGGTCATATGAAATCACTATTAAAGATGCTTTCAGAAGAAAAAATCAGTGATATTAATATTGAAGATCCTGATCTTGAAGAAGTTTTCTTGCACTACTATAAGGAAGGTGATGAACTATGACACTATTTCTACAGGAGTTAAAAAGAGGACGAAAAGTCCTATTGATCTGGAGTCTTCTTGTTGCTTTCTTTGTAGCTGTATGTATTCTTGTTTACCCTGAAATGAAAAATATGAAGGCAGACTTTTCTAATATGGGTGCCTTCAGTTCTGCCTTTGGTTTAAATCAATTTAACTTCTTAACATTCTTTGGATTCTATGGTGTAGAATGTGGCATGATGATGACCTTAGGTGGTTCATTATATGCGGCTTTTATTGGCATAAACATTATATCTAAAGAAGAATATGAAAAAACTGCAGATTTCCTTTTAACTCAGCCCTACTCAAGAGGAAAAGTCGCATTCATTAAGTTTATAGCCATGCAGATTCAAGTTATACTATTTAACCTATTAATGCTGATAGCTGCAATCATATGCATGATTATCATCAAACAGGATTTCCTTGTGAGAGAATTCTATCTTATCCATATGGCAGTTGTCTTTATCAATATGGTTATCGCAAGTATATCCTATTCACTTTCTTGTTTCTTAAGACAAAATGGTACAGGGATTGGATTAGGACTAGCTGTTCTGCTGTATTTTGTTTATATTGTAGGCAATATCTCAAATCAAAAAGAGTTATTTGGTAAGCTTTCACCTTTCTCATTAAGTGATACCGCAGATATTCTTACAAAACATGTATTGAATGGTACAGTCATTATAATATGGACAGTTGTAAGTATCGTTATGGTTTGTATTGGACTAATTAAATATGTAAGAAAAGACATCTATTAAAAGCACTACTTAGGTAGTGTTTTTTTTAATAAACAGTGTATAACACTTTACAAACTGTTGTATACTGTTATATACTGTTTATAGAAAGGAGGGCCATATGAATATAATTATTAATACCCAAGGAATGGTACCTATTTATGAACAGATTGTAGATCAGATAAAAAAGAGTATCTATAATGAAGAACTTAAAGAAAAAGATAAATTGCCCTCTGTACGTTCATTGTCCAATACGCTAAGAATTAGCGCATTGACTGTTAATAAAGCGTATGATGCTTTAGAACAAGAAGGACTTATCATTACAGTACATGGCAAAGGGAGCTATATTGCACCAGTGGATCGAAATGTTGTTCATGAACAGCAGGTAAAAGACATTGAAAAAGAGTTATCTGGAATAATGAAAAAAGCAAGGAGAAGTGGATTAAGTAATGAAGATGTATTAGACATTATGAAAATGATTATGGAGGAATCATAGTATGCTAAAAATGCAGAACGTAAAGAAAACGTATAAGGATTTTCAGTTGGATGTTTCACTAGAAATAAAAAGTGGTACAGTAGTAGGATTGCTTGGCGAAAATGGTTCAGGTAAAACAACAGTATTTAAGGCATTGCTAGGTTTGATTTCAATCGATGAAGGCTCTATTTATAGTGTTGAAGACAAGAATGATGTAGGTGTTGTCTTTTCAGATTCTATGTTAAGTCAGTATTATACAGTTAAGGATATTTCTACTATCTTAAAGGCCTTCTATAAACACTTTGATGAAAAATTCTTTTTAACGAAAGCAGTTGAGATGAAACTCCCATTAAAAAAGACTATTAAAAAGTTTTCTACAGGTATGAAGGCCAAACTGAAAGTACTGATGGCACTTTCTCATCAGGCTAAGGTTCTGATCTTAGATGAACCTACAACTGGACTTGATATATCCGCAAGAATGGATATCTATGATATGCTTAGAGACTATATGGAAGAAGATGAAAGTCGTACAATTCTTATCAGTTCTCATATCACCAATGATTTAGATACATTGTGTGATGAAATCTATATTATCAATGATGGAAAAATCAATTTCCATGAAGATATTGATCGTATTAATGAAACATATGGTTTAATAAAATGTAGTGAAAAAGAATGGCAGACTTTAGATAAGCAGTTTATCTCTAATTACTGTAAAGAGAAATGGGGATATGGTGCTATTACTAATGAAAAACAATTCTACCTAGAAAATTATCCTAAAATGATTATTGAAAATATAAATCTCGATGATATTTTACTCATGAACATTAAAGGAGAAAGACTATGAAGGCTCTACTGATCAAAGATTTAATGACTATGAAGAAGTACAGTATGGGAATCTTGTATGGATTTATTATTATTGTTTTTGTAAATCTGATTTCTGAGAAGATCTATTTTGAACAGATGGTACCCATGTTGATGTATATGATGTGTGTACAAACATTAACGACAATTACTTACGATGAATATGACAACGGTTATCCTCTCTTGTTTACATTGCCATTTACAAGAACACAGTATGTGTTAAGTAAATATGTCTTAAGTATTCTTTCTATTTTGCCAATTATCATTGTTTGGCTGATTTATTCATTGATTATTGGTGCTAATATTCAAATGATCTTTATATCATTGTTATTATATATATTTGCGTCTTCACTTTATATTCCTATCTATCTTTACTTTGGATCAGCAAAATCAACTGTCGCGATGGTGTTACTTTCATTTATTATCATTGGTTCTATCGCGTTGCTCTTTAATTTAGTAGGTTTTGCGACAATAATAAAATTATTACAGGGCTTCAAGGTAATCATGGTTTCTATTGGAGTACTGTTATTCATGTTGATGTCTATCCTAATTTCAAGAGCAGTTATGTTAAAGAAAGATTTTTAAAAGAGACCCTTAGGTCTCTTTTAAATTGAAAAATCTGATTCTCCATAATATGCGTATTCTTGTGCAATATAGGTTGTCTTGATTGTCATCAATAAAAGCTTATCTACTTCTTCACTTGTAGCATTGATGATCATTTCTGTATTAGCGATTACATATTTGTGTGGATATTCTGGTTCATTGTTTTTCCAAGAAGCATAGCGCTTCTTTCCATCAATGAAAAGCATTTCTTCAGTAGGCCAGAATTCTCCTAGGATCATTGGTTCTCTTGATTCTCTTTCTTCTTGAAGATAATCAGGAAGAACATCCTTAAACAATGATTCAAATGTCGCTAGATCGACAAGCTGAGGCATCTGGTAATGTAAGGCTTCTTTTAGTTTATTGAGATCAATATCAATAGGAAGTTCTTCTTGGAAAACATGAAGAATGATTGTCTTAAGATCTTTTGATGTTTCTTTTTGACTATCAGGAATATGTTCTAGTATATTCTGATATTTATTATGTAGTTTATTCTTTATTTCTTCATCTTCAATAAGAGGAAGAATACGATCTTCTACTTTGTTAATTGTATCTTTAATTAAAGCAATTTTATGCAAAACTATTACCTCTCTATACTTCTTTTTTCGTTGCGAATCAGTTCGAATTTTTCTTTGTCTATTTTCCCTGAGGCAATTGTATCACTGACCCAAAGATTAAGTGCGTCCGCAGTTATGGATATTTTTTCTAGCTGATTGGCAATCATCGCAAAATCTTCTAGTTCATCATCAGAGATGATCCCATCTTCGGTGATTTCAATAAGTCGATCTTTTTCTTTGTTTAATGTATTTAATGTAGAAAGTGTACTTAATACAATCTCTGATAATGATGAGATATGCACATCATGACGATGAATCTTGCCGATAGCACATTCATGTGAACAAAAATGATGAATGAGTGAAGGTTTATTATAAGCCTTTGCAAGGGCAAGAATATCTTCAGGATGAGGCTGAATCTTTTCGTTCTCTATTTTTTCTAGACGACTGGCAGTGATGATACCTTCCGTACGTTCACTTGCTTCTAGTCTAGTTAGTCCTTGTTCTTCTCTTGTAAGAAAGTAAATATTTTTATTTTCCTTGATTGATCTTTTTCCCATTGTGTTCTCCTTACTCTTAAGTATATCTTAATTTGCCAAAAAGGCAAATTAGCACTTTTTATTTTCATAATTTAGATATTTGAAATCACATACTCTTTGATTATAATAGGTATATATAATATGAAAGAAGGTGGGGCGTATGTTCACATTATTAGTTATGACAATGTTTATTGTATTTCTTATTATCTTTGGAAGTTTATTCTCATTGGCATTAAAGGCATCTTGGGGAATTGTAAAAATTGCTTTTAGCTTACTTGCCCTTCCGCTAGTACTAATCGGAATGGTCATGTCAGGCTTTGCCTTGCTTTTATTACCGGGATTATTAATCTTGGTGCTATTGCTTATATTTGGACTTGTACTTTAGTGCGAAGGGGGAAGGTTGCATTGGAAAGTCCGGTATTACCTATTGAAATGTATATTTGGCTATTGACACATAAAGGAAAAAGAAGAGCTCAGGAGCTCTTTGACCTCGTACAGAGTGGTGAAATGGATGTGTATAGTGTACAAAAATTAATACAGAAGGAAACAATAAAAGGTCATATATAAAAAGTATGTTATAATAAAGAAGCTCATAATGAGCTTTTTTTAAAGGAGAAAAAGAACATGAAAAAATATCTCATGGCTATGCTTGTTTTCATTTTAGCAGGATGCCAGACGCATCCTAAATTAAAAATTGCTTATGCATCTTACTACTGGGATCAAGAGACGCATATTCTTTATTATGCCTGTCAGCTTACTAATCATTCTGGAAAAGAAGCTGTCTATCCAAGTGTTAATGTGAAAGTCAAAGGGATGGATTTAACTGAAGAAGCTTCTCTTAGCAGTATGAAAGATGGTGAACAGGGGATTGTTGCAGGGAATATAATGTGTGAAAGTGAAGTAAAGGGTGTAAGCTTTACAACAAGTGTAGAATCATGGAGAAAAGATCGCGGATTGGCTGATATTAGTCAATATAAGATCAATAATGTAAAAGTAGAAAAAGATGATCTTGGTGGAATAGTCTTTAAAGGAAATGTTTCTAATAAATCATCTGATACAACACCACCTTTGATGGTATCCGTACTTCTTATAAGAAATAAAAAAGGAGTAGGTGGGAACAGTGTACAATTAGATGAAATAAACAAGAAAAAAAGTTCTTCATTTGAAATAGAACTATCCCATGTTCCTTCATATGATCGCTATATTATTCAAGTTTCAAGAGCACTATAAAAGGGAGTCACGTGACTCCCTTTCTTTTTACCAATTTGTCGCAATATCTGTCTGATTATGATTGCTTGATACAAATGAACCTGTATCACATACAATACCTAATCCTAAAGATGTTTCATAGATAGAACCAAGTGGTCTTCTTGCTTGATCAGCTGCAATCATAACATAGTTACCAAGCATCTTAACACCATCACTTCTTACCCAATACTTATCAGTATTACCATGGTTTCTCATAATACGAACAACACCGTTCATATTTAAGTTGTAATATGTTTCCTTACCATTAGGACCAGTAATAGCACCAGCTGATTTAGTTAATCTTGAACTAGTAGTTCTTACAGACTGAACAGCCTTATATGTTTCACTATTTTCAATGTCTGATACATTTTCTGCTTTAAAGTAAGTATAGAACTTAACACCATTTTTAATAGTATATTTCTTATATTTGGCCATCTGCATTGCCTTATGAGCAATCTTAACCTTACGAGAAGCTGTTTTTGTAGCAGCATCTAAGGTATGAGTAATAGGAAGAGCGATTTCCTGATTACTTGTTTTGGCAGCTGCCTGATCTATTGAAAGTGCACTTAATCCTAGTGCCAATGTCATCATCATAACAATTTTTAAAAGCGACTTACTAAATAATTTCTTCATACAGTGGGTCTCCTTTTTTTAATTCTTAAGAATACCTTTCATAATTCTTAAGCAGTTCTTACATATTTCTTAACTACTTCTTAAGTAATTCTTAAGTTTTTCTTAATATACACAATTTATTCCGATATGTAAAGAGTTTTTCCTGTAATGAAAATATTTAGGATGTTTTCTTTTAATAAGAAATACACTATAATGACAGCTAGAAAAGAGGTATGGACATGTATAGAGCAGCTATTTTTGATATGGATGGCACAATTCTTAATACTATCGAAGACCTGACTTCCGCATTAAACTATGCGATGAAAAAAGCTGGTCATAGACATAATTACAGTGTAGAAGAAGTAAAACAGTTTTTTGGCAGTGGTGTGAAGGTAGCCATGATGAGAGCTATTGCTTATGAAGAAGGAATGAGTGGAGAAGAACTTGTCAAGGTGGGGACTGCAGATTCATCAGTTAAAGAAAGTGATGAGATTGATGATATCCAGAAAATCTTTAGACCATATTATAAAGAACACTGTAAAATCAAGACTGGACCATATGAGGGAATCTTGTCTTTATTAAAGATGCTAAGAAAAAAAGGAGTCAAGCTTGCGGTTGTTTCTAATAAACAAAATGATGCAGTATTGGAACTTGTAAAAGATCAATTTGAAGGCTACTTTGATTTTGTTATTGGAGAAAAAGAAGGAATCAGAAGAAAACCGGCTCCAGATATGATTGAATCTTGCCTAGCAGAACTTCATGTCAATAAAGAAGAAGCAGTCTACATCGGCGATTCAGAAATAGATATTCAAAGTGCAAAGAATGCAAAGATGGATTGTGTGTCAGTATCCTGGGGCTTTAGAAAAAGAGCTTTTCTTGAACAGTATGAAAACATTCATATTGTAGATACAGTAGAAGAACTTAAAGCTTCTCTTCTCTAGACATGAGTACAGATATTTATTATTATAGACATGGAGGAAACAAAGATGGTAAAACACATTATTTTATGGCAGTTAGCTGAAGAATATAAGACAGAAGAAATCAAAAAAGGAATCAAGGAAGGTCTTGAAAGTCTTCAGGGAAAGATTCCTGGCATGATTGATATTCATGTACAGATTGATTGTCTTGAATCTTCAAATGCGGATGCATTATTAATTACTACTTTTGAAGATGAAGAATCATTAAAGGGATACGCAGTTCATCCAGAACATGCCGCAATCGCCAATACAAAAGTACGTCCTTATACATGCAGTCGTGTATGTATGGACTATGAAGATTAGTCATTTTTAAACATCGCGTAAGCGATGTTTTTTCTTTTGTGATGAAGATCTAAATGCTTAATTTTTAAATTAATATGTATTAAAATGTATTTATAATATATTGATGTTCAAAATGAAAGGAGAAGTGATAACGACACCACAATACTGATGATTTACAATTGATTACATTACAACTGCATATAATCGCATTTCAGTACAATTCTATCATCATGAAAGGAAATAACTTAATTGAAGCACATTTTTGGGAAGATATTGAATAAAAATGAATTAAGGGGAGAATTCTCAATCTGCAAGGATCTAAATAAGCAATTTGACAAAAACAAGTTAGGTCTTAAAGGTTTCGCAAAGTATGATAACTTGCTGCTAGTACAGTTTGCGAGGGAACAGGAAAAGCGCTATGGAGAACCGTTATACAGTAAAGAAACAGGATATCTTCAAAACAAATTGGAAGGGGTTGGCCAAGAACTAAGGACAATAAGAAAAGAAGGAGACAGATCAGAAGATGATGAAGTAACAAAACTTTCTAAAGAATTAAAGAATGAAGATGACATCAGTGATACACTCCTTCGCATCTATGATTATCTGCTTAAAAACTGGGATCTAGTATATAGTCTCCAAGCAACATATAGTGTTCTATCTGAGCTGACAGATATCCGAGGAAATTGGAAAAGCAATTCACGTGATAAAAGAGCCTATTATAAGATTCTCAGGTTTGTGGAGGATGAGAAAAACATGGATTTTATTGGGAAGTAGTCTATTTAAATACAAGTGGATGGTTAATGACTTATTACTTTATATAAATAAAACACGCTCAGGCGTGTTTTATTTTTTCAAAATCGTCAATTTATAGTAAAAAAATTGTATATGTGTTACCTTAATATTATAAGAGGGGATGACTATGAAAGAGAAGAAACAAGGTTTAACAATTGAAGAAATCCGTGAACAGCTTCAATGGGAAGAACGTCATGATGAACAGACTGGGACAATAAAAATTGCTTATCTTAGTCATTATGAAAAATTGTTTAAGAATAAGTATGTTCGTGTCGCATATATTCGTCTATATGGATTGAGCTATCTGCTTGATGTTAAAGGATACGCTGTCTGTGATGAAGTTCTTCATGTGGCAGGTTATATACTCGTAGATTACTTTGGAGAAAATTGTGTTTTCCGTGTAGGATTGGATGGTTTCTTGGTTGTAACTGAACATTTTGATGAAGAATGGCATTTCATTGATAAGTTAGAAGAGTATAGAAGCTTTATTACTTCATTTAAATTCTCTTTATCTAAACCTCAAGTAAAAGTATTTGTAGGTATTTCTGAAGGTAATGTCAATGATGAAAACACCATTGATAACATGTTGAATAATTGTAAAGAGAAGCAACGTATTGCTTTTGAAAACGATCTTTATTATGTGGATGATCATATCGAAGATTTGGAGGAGCTTTTAGGATATCATAAAGATGGTCGAAAAGATCATTTGACTGGTCTTATGAATATGGATGCTTTTATCGAGTATTCAAAGAGAATTATCAATACAGAATTCACGAAGAAACTTAAAAAGGTCATTATCTATTTTAATATTGAAAACTTTAAAGCTTATAATGAAAATTACGGCTTTGAAGCAGGAAATGAATTGATTCGAGACCTTGGCGCTGAACTTAAAAAAACATTCCCTAATCGACTGGTTTCCCGATTTGCGGAAGATCACTTCCTCGTATTGACATATGAAAAGGGAGTCGAAGAGAAAATTGAAAGTATCGCAACACAATTTTTGGCAAAATATATTACACTAAAAGCTGGTATTTATCGTGTGGATCATCTTGCCAGCAAGAACATTACGGTTGCCTGTGATAAGGCTAAGATTGCCTGCGATGCGATTAAACGTAAATATAATGTCCATTTCAACTATTTCAATAGTGAAATGGATTCTATGCTCAGACTAGAACAGCATATTGTCGATCATATTGATGAAGCATTACAAAAGAAATGGATCAAGATCTATTTCCAGCCAGTCATTAGAACGCTGTCTCAAAGCATCTGTGGCTTTGAGGCGCTTTCAAGATGGGATGATCCACAGTTTGGCATGATCAGACCGGATGTCTTTATTGGTGTGCTTGAACGCTATCATCTGATTACAAAGCTGAGTGATTATGTGGTGGATTGTATATGTGAGAAATATGCCTACTATGTCGATAAGGTACCGGTAGTTCCTGTCAGCGTTAATTTTTCTATACTTGATTTTGAATCTGCTAGTCTATTGGAAAGAATTGATCGTAAATTAGAAAAGGTTAATTTGCCAAGAGAAATGTTCCAGATTGAAGTTACTGAATCTTTATTAAGTAATAATCAGGACTATATGAAAAAACAGATTAAAAAGTTCAATGATGCAGGTTATCTGGTTTGGCTTGATGATTTTGGTAGTGGCTATTCTTCACTTAATGTCTTAAAAGACTACAAGGTTGATACACTAAAGATTGATATGCTTTTCTTGAAAAACTTCTCAGAACGTTCTAAGACCATTATTGAATTCGTGGTTAATATGGCTAAAGCTTTAGGTATTCATACTTTAGTTGAAGGTGTAGAGACAAAAGAACAGTTTGATTTCTTGAAGGATATTTGCTGTGAAAAGATTCAAGGGTATTACTTTGGTAAACCTGAACCGATGGACGATATTATGAATAAAGTCATCTGCGGTGAAGCTGATATTGAGGATCAAAATCAACGTTACTACTATAAAGATATTGGTAAAATTAATCCGCTCTCAAATGATCCATTTGGAGATGAAGGATTACATTTGACTAATGTTCCAATTGGAATATTCCAACAAAAGGATAATAAAGTAGAGTTTCTTTATACCAATGAGTTTTTTTTAAATGAATTGGTTTCTATAGGAATTGAAACGGAAGAGGAATTGGCAAGAAGAATTGAAGATCAAATAAGTTCCACAGCCAAAAGAGTGCAGGAAGCCTTGGATTCTCTTGAATACGGAGAAGAAACAAGTATGGATTTTATCGATGGAAAAAATCTTATTGCATTGCGTTATAAGAATATCGCGGCTGCTAAAGATCGTAAGGCATATCTCATGTCTGTAAGAAACTTATCAAAAGAATACTCGGTCTTACGAAATATGCGACTTGATGAGACAAAGCAGACAATTTATGCACTCTTTGATCAGGTTTATCTGGTTAATTTAAAGAATAATGCGGTTGAAACAATCTATACTCATGTGGGACTTAAGAAGGAAAACAATATTAGTAATTTAACACAGCTGATTGATAAGACTGTCAAAACTATGATCTACATAGATGATAGAGATCGATTCATTGAGTTTATGAATCTTGAAGATATTAATACAAGACTTGAGAAAACTCATGTCGTTTCAGAGGCATTCCGCTATGCGGAATCGAGTATGGAATATAAGTGGAGAATTTTTGAATTATCCTATGCCAATAATAAGGATCAAGTGATTTTCTCTATTAGACCACTAGATGAAAGCAAGAAAAATGTATACCTTAATTTCCATGGATATTCAGTTAGTAAAGATACTGGACTTACTGAAGAAGCTTTGTGGAATACACTTAAAGATCAGGTGCCAGCAGGATTGTTCTGGAAAGACACAAACCGTCGCTTTGTAGGTGTCAATAAGATGTTTAGAGACTATTATGACATCAAGTCAATGGATGACATTGTTGGTAAAAATGATGAAGAAATGGGCTGGCATGTGGATCCAGATCCATTTATGAACGATGAAATAAGAGTTCTTCAAAAAGGAGAACGAACAAGAAATGTACCCGGCAAATGTTTGTGTAAAGGTGAAAACAGAGAAATCGCGGCAAGCAAGATGCCAGTATACAATGATGGAAAGATTGTTGGATTACTGGGATACTTTGTGGATACCACTGATGAAAAGAAACGTGCAAATATTATCAAGAGCTTAGGAAATCATGATTCTGAGACAGGCATGCTTAATTGGAATGGCGTCATGTCTAATAGTATGTATTACATTGAAGGCTATCAATTAAGAAATCAGGAGTTTATGATTGTCTATATTAATGTTCTTAATATAACCTACTACAATCAGCTGCACGGAAAAGAAGTACTAACACACATGCTTCAAAATGTAGGAGAACAGATTTCTAAATATATTGGAGTAACTGGAGTTGTCGGCTATATCGGAATGGGGAAATTCGTTGTGTTGAAGCAGTTTGAAAATAAGGAAGATATGGTCAAAGTTAAGAGAGAACTCCTTGCGCATATTTCTACAGTTACCCAAGTTGATCGTATCAGTTTTACATTGCGATTTAATATTGGTGTATGTGCATTTAGTGAAACAAATGATATGGAACTTGCTTTTAGACTTGCTCAGCAGCGTGCTTCTAAGAATTATTCAGTTCAAGAAGACGATGATGTAAAACAGAAGATTGCGGAAGAAATGAATAAATATCAGGAAATATTTGATGTTGTAAGATGTGTAGATATCGATTCTTATAAGACATACATATTAGAAGACTGCAAATTAAAAGAAGTTAAAAAGCGTTGTTACGAGTTCTTTGAGAAAGATCATCCTTGCTCATCTTGTATTGCGAAAAAAGCACTGATTACACATGAAGAATGGGCAAAGATCATTTATAATGGTGCGACACACGTTGTCATTGCAAGAGCGATGCCTATTAAAGGAAGAAATTTTGTACTTATCTATACAAAGAAACTCAATAAAGAGAGTTAAAAAAACGGAGCTGACTACGATCAGCTCCGTGGTTTTTTTAATCCGTTAGAGAGTTTCAATAATATTTTTTAATAAAGAAACAAAATCTTTCTGTACCTTACTAGCAGTTTTTTGCACGTCCTCATGACTAAGCGTGTTCTTAGAAAGACCGGCTGCTCTATTGGTAATAAGAGAAATAGCCAAAGTCTCCATGCCACAATGTTTAGCCACAATGGCCTCTGGGATTGTGGACATGCCCACTACATCAGCACCAAGTGTTCTGAATGCGCGAATCTCTGCAGGCGTTTCAAATTGAGGACCAGCAAAGAAAGCATAGATGCCAGTCTTAAGATCAATATCAAGCTCTTTTGCACACTTGATGGCGTGCTCTCTTAAACGTGAAGAGTAGACATCGCTCATATCAGGGAAACGTGGACCAAAGTCAGAAAGGTTCTTGCCACGAAGTGGTGATGGGGCAAAGAAGCTGATGTGATCTTCTAATGCGCAAAGTGAACCTGGTGTGAGATCGTCACGAATGCCACCGCAGGCATTTGTGATAATTAATGTTTTAATTGACAATGATGAAAAGACGCGAATAGGAATGGTAATAAGTGATGTGTCGTGCCCTTCATAGTAATGGGTGCGACCTTTCATAATAAGAACGTTCTTATCCCCAATCTTTCCGACAATCAGTTTTCCTTCGTGTCCTTCAACAGTTGAAGTAGGAAAATGGGGAATCTCCTCATAAGGAATCTCTTTGAGTTCTTTCATATGATCAGTAAATGATCCTAGACCTGATCCTAATATGATTGCGACATCAATAGGATCATCTAGGTAAGAGTCAATATAATCTTTTGCTTCAAAAATCCAATGTTCATGCATTTCTATCACCTCATCTTTATTATAGCCTATTCTATTTGGCAGCTAATAGAGAAAATGATAGAATGTACAAAAGGAGTGATCAGTATGCGTAAAGAAGATTTTCGATTAGATGATGTGAAATTATTTGACAGTAAAGTATTTAGAGATGTCATTCATGGTTATGTACGTGTAGAACATACTCCAATATGGAAGCTGATCAATACCCCACAGATGCAAAGATTGCGTCGTATTAAACAGCTTGGTGGAACTTATATGGTTTTTCCTACTGCTGAACATTCTCGTTTTGTACATAGTTTAGGTGTATATGAGATTGTTAGAAATATCATTAATCTTGAACAGGTAAAAGATCATATCAATGATTATGAAAAACTGACAGTTATGTGTGCTGGACTTCTTCATGATATTGGGCATGGACCATTTTCTCATTCATTTGAGTCAGCTATGCGTACTAATCATGAAGAAATGACTGTGAAGATTATTAAAGAAACAGAAGTAGGTGACATTTTAAGGGACATTCATCCAGATTTACCTGAAGATGTGGCTAATATAATAGAACATAAAGGAAAGCCAATGCTTGTACAGATGGTCTCAAGTCAGTGTGATAGCGACCGTATGGATTATTTATTAAGAGACTCATACGCATGTGGTGTAACATATGGACAATTTGATATGTCACGTATTTTACGAACACTACGTATCGTTGATGATCGTATTGTTTTTAAGGAATCAGGTGTACAGGCAATAGAAGATTATATTCTTGCACGATATCATATGTATTGGCAGGTATATTATCATCCTACTGCAAGATCACATGAACAGCTGTTATATGCGATTATTAGACGTATTAGGGATCTTTATGAAGAAGGCTATTCTTTTCATGTCGCAATGGATTATCTTGAACCATTGTTAAAGGGTGATTTTAGTGTTGAACAATATGAAGATGTCGATGAAAATATGATGTTGACGTATTTTACATATTTCAAGAAAGAAAAAGATGCTATTTTAAGAGATCTTTGTACAAGATATATGGATCGTCATCTTCTTAAATATAGAACATATCATCATAAAGAAGATATTGCAGAAATTAAGGCTTTATCTGATAAAGAAGGATATGATTCACGATACTATGTTGCTAGTGATTTTACAAAAAATGTACCATATCGTCATTTTGAATTAGGAAACAATATCATGGATATTGAGATTCTAGAAGAAGATGGAACAATTGTGACATTGCCAGATAAATCAGAAATAGTAAATGCAATATTGCATGCTAAAGAAAAAGAAGATGAAAAGATCTTCTTTGTGAAAGAATTGAAACCACAGGTAGAGGAATATTATGAGAAAAAAGATTTATTATAAGAGTCTTTTCGATTACGGAGGACAAAAGGATAAAATAGAATATATTGAGTTAGGTACTTATATTAAAGAAGAAGAGCACCAGATTCGCATGAGTACAAAAGATGGAGAGATGCGTATTTTTTATGATGATGAAAATGTAAGACTTATGCATAATCAATCATTGTTAAGATTTAAAAAAGGTGAACGTATCTTAAATCACTATAAGACAATACAGGGTGAGATTCCACTTGTTAGTGAAGTGGAAAGCTTAAATTATACAAAAGATACTTTGCGTTTTATCTACCATCTTTATCAAGGGGAAACGCATGTCGCCCGTGTTTTCCTTTATGTACGTATGCAAGAGCCAGGCGTTTACGCATGAAGCTATTAAAAATCTTTTTAAGTAGATTAGTCATCTACATGACAATTATCTTATTTCAGGCTATCTATTTATTATTTGTGGCCTATCGTCTTGTAGAATACAATCAGCTTATTCACCTCTTCTTCATTATCCTTTCCTATAGCATTGCTATCTATCTTGTCTCTAAGGATGAAAATACGAATTACAAGATAGCGTGGATTATTGCGATACTTGTTTTACCTGATATAGGCGGACTGCTTTATATTCTTATCGGAAACAAGCGACCAAGTTTTTTACTTAGAAACAAACTGCTTCCCGGTATTGAGAAGATGAATGCTTTACGTCATCAGGATGAACAGATTAAAAAGACTATTATTAATAAGAAAACTATTTCTTTAGATTATCTTATCTCCCAGCATTTTCCTATTTATAAGAATACGGATACGATCTATTATTCTTTAGGAGATTATAATTATAGAGATATGTTGGCGGATTTAAGAAATGCGAAACACTTTATCTTTATGGAATACTTTATAGTATCAAAGGGATTGATGTTTGATACTATCTTTGAAATATTAAGAGAGAAAGTCAAGGAAGGCGTGGATGTACGTTTTATCTACGATGACTTTGGCTCAGTATCAACGATTCCATTTAAATTTAAGCAGAAATTACAGTCATGGGGAATTAAATGTGTGGCGTTCAATCGTTTTGTACCGCTGTTTTCAATCAGTCAGAACCACCGTGATCACCGTAAGATCTGTGTGATTGATGGCTATATTGGCTATTCTGGTGGATTCAATATCGCAGATGAATATATCAATGCGAAAGAACGTTTTGGACATTGGAAAGATACGGGTATACGTCTTGAAGGGGATGCGGTCTGGTCCTTGACGACAATGTTCTTATCGACATTCTATGCCTATTATCCAGATCTAGAGGAAGATGTGGATGCATTTCGACCGCATGTTCATCATCCTGAACCATTTAAGGGAAATGGCTATGTTCTTCCTTATGGTGATGAACCATTGGATGATGAATGGGTAGGAGAAAATGTCTACTTAAACCTGATTACCCATGCTTCGCGTGAAATAATGATAATGACACCCTATTTCATCATTGATGATACTATGTTAAAATCATTAACCTTAGCCGCTAAAAATGGCGTAAGAGTAAAAGTCTTTACCCCACATATTCCCGATAAGCGATTGGTCTTTCGTGTAACAAGAAGCTATTACTATCAGCTTATCAAGGCAGGAATTGAGGTATATGAGTATACACCAGGATTCCTTCACGCTAAAGTGATGATGGTCGATCGCAAGATTGCGACTGTGGGAACTATTAACTTTGATTACCGTTCACTCTATTTGCATTTTGAATGTAACACCTTACTTTATCAGTGTCATTGTATAGATGCCATATATCAGGATTTCAAGAATCTTGAGTATGTGAGTCAAAGAATGACGATTGAAGAGACTTGGCATTATAAGGTAGGTATAATTGAAGCGTTCTTAAGGCTCATTTCTCCGTTGTTGTAGATGAAAAAAACATTGACACCAACATGAAATATGATATGGTATTAAAGGTTAAAAAACGAGAAAAGGAGAGATAAAATGGCTGCTAATAAGATTGAAGCTACTTTACAAGAACATTTAAAGAATGCGATTGTATCATCATCTTTATTAGAAGAATATGATGCATCGTCTATCAATATTGAAATTCCAAAAGATAAATCTCATGGCGATTATTCTACAAATATCGCTATGCAGCTAACTAGAGTTCTACATAGAAATCCAAGAGAAATTGCTCAGGCAATCATGGATGCTTTCTCTTTAGAAGACGCAAAGGTAGAAAAAATTGAAATGGCTGGTCCTGGATTTATCAACTTCTTTATGAAAAATGATGCGTTAACATCAATTATTAAAGAAGTCTTATCAGAAAAAGAAAACTATGGATCAACAGATTTTGGGAAAGGTATCAAATATGATGTTGAATTTGTTTCTGCCAATCCAACTGGTGATCTTCATTTAGGACATGCCAAAGGTGCTGCTGTCGGTGATTCAATCTGTCGTATCATGAGCAAGGCAGGTTATGATGTGACAAGAGAATATTATATTAATGATGCCGGTAAGCAGATCACAAACTTAGCTTTATCATTATACAGCCGTTATCTTGCTTTATTTGATATAGAAAGAGCTATGCCTGAAGATGGATACTTTGGACAGGATATTAAAGATATTGCATTAAAAGTAAAAGAAGAAGCAGGAGATAAGTATGTAAACTTATCAGAAGAAGAAGCTATCTCTTACTTTAGAGAATTAGGAACTGCTCATGAATTACAGAAGATCAAGGATATTCTAAAAGAATTCAGAGTATCATTTGATGTATGGTTCTCTGAAACGAGATTATATAATGAAGAAATGATTCAGCCAGTTATCGATGAACTAAGAGAAAAAGGTTATCTTTATGAAGAAGATGGTGCCTTATGGTTTAGAACAACTGACTTCGAAGATGATAAGGACAGAGTCTTAATCAAGAAAGATGGAAGCTATACATACTTCACACCTGATATTGCTTATCATAGAAACAAGCTTAATAGAGGGTATGATTATCTTGTAGACTTACTTGGAGCAGATCATCATGGTTATATCAACAGAATGAAAGCAGCTATTCAGGCATTAGGCTATAATAAAGATCAGCTTAATATTGATATTATGCAGCTTGTCCAGATGGTTGAAAACGGTGAAGTTGTCAAGATGAGCAAACGTACAGGAAACGCTGTTACAATCAAGGACTTAATTGAAGAAATCGGTGTAGATGCCACTAGATACTTCTTCGTATCAAAAGCAGCTAATACACCATTTGAATTTGATTTAGGTTTAGCAAAATCTCAGTCAAATGAAAACCCTGTTTACTATGCACAGTACGCACATGCAAGAATGTGCTCTATTATGAGAAGTGCTAACGAAAAAGGATTTGTTTTAGCAGATAGCTATGAATTATTAACTAATTCAAAAGAAACAGATTTATTAAAGCAGATTGGTGAATTCAGAAATGTGATCAATGATGCAGCACGTACAAGAGCACCTCATAAAATTACAAATTATATCCAGAAACTTGCACAATTATTCCATTCATTCTATAATGATTGTCATGTATTGGATGAAGCCAACAAAGAATTATCGCAGCAGAGAATGGCATTATGTGAAGCTACAAGAATCACTCTTGCCAACGCTTTAAATGTCATTGGTGTATCCGCACCAGAAAAAATGTAGGAGGATTAATAATGGATTACTCACAAATCTCAATGGTTGATCTTGCTTATCAGATTATGCAGGAAAGAACACAGCCAATTGATTTCTATGAATTATGGTCAATCATCTGTGAAAAGAAACAGTTTACTGAAGAAGAAATTGATGAAAATGAATCAAACTTCTATACAAATATTACATTAGATGGACGTATGATCACTACTGGTGAAAATAGATGGGATCTTCGTGTACGTCATAAGTTTGAAGATGTTCATATCGATATGAACGATATCTACAGCGAAGAAGAAGCATCTGACGAAGATGATCAGGATGATTCAGTTATCGAAGATAAATATTCAGATGACTAATAAAAATGTGCAGAATATTCTGCACATTTTTTACTTTTTTCATAGAATAAAAAATATTTTTCACATGAGAAAGCGCTCTCATAATGGTAATTTTTTAATATTTTAGATTAAATTATTTTCATGAAATGGGCATAAAATGAATCGTGAAAATGAAATTAATGAAAACACTTTATTATAAGTTGATTTATAAATCACAAAGGCTTATAATAAGGGCAGAAATTAATTAAGGAGGAATGTCATAAAATGGCAGTAAAAGTTGCAATTAATGGTTTTGGCCGTATTGGTCGTTTAGCATTCAGACAGATGTTTGGTGCAGAAGGTTACGAAGTCGTAGCTATCAATGATTTAACATCACCAAAGATGTTAGCTCATTTATTAAAGTATGATTCTTCACAGGGTAAATATGCTTTAGCTGATAAAGTAGAAGCTAAAGAAAACTCAATCGTTGTAGATGGTAAAGAAATCACTATCTATGCTAAACCAAACGCTGAAGAATTACCTTGGGGTGAATTAGATGTAGACGTAGTATTAGAATGTACTGGTTTCTACACTTCTAAAGAAAAAGCTTCTGCACATATCAAAGCAGGTGCTAAAAAAGTTGTTATCTCAGCTCCAGCTGGAAACGATTTAAAGACTATCGTATTCAACACAAATAATGAAACATTAACTAAAGAAGATCAGATTATCTCTGCTGCTTCATGTACTACAAACTGCTTAGCTCCAATGGCTAAAGCATTAAATGATTTAGCTCCAATCCAGAGCGGTATCATGTTAACAGTTCATGCTTACACTGGTGATCAGATGATCTTAGATGGTCCTCAGAGAAAAGGTGACTTAAGAAGAGCAAGAGCAGGTGCAGTTAACATCGTTCCTAACACTACAGGTGCTGCAAAAGCTATCGGTTTAGTAATCCCTGAATTAGCAGGTAAATTAATCGGTTCTGCACAGCGTGTACCAGTTCCTACTGGATCAACTACTGTATTAACTTCTGTAGTTAAAGGTAAAGTAACAGTTGAAGAAGTAAACGCAGCTATGAAAGCAGCTCAGACTGAATCATTCGGTTACAATGAAGACTTAATCGTATCTTCTGATATCGTTGGTATGACTTATGGTTCATTATTCGATGCTACTCAGACTATGGTTAACGAATTACCAAATGGTGATACTGAAGTTCAGACTGTATCTTGGTATGATAACGAAAACTCATTCACTTCTAACATGGTTAGAACTATTAAGTATTTCGCTGAATTATAATACTAGACATTCTAAAAGAACTCCTTCGGGAGTTCTTTTTTGATCTCAATAAAAAAATCCTCCGGATAACCGGAGGATTATTACTTATGCTAGCTTTGAATAAATCTTCTTAGCAGTATTGCCACGTTTCTTTGAACGACTTGATTTATTGGCAGGTCTTTCAAAATCATAACAGAACTTATGAGCTGCTTTATAAGCACCAGATTTATTGTTCTTTACTGTCTTAAGATGTTTGTAAAGTCCTTTATATCCACTCTTAAGCTCTTTGTTCATATAACCGATCTGAGCTTTAACTGACTTGTAACTTAATTTCTTAGATTTAGCATATCTCTTTAATGCGCTCTTTCTTGAACCAGTCCACTGAATTAAACCATAAGCGCCACGTCCAGCGTTTGGGTTGTAGTTAGATTCATGCTTGATGTTAGCCATGATTCCAGCAGCTGTAGCCTTGCTGTAGCCTGATGCCTTTAACTCAGCGTAAACTCTTGCTTTATTTGTAGCAGCGAATGCTTCACTGTTTTCAGCACTAATGGCAAATGCGCCACCCATTATAATAAAAGCTAATGCGAACATTGTTAATTTCTTAATTAATTTATTCATATTTATCCTCTTTCCTTAAGAAATTCTTACGTAATTCTTAAGAATTTCTTAACTTTTGAATACATTTGTTACTATACCATAAATGAGGGAGAAGTCAACACTGTTTCTTAAGATTTTCTTAAGAAATTAAAATTTATTGCTTATATACAGTAAAAAAGTGACTTTTTTACAAAAGGTGAAAATAAGATAAAGGGGATAAATTCATTTCTATGCAACACTGTATAAAATTTAAGTCAATTATGATAAAATGAGTAGACGAGGTGATTATTGTGTATATGGCAAGCAAAAAAAGAAGAATAAAGCCACTATTTGTCCTTCTTGTTGGTATTCTATGTTTTGCTCTTGGCATCGGAGGTGGATACGTTCTTTTTCATAAAGAAACAGAAAAGTCTTCACTGAATAATCGCACACTGCTTCAGCTTTATAATGCAATGAATAATCAGTTTTATGATACAACCAATGAAAATACATCTTTACTTGAACGTCTATCTAAAGGATTAGTTCTTGGTGCAGGTGATCCTCATACAAGCTATATGACAAAATCAGAATTTGATTCTTTTCAGGATACTGTCGATGGTGACTATGATGGTATTGGTATTGATTATTTAACAACTAAAGAAGGAGCGATTGTGACTACAGTCTATCCTGATACGCCAGCTTTAAAAGGAAAAGTTCAGCCTGGTGATCTTATTATTGAGGTGGCTGGCATTTCAATGAATAATAAATCATCTTCAGAAATTGGCAAGGCTATCCGTGGTGAAAAGGGAACAGCTGTTTCTTTAACAGTACTGCGTGGCGGCAAGAGAATGGTGCTTCATGTTGAACGTTCATCATTGGATTCAAGTCTTAATTATGGAATTAAGGATATCAATGGACATCGTTGTGGATATGTGGATATCAATACGTTTGGTACAGCTACAAGTTCATTGTTTGAGAAGGCTCTTGCCTCTTTTAAGAAGAATAACGTGAAATCACTCATTATTGATTTACGAGATAATGGGGGAGGATATGTCGATGCGGCAGAAGAATGTCTTGCTTTATTAAATAAAAAAGACACTGTACTTTATATGACAAAAACAAAAAATGGAAAAGTAACTAAGGTGAAAGATGCGACAGATGATCATTATCAGTTTGAACAGGGATTAATTCTTGTTAATAATATGAGTGCATCTGCCAGTGAGATTATGGCTTCATCTTTAAAGAAAAATAATAATTACACAATTGTTGGTGAGAAGACATATGGTAAAGGGACTGTACAAGTAGAAATGCCATTAGCTAACGGTGGTGTCTTAAAATACACTTATGCCAAATGGCTGACACCGGATGGAACGTCCATCAATAAGGTGGGTATTGTCCCAAATGTAGTAATAAGTGATGCACCACTTGCCAAACTACAGCTAGAAAAAGTACCAGCTACATATCATTTTGATCAGCTGAATGATTATATTAAAACAATGGAAGTCATGTTAGATGCATTGGGCTATAAGCCAGGACGTACGGATGGCTATTTTTCTAAGGATGCGCAAAATGCTTTAAAAGCATTCCAGAAAAAAGAACATCTTAAAGAGTCTGGAAACTATGATCAGGAAAGCTATTATCATTTGTTAAGTGCTTATGTTTACGCAGTTGGTACAAAGAGCTATGATCCCATCTACAGTAAAGCTTTATCCATGCTTAAATAGGAGGATGCATTATGAAAAAATTTGAGCTCGTATCTGATTTTGCCCCTATGGGTGACCAGCCTGAAGCGATCAGAGAGCTTGTAGAAGGGGTAAAGAATAAAAAGAAAACACAGGTTCTACTAGGTGGAACAGGGACTGGTAAGACATTTACGTTTGCCAATGTGATTGCTCAGGTCAATAAACCGACGCTTGTACTATCACATAATAAAACACTGGCCGGACAGCTTTATTCAGAATTAAAGGAATTCTTTCCTAATAATAGAGTAGAATATTTTATTTCAAACTTCGATTTCTACCAGCCAGAAGCCTATATTCCATCAAGTGATACCTATATTGATAAAGAAGCACAAACCAACTATGAAATAGAGATGCTTAGAAGTGCCGCAATGAACTCTCTAATTGAAAGAGAAGATACGATAGTCGTATCTTCGGTAGCCTCTATTTACGGTTTAGGTAATCCAGAACAATATAAAGAGATGATCTTCTCATTAAGAGTAGGTCAGATCATCGACAGAAAAGAACTGTTGACATTCTTGGTAGACAGACAATATACAAGAAACGATATGGATCAGATTAAAGGAACATTCAGAGTACGTGGAGATACAATCGAAATCGTACCAGGACACTCTGAAGCCTATATCATTCGTATAGAATTATTTGGAGACGAAGTCGATCGTATCTGTGAAGTGGATCCATTAACAGGAAAACTGCTTGCATCTTATAATACGTACACCATCTATCCAGCAGATGACTATGTTACAAGTGCTGAAAAGATGCAGCGTGCCTGCCAGACGATTTCTGAGGAATTAGAGGATCGTCTTGCTTATTATAAAGAAGAAGAGAAACCTCTAGAATATGAACGCCTCGACCAGCGCACCAGACATGATATAGAGATGCTTAGAGAAGTAGGCATATGTCCCGGAATTGAGAACTACTCTCGTCATATTGACGGCAGAAAACCAGGACAGAGACCTTATACGCTCTTGGATTATTTCCCCGATGATTTTCTTATCATCGTAGATGAATCCCATGTCATGTTGCCGCAGATTCGAGGAATGTACAACGGGGACCGCAGTCGTAAGGAGACATTGGTAGAATATGGATTCAGATTGCCTTCGGCCCTTGATAACCGACCTTTACGTTTTGAAGAATTTGAAAAGCTTATCCCGGAAGCTATATTTGTGTCTGCGACACCGGGTGATTATGAACTCGAAAGTACGAAGGGTAAAGTGGTTGAACAGATTATTCGTCCTACTGGTCTTCTTGATCCGATTGTGGATGTTCGTCCTATTGAAGGGCAGATTGATGATATTATCAGTGAAATAGAAGAACGTATCGAGAAGGATGAACGTGTTCTTATTACGACCCTTACAAAACGTATGGCTGAGGATTTAACTGATTATCTTAAAGAATATGGCTTCAAGGTTGCCTATATTCACTCAGATACAAAAACCTTGGAACGTACGGAAATATTAAGAGATCTTCGATTAGGTAAATATGATGTCCTTGTTGGTATCAATCTTTTACGAGAAGGACTTGACCTTCCAGAAGTATCGCTTGTCTGTATTCTTGATGCGGATAAGGAAGGATTCTTACGTAATTCTCGATCATTGATTCAGACCATCGGACGTGCTGCAAGAAATGCGAATGGGAAAGTCATTATGTATGCAGACCGTATGACAGATTCAATGAGAGCCGCTATTGATGAAACATCACGCCGTCGTAAGATTCAGATTGCTTATAATGAAGAGCATCATATTGTGCCACAGACAATCAAGAAAGAAATTCGTGATGCAATTAGAGGACAGGAAGTTCAAGAAGAAGCCAGCAAGCTTGTTAAGCGTGGCAAGAAAGTAAGCAAGAAGGCTAAGGGTGAACTGATTGCGGAACTTGAAAAACAGATGCGTGAAGCAGCTAAAGTCCTTGATTTTGAACGTGCAATGGAACTGCGTGATGCGATAGAGGAGATAAAAAATGCAGGTTAATATTCCCATCAGTGAAAAAGAAAAAGAAGTCTTTGATGCAATTGTATCAGAAGGAGGACAGCTCTTTTTTGTAGGGGGTATTGTAAGAGATACCTTATTAAAAAGAGAATCAAAAGATATCGATGTAGAAGTCTTTCATCTATCCTATGATAAGCTCTGTGAGATACTTTCACGTTTTGGACATGTAGAAACCTTTGGGGCATCATTTGCGGTTGTTCATCTGGATTTGTTGCAAAACTGTGAATTTGCTTTACCAAGACAGGAAAAAAGCAGAGGAAGTGGCCATCAGGACTTCGATATCATTATCGATAGTGAACTTCCATTAGAAAAAGCTGCAAGACGAAGAGACTTTACCATCAATGCGATGATGGTTGACTATAAGACAAAACAATTATTTGATTTCTTTCATGGCTATGATGATCTCATGGACAAACGTTTAGAAGTCATTGATGAAAAATCTTTTCAAGAAGATCCTTTACGTTTATATAGAGGAGCATCTTTTATATCAAGATTTCATCTTGAAGCAAGTGAACGTACTAAGACAATTTGTAAGAACATGAAAGAAAAAGTAAAGTATTTAAGTGAAGAGAGAATCTATGAGGAATATGTCAAGATTCTCATGGGAGATTTTCCTTCATTAGGCATGACATTTCTAAAGGATGTTGGGGTTTTGCCTTCTTATTTAGAAGCATTGATTCATACCCATCAAAGACCTGATTATCATCCTGAAGGAAATGTCTGGAATCACACGATGCTAGTATTGGATCATGCAGCTGAAGTTAAAGGGGAAACCAGCTGGCCACTCGCATTTATGTGGTCGGCTTTGTTGCATGATATTGGAAAGCCGTTAGTGACAACAGAAGATGGAAGAGCTATTGGTCATCATGAAGCAGGAGTGGAGGTTTTTAAGGATGTGAAGATCATTAAGAATAAGAAGCTTCGTGCTTATGTGAAAATGATGATTCTTGTTCATATGGAACTGATGAAGATCTTCTATGATCATTCTCGACCAATTGTCTATAAAAGATTATTAAAGAAGATTGATGGCATCTTCCCATTAAATGATCTGGTCTGGTTTTCGCGATGTGATAAAGCGGGAACAGGAAGATGTGCCATTCAAGATATGGAATTGATTAATGAAAGATTAGAGGAATATGTGTCTTCGTATGGAGATCATGCACAAGAGGCACTTGTGAGTGGGAAAGATCTATTGGCATTGCCGATAGAGGATCATCGTCAATACGGTGATATTTTGCGTCAGGCTTATGAATGGCAGCTTCAGGGTATGAAGAAAGAAAGTATATTA
The DNA here is from genome assembly GCF_000702065.1 of Kandleria vitulina DSM 20405. Classification (GTDB taxonomy): domain Bacteria; phylum Bacillota_I; class Bacilli_A; order Erysipelotrichales; family Coprobacillaceae; genus Kandleria; species Kandleria vitulina. The sequence continues at coordinate 15,475 of NZ_JNKN01000017.1, read as the reverse complement.
AGGAGACTATTGCATGAATTCAGATAAGATTGTCATTAAAGGGGCAAGGGAAAACAATTTGAAGAATATTGACATAGAGATTCCTAAAAATAAACTTGTTATCTTAACAGGGTTATCAGGTAGCGGAAAGACGTCCTTGGCATTTGATACAATCTATGCGGAAGGGCAAAGACGATATGTAGAATCGTTAAGTGCCTATGCACGACAGTTCCTTGGGGGAATGGAGAAACCTGACGTCGATAGTATTGAGGGACTTTCACCAGCTATTGCGATTGATCAGAAGACAACATCCAATAACCCACGTTCTACAGTTGGAACTGTTACGGAAATCTATGATTATTTAAGATTGTTATATGCGCGTATTGGACATGCGTATTGTCCTCATCATAATATTCGTATTGAAGCACAAACAATTAAGCAGATGTGCGATATTGTCGATCAATATGATGAAAGAGATAAGCTTCAGGTATTAGCAAGAATGGCTATGAATCAGAAGGGGACACATAAGGATCTTTTTGAGAAGCTTAGAAAAGAAGGATTTGTCAGAGTCAAGGTGGATGGAGAGATGTTTACTCTTGATGAAGATATAGTCTTAGAAAAAAATAAAAAACATACGATCGATGTAGTTGTGGATCGTATTATCAAAAAAGAAGGATATCGTTCACGTCTCTCTGATTCATTAGAAACTGCATTAAAATTAGCAGGTGGAGAATGTATTGTAGAGAATCTTACAAAGAAAACAGAAAAGCTGTTCTCAGAAAATCAGGCTTGTCCTATTTGTGGATTCAGTGTACCAAAGCTTGAACCACGTCTTTTCTCATTTAACAACCCATTAGGAGCCTGTCCTGATTGTAAAGGATTAGGTACTAAAAGTGTTGTAGATGATAATCTGCTTGTACCTGATTGGTCTTTAAGTATTAACCAGGGAGGATTGCGCTATTTTAAGACAGCAGTAGGAACTGATCGATTAGAATGGCAGAAATTCCTTAAGCTATGTGAAGCTTATCATATTGATTTAGATAAGCCACTTAAAGATTTTACTAAGAAAGAATTAAAGATTATCTTTATTGGATCAGATAAACCTATTTCGTATGAGACAGTTTCTTCTTCAGGAAATATCTCACGTGCAACGCAGTATATTGAAGGGGTAAAAACCTTAATTGCAAGAAGATATGAAGAAACAAATTCTTCTTGGGCCAAGGAATGGTACTCTTCATTTATGCGTGAACAGACATGTCCTACTTGTGGTGGTGCACGTTTAAATGAGATGGTCTTATCAGTTAAGGTTGATGGATTATCTATTTATGATTTAACAAATAAATCTATTAATGATGCTTTAGCATGGATTTCTTCATTAAAGCTTTCTATCATGGAAGAAAAGATTTCAAGATTGATTGTAAAAGAAATCAAAGATCGATTGACATTCTTACAGAATGTAGGATTAGGATATCTTACTTTAGCAAGACATGCTGGTGGGTTATCTGGTGGAGAAGCTCAGCGTATACGTTTAGCTACACAGATTGGTTCACGTCTTACTGGTGTTCTTTATGTTTTAGATGAACCATCAATTGGTCTTCATCAGCGCGATAATGAAAAGCTCATTCGCACTCTTTGTGAGATGAGAGATCTTGGAAACAGTGTGCTTGTCGTTGAACATGATGAAGAAACAATGAGAGAATCTGATTATATTGTAGACATCGGACCAGGAGCTGGTGTTCATGGTGGACAGGTTGTCGCATGTGGGACACCACAGGAAGTCATGAATAATCCTAACTCTATTACTGGACAGTATCTTGCAGGTACAAAAAGAATTGAAGTACCTAAGAAAAGACGTAAAGGTAATGGATTATTCCTTGAAGTAAGGGGAGCTAAGGAACATAATTTAAAGAATATTAATGTGAAGTTCCCGCTTGGAAAGATGATTGTCGTAACTGGTGTATCAGGTTCAGGTAAATCTACATTGGTTAATGATATTCTTTGTAGAGGATTAAGAGAAAAAATCTATCATTCTAAAGATCGTGTAGGTGCCCATAGAGAAATAAGAGGTATTGAGAATGTCGATAAGGTCATTGAAGTATCTCAGGAACCAATTGGAAGAACACCACGTTCTAATCCGGTAACATATACAGGCGTCTTTGATGATATCAGAGATCTCTTTGCGAAAACACAGGAAGCCAAGATGCGCGGATACGATAAAGGACGTTTCTCTTTCAATGTCAAAGGAGGACGCTGTGAAGCGTGTCAGGGTGATGGTGTAAAACGTATTTCAATGCACTTCTTGCCAGATGTGTATGTGCCATGTGAAGAATGTGGTGGAAAACGTTATAACGAAGAGACACTTCAGGTAACATTTAAAGATAAGAATATCTATGATGTATTAGAAATGACTGTGGAAGAATCATTGTCTTTCTTTGAAAATCTTCCTCGTATTTATAATAAGTTAAAAGCACTTTATGATGTGGGACTTGGCTACATTAAGCTTGGTCAATCGGCAACAACCTTGTCAGGTGGAGAAGCTCAGCGTGTTAAATTAGCGTCTGAACTACAGAAGCGTGCAACTGGAAAGACCCTTTATATTCTTGATGAACCAACAACAGGTTTACATAGTGATGATGTGGCAAGACTTATAGAAGTATTAAATAAAATAGTAGATAACGGTGATACCGTTCTCATTATTGAACATAACCTCGATGTCATAAAAGTTGCGGATCACATTATCGATTTAGGGTTGGAAGGCGGAGACGCAGGTGGTACAATTGTAGTATCGGGAACACCTGAAAAAGTCGCAAAATGTGAAGAAAGTCGTACTGGACAGTTCCTTAAGGACTTATTATAAGGAGGCATTATGGCAAAATCAGTTAAATTAAAGGATCTTTTACCACAGTCTACATTCGTACAGATTTCTGGTGATGAAAACTCTCTTGAAAGAGAAGTATTTGTAGCTGATACAAATAGACCAGGTTTCGAATTGGCTGGATTCTTTAAGCACAGTGACTTCAGAAGAATTATTCTTCTTGGAGAAAAAGAAAATGCATTTATTGATGAAATGACAAGAGAAGCACAGTTAGCTTGTTTCTCTAAGTTAGTCAATGATGAAACACCATGCATTATTGTGTGTAAAGGATATAAATGTGCAGATATCTTAAGAAATATTGCTATTAAGAGAAATTTCCCAATATTTGAGACAAATATGCCAACTGGACGTGTTTCAATTGATCTTCAGTCTAAATTGGATGAGAAGCTAGCACCTGAAACATTGATTCATGGGGTATTCTTAAATATTTATGGTAAAGGTGTTATCATTCGTGGAGATAGTGGGATTGGAAAATCAGAAATTGCCCTTGAACTAGTCAAAAGAGGACATCAGCTTATTGCGGATGACGCTGTTGAACTTTATCATGTCGGACAACATATTGTAGGTAAAGCTCCTGCTGTATTGAACAACCTTCTAGAAATCAGAGGAATTGGTGTCATTGATGTATCAAAGATGTTTGGAATTGGCTCATGTCTTGCGAAAGATAATGTAGACTTGATTATCCAGCTTGACCGTTGGTTACCATCAAGAGAATACACACGTATTGGTGTAGAAGAAGACGATGTGACAGAAGAAATCTTAAATGTCCCTATTCCAAAGATTGTTGTTCCAGTTACAGGTGGACGTAGTATGTCAGTTATTATTGAATCAGCACTCATGAACATGCAGCTTAAGGCTGATGGCTTTGATTCAAGTAAAGAATTTGTTAATAGAATCATGAAAAATATTAAGATGAAAGGGGAATAGTCATGAAGCTATTTCCAAACTTTCATACTTTAGTATCCATAGGAGGATTTAATATTCGCTATTATGCGGTATGCATCCTCCTTGGTGCTTTATTTGCATATCAATTAGGAAGATATAGATTCAAGAAATTAGGATACGCGCCTAACATTTTATCTGACTATTTCTTTGGCGTAATGGTTACTGGCATTATTGGTGCTCGTATCTGGTATGTGATCTTCATGTGGAAAGAGCTTTATGCTAGTCATCCAGAAGATATCATTGCGATATGGCATGGAGGATTGGCAATACAGGGAGGTCTTTTCACAGGGCTTATTTATAGTGTCTACTATTTTAAGAAACATCAAATAGATTTCTTTGTAGCCGGTGATGCTATTATGCCAGGAGTACTTATTGCTCAGGCATGTGGACGATGGGGGAATTTCTTTAACCAGGAAGCCTTTGGTGGAGAAGTATCTCTTTCTTTCTTAAAAGGACTTCATCTTCCTTCATTTATTGTTAATCACATGTATATTGAAGGTGCTTATCATCATCCTACGTTTCTTTATGAATCAGTAGGAAATGTCATTTTGTTCTTGTTGATTATTCTGGTAGTAAAGAGAATATCAAAAAAGAATGGAATACAGTTTTTCTCTTATTTTGTAGGTTATGGGATTGTTCGATTCTTTGTAGAAGGAATGCGAACTGACTCATTGATGCTTGGGTCATTAAGAATGGCTCAGATCATCTCATTGATTTTCATTGTATGTGGTATAGCAGGAATACTCTATATTCACTTTAAAAGAGAGGATAAGCAAGTAGATGAATAGTTATTTTGATGGTAGTCTTCTTTCATTGATTGTAATAAAAACTATATGCTTCATACTGACAGTCATTACATTTGGGATTGCTTTCCCATATTGCACAGTAACCCTTTATCGTTGGGAAATCTCTCACAGTGTCATCGATGGAAGACGCTTGCGATTTGATGGAACGGCAATGGGCTTATTTGGACAATGGATCAAATGGCTGTTTCTCATTATTATCACATTAGGGATTTATTCTTTCTGGGTAGCTATTGCTTTGAAAAAATGGAAAGTTGCCCATACTCATTTTATTTAAAAAAGAGCGATTCGCTCTTTTTTATTTCTCTAATAATTAGATATAGAAAACGCATATAAGTTACTATATTGCCAATAAACTACTAAAGTGGTAGGATATTATTAATTCCTACAAACATAGTAGGTTGAAGGAGGCAGCTATGAAAATTCTGACAATTGATTATTTTCTCGCCTTAGATCGAATGTGCATTTCAAGATAAGAATCACATAGATATTTATAGATAATGAGGAGGAGAAGAATATGAGTAACTATAGATTTGAAACATTACAATTACATGAAGGACAGCAGCCAGATCCAACAACAGGAGCTAGAGCTGTACCTATTTATCAGACAGCCGCATATGTATTTGAAGATGCGGATCAGGCAGCTGCCCGCTTTGCATTATCAGATGCAGGAAATATTTACGGAAGACTAACTAACCCAACAGTGGATGTATTTGAAAAGCGTATTGCAGCCTTAGAAGGAGGCGTAGGAGCATTAGCCTTATCTTCTGGTGCCGCAGCAGTCACTTATGCGATCAAGAACATCACAAAATCTGGAGATCATGTGGTAGCCGCTAACAATATTTATGGTGGAACTTATAACTTATTAGCACATACTTTAGTTGATGATGGTATTACTACTACTTTTGTAAAAGATTTAGATCCAGCATCATTTGAAGCCGCAATCCAGGACAATACAAAATTAATTTTCATTGAAACATTAGGAAATCCACGTAGTGAAGTCACTGACATTGAAGCAATTGCAAATGTAGCTCATAAGCACGGCTTACCGCTAGTAATAGATAATACATTCGCTACACCTTATCTTGTTAAACCTATTTCTTACGGTGCAGACGTGGTTATTCATTCAGCAACTAAATTCATCGGTGGACATGGTATTGGCGTAGGCGGTGTCATTGTAGATGGAGGAACATTCGATTGGCTTGCCCACAAAGATAAATTCCCAGGTCTTACTACACCAAATCCATCATACCATGGTATCAATTTCGCAAAAGATGTAGGAAAAGTTGCCTATATTACAAGAATTAGAGCCATTCTTCTTCGTGATGAAGGAGCAACATTGTCACCTTTCCAGGCATGGCTATTCTTGCTTGGGTTGGAAACATTATCTTTAAGAGTAGAACGTCATGTAGAAAATGCATTAAAGATTGTTAACTTCTTAAATCAGCATCCAGGTGTTGAAAAAGTACATCATCCATCAATTAACAATGATGCATTATATCAGAAGTATTTCCCTCATGGAGGAGGTTCAATCTTCACTTTTGAAATTAAAGGTGATGAAAGAAAAGCTAAAGACTTTATCGATCATCTTCAAATATTCTCATTACTTGCCAATGTAGCAGATGTAAAATCGCTCGTCATTCATCCAGCATCTACTACTCATGCACAGCTTAATGAAGAAGAATTAAATGAAGCTGGTATCTATAAGAATACTATTCGTTTATCGATCGGTACTGAACATGTGGATGATTTAATTGAAGACCTCTCACAAGCATTCACATCTATCGGACTCTAGAAAATTTCTAGAGTTCTTTTTATGATTTTTCTTAAATATTATGTTAAAATAAATCAAATAAAAAAATTACGCTATAAAGATATAAAACTTGTAAGCGTATGCAAAAACAGTTACAGGTAACTTGTAAAACGCTTTCAATTGGACTATAATAGCGAGTAAACGAGGTAACAGTATGAAATATCAGTTTTCTAGAAAGATGCAGAACGTTAAAGCTTCTGCGATTAGAGAAATATTCAAGGCGCTTGCCGACAAGGAAATTATTAGCTTTGCAGGAGGTAACCCTGCAGCGGATGCATTTCCAGTAGATGAGATAATAAAAGCATCAGAAGAGCTTCTTGAAGATAACCCTATTTCCGTATTGCAGTATGGCTTAACTGAAGGAGACCCTTTCTTTTTAAAGAAAGCAGCTGCTTTTATTAATAGAAAAGGCGGCATTATTAAAGAAGGAGATCAGATTATTACGACGACAGGCTCTCAGCAGATCATGGATCTTGCATCCAAGGTCTTATGCAACGAAGGAGACGTTGTGGTAGTAGAAGAACCATCATTTCTTGGGTCATTAAATTCATTTAAGGAAAATGGCTGTCAATTAAGAGGTGTACCTTATAAAGATGGTGAAATTGATCTAGCAGCATTAGAACTTGCTTTATCATCACAGCCCAAGCCTAAGTTTATGTATTTAATCCCTAATTTCCAGAACCCAATGGGAACAACAATGTCATTAGATACAAGAAAAAAGGTTCTTGCATTGGCAAAACAATATGAAGTGCTTATTTTAGAAGATGATCCTTATGGAGAACTAAGATTTGAAGGAGAAGATATTCCTTCACTTAAACAGTTAGATGAAGATGGATTAGTTCTCTATGGTGCAAGCTTCTCAAAAATCATGGCACCAGGTATGCGTGTTGCGTGTGCCATCGCCAATCATGAATTAATTGAAAAGATGGTTGTCGCAAAGCAGGGAGCGGATGTTCATACAAACTTATGGGCACAAAAAGTTATTGCTCGTTTATTAGATTCCATGGACATGGATGCACATTTAGAAAAACTAAGAAAAATTTATAAAGAAAAATGTGAACTTATGTTAAATGAGATGGAAAAGCACTTTTCTGATCAGGTTACATACACTTCTCCAGAAGGTGGTATGTTTATTTGGGTGCACCTTCCTTCTCATGTAGATACAGATGCCTTTGTGAAAGAGGCTTTAAAAAGAAAAGTGGCGGTTGTGCCAGGAGCTGCTTTTTTAACTGATGATAGTCAAGAATGTCATGCGTTTCGTATGAACTTTTCGACACCTTCTCGTGAGGATATCATCAAAGGTGTGAAAATATTGGGAGACATGACGCAGACATTCTAATTTTAGGAGGTTTGTTTTATGCCATTTTTAAGATTTACAACTAATAGAACATTAACATTACAACAGGATAGAAAACTTAAGGAAGCTGCTGGAAAAGTGATTTCACTTTTCCCAGGCAAGAGTGAAAGTGCTCTTATGATGCATATTGAAGATAATCAGATTATGTATTATCAGGGAGACGAACAGGACGCTATGTATGTGGATTGTAAAATCTATAGACATGCAAATAAAGAAGAACGTCAGGCTTTCACTGAAGCTCTTATGGATAAGGTAGAAGAAATTACTGCTATTCCAAAGAACAATATTTACTTAACAATCCAAGAGTTTGATGAGTTTGGTTTTAATGGTAAACTTAATGGATAAAGAGCCGAAAGGCTCTTTTTCTGATTCAATAAAAAAAGTGTAAAAAAATTCATAAAAGCTATTGCAATATATAAAATCTCATGGTATATTATGTGAGCACTGAAAAACAAATGCCTGTTTAGCTCAGTTGGTTAGAGCATCTGACTGTTAATCAGGGGGTCGTAGGTTCGAGTCCTACAACAGGCGCCAGTGGCGGATTGGAGAAACGGTTAACTCACATGCCTTTCACGCATGCATTCACGGGTTCGAATCCCGTATCCGTCACCATTATGGGGGCTTAGCTCAGTTGGGAGAGCATCTGCCTTACAAGCAGAGGGTCAGCGGTTCGAGCCCGTTAGCCCCCACCATTTATAAGCCGGCTTAGCTCAATTGGTAGAGCAACTGACTTGTAATCAGTAGGTTGTGGGTTCAAGTCCTATAGCCGGCACCATTTATGACTCGCTAGCTCAGTTGGTAGAGCATCTGACTTTTAATCAGAGGGTCAGGAGTTCGAATCTCCTGCGAGTCACCATTCTTAGTGCGGGTGTGGTGAAATTGGCAGACACGCTAGACTTAGGATCTAGTGCTTCGGCGTGCAGGTTCAAGTCCTGTCACCCGCACCATCTTATTACACTGGTAACGGTGTTTTTTTATTGGGGGCTTAGCTCAGTTGGGAGAGCATCTGCCTTACAAGCAGAGGGTCAGCGGTTCGAGCCCGTTAGCCCCCACCATTTTTTTTATATGCGGGCGTGGTGAAATTGGCAGACACGCTAGACTTAGGATCTAGTGCTTCGGCGTGCAGGTTCAAGTCCTGTCGCCCGCACCATCATATACATTAAACCTACTTATAATTAAGTAGGTTTTTTTGTGTTTTAATGAAAATGACTTATAAATCAATATTATTGAATTATATATGTTAATTACCATTGATGACATTTGTGAATAGTAGGAATCTTTTCTTTTTTATAAAATATTGATATCAAATCAATAGGAGGAAAAAGATGAAAGGGAGTAAGATTTTTGCGTCGTTTGTTGGGGCAACGATGATTTTTACAAGTACAATCCCCGCTTATGCTCGTACTCTACCTAGCTATTCATATCAGCAGGTAATGAAACAGGCAGGTTTAAAGAGTACGGAATTGCAGTTTGATGAGCTTAATGATGATTATGAAAAAGTAGATGGAGGAATCAGAGGCCATGGTAGTGGTGATAGATTCCTTTACAGCAATACTGAAGCCAAGGACTTTGTCTATGAAGCAGATGTTAAATTCAATGAGAAAAAAGGTGCTGCTTCATTGGTATTTAGAGCTCAGGGTAAATATTCTTATGTAGCTAATTTAAATGGAGAAACCGGTCATGTTGTTGTCTTTAAGTTTGGAGATCCAGCTGATTTAGGACCAAGTCAAGATGTGAAAGTAAAAGACAGCAATACATATCATTTAAAAGTTGTCGCTATAGGTAATCACATTGTCTATTATGTAGATGATCAGCTTGTCCTTAATTCTGCCGATTATACAATGAGCAATGGGCATTGGGGACAGGATGATTCGTTGACAGAAGGTAAGTTAGGTTTACTTACTTGGGAATCCGATGTTACTTACAGTAATATCAAGTATGCCACAATTACTGATGATAATTCTCCACAATTAAATGGCATTAAACTTAATGCGGTTGATGGTGGTATCGATAAAGATATCCTCTTCCAAAAAGGACAGTATGTCTATATCGCTAATGTTAAGCATGATACTCATGCAGTTAAACTTGATTTAGATAAGAACGAGGGTACAACAGTTACAGCTTATAATGAAGAAGGAAACCAAGTAGATTATTCAGAAGGTCTACCTATCACTAAAGATATGCAGACTTATACTTTAAAAGCTACAAATGGTTCAGCTGAAGTTGTATATCGTCTAAGATTACATCGCTGTCAGAAAGATGAAACATACTATAATGAAAAATGGCGTGGCCAGTTCCATTATTCAATTAAAGATGGATGGGCTAATGACCCTAATGGTATGGTCTACTTCAAGGGAGAATGGCATTTGTTCCATCAGTACTATGATGGAGATAAATGGGGTCCAATGCATTGGATGCATGCCACAAGCAAGGATGGTATTCATTGGGAAGAACATCCAATTGCCTTCTATCCAGATGAATATGGAACAATGTATTCAGGATGTGCAGTCATTGCCAATCATGATACAGCTCCAGATATCTTTAAAGAAGGAGAAGAAGGTCTTGTATTCTTAATTACAGCTAATGGTAATAATGGCAATGATGATCAGAAAATCATTGGAGCTTACAGCTTAGATGGAAAAACATTCCATAAGTATGAAAAAGGAAAAGTACTTATTCATTGGAAAGAAGATTCACTTAATACTTCAGCGTTCAGAGATCCTAAAGTCTTCCGTTATGATAATAAATGGTTTATGGTAGTCGCTGGTGGACCATTAAGAATCTATTCATCAGATGATTTAGTACATTGGAATCAGGAATCAGCTTATAAAGACTGTCATACTGAATGTCCAGACTTATTCCCAGTCGTTGTCAGAGATGAAAATGGCAAAGATACCGGTGAAGTAAAATGGGTATTCTCACGTGGTGGTAGAAAATATAAGATTGGTGACTTCAAGAAAGTCGATGGTCAATACAAGTTTGTCCCATTATCTCAATATGCAAGTGAGAACGGAGAAGGAATGGGCGATGAAAAAAATGATGGTATCATGAACTTCGGTTATGATTCATATGCCGCTATGACATACTATACTGGTGAATTTGGTTCAGGTAATAGCTATAATAAATCAGTTGTAGATAACGTTATCGCGGTAAACTGGATGAACACTTGGGAAGGTGGCTTCTGTAATTCTATTCCAGATAAGAATGGCAACAGTGTCTTTAATGGAACATTCAATTTGGCATTAAAGATGGGTATCAAGAAAACAGGGGATAACTATGAATTAACACAGACACCAATCAAGGAATATGATGATCTAAAAGAAGAAACAAAAGAATACAAGGATGTTAAATTAACGAAAAAGAATACAGCTTTCAATGATTTTAGATCAAGTAGTTATGTGATTAATGCTCATGTTGATCCTAAAGACAGTAAAGAAGTAACATTTAAAGTACGTGCAAGCGATAAGGAAGGTACACTTGTAACTTATAATTTTGATACAGAAACATTAACTATCGATCGTAGTAGCTCTGGTGTTATTGTTAATGGTGATATGAATAATGTATCACATAAAGTGAAAAAGAATAAAGATGGCAGTGTTGACCTTGAAATCTATGTCGATAGAAGCAGTGTCGAAGTCTTCAATAATGACTATACAGTAGAAGGCGCAATGCAGATTTTCCCTGGATTTAAGAGCAATGGGTTACAGATTTATAGTGATAAGAATGCGATTGGTAATGTGAAAGTGACTCCACTTAAGTCTATCTGGACAAATAAGCAGACACTTACAAAGCCAAATGGTATTGAATGTGACACTGATCATATTGATGGATATGTTAATCAGTCTTATGAAGTAAATACTGACTTAGCACCTGAAGATATTAAACAGGATGTAGTCTATGAAGCAGTAGAAGGCAAGGATCTTATTAAGATTAAGCAGGAAGGTACAAAAGCGACTATTACTTGTCTAAAGAAAGGCAAAGCTAAAGTTAGAGTCTATGCAAAAGCTGATCCAAGCTATTCTAAAGAAATCACAATTGATATTAAGGAAAATAACTTAAAGACAAATGTCAATGTCTTTGAACCAGATGAAGGTAAATGGTATATCGATGGAGATCAGTATGTAGGTGAATATGAAGATGGAGAATCTACTCTTTATAGTGAATACATCAGAAACAAAGATTTCGATTATCAGGTTAAAGCCAACTGGAAAGATACTGAAGAAGTATCGTTTATCGTAAAATCACAGAAGAAGGGCAAAGGTGGCGCTTGGAAAGTTACTATTGATGATTCAGGGAACATTGTAGTAAAAGATACTAAAGATAACGCTGTTATTGCCAATGGTAAAGCAAGTGTAACACGTAATGATCTTGTTAAGATTTCTGTACGTGATCATCACTTGATGATCTATATCAATGGTAAAAAAGCCATTGATACAAAAGTATCAAATGATCACTTCTATGCCAACGGTTATGTAGGAATCGGCTTTAATGTAGGTACACTACGTATTTCTGAATACTATGTCTATGAAACTCCTGATCGTATTGTATTGGATGCTGATGGAATACATCCACGTGTTAATGCATCACTTGATGAAATCAAGAAACTTCTTCCTAAGACAGTAAAACTTGCCGGCAGTGATAACTTAATTACTGAAGAAAACGTACCAGTAACATGGGATGTTTCTAAGGTCAATGTGAAAAAGCCTGGCACTTACATTGTAGTGGGAAAAGCACGTCAGTTGACTGTAAGCATTAAGGTCTATATCAAAGATGCAAGATTAGAAAAGGTAAAGATTTCTAAAGCAAAGGCAAAGAAGAAATCTATCAAGCTTTCATGGAAGAAAATAAAGAATGTGAAAACTTATGAAGTGGCTTACCGCAAGAAAGGTACAAAGAAATGGAGCTACAAGAAAGTTTCTCGCACTTCATTGACTATCAAGAAACTTAAGTCTAGAAAGACTTATGAAGTAAAAGTAAGAACTGTAGTAGGTAAGCAGAAAGGAACATTCTCTTCTATCAAGAAAGTGAAAGTTAAATAATAAGTAAAGAAACTATTTCCAAGGAAATAGTTTCTTTTTATATTCTATGTCATATGAAAGTTGTGATAAATGATATTATTGGTATAATAGGAAAAAAGGAGAAAGCCTATGAAAATCATAATTGTAGAAGATGATGCCTCTATTAGAGAAGAAATAAAGATTCTTCTAGAAGGTGCAGGATATGAAGTAGAATGTGTTGAAGACTTTACTCAAACAAAAAAACAGATACTCGATGCTAATGCGGATCTATTGCTTTTGGATATACAGATTCCCTATATGAATGGAGAAACGCTGCTGAGGGAGTTAAGAAAAGAATCGGATATGCCAGTTATCATGGTGACAAGTAAAAGCAACGAGATAGATGAGGTGCTTTCAATGAGCTATGGCGCAGATGATTATATTACCAAGCCTTATAATCCAACATTGTTGCTGCTGAGAATACAGGCCGTATTGAAGCGTCTTTCACCATCTAATAGTCAATTGTCTCACTATCGTGATCTAGAAGTAGATTTTGCTAAAGGGACATTAAAGAATAGTGAACAGGAAGTAGTTCTTACAAAAAATGAGATGATCATCTTTCATTTTCTTCTTACTCATATTGATGAGATTGTCACTAGAGATGATCTTATGACAGAACTATGGGACAATAAGGAATATATCAGTGATAATGCCTTAACTGTCAATATTTCAAGATTAAGAGGAAAACTATCAGATTTTGGATATGATGATGTTATCATGACAAGAAAAGGACAGGGGTATATTCTCTCATGAAATATTTAGCAGACCACAAAAAACATATTTTTCTTATCGTTGTTTTTATCATCATTCAGTATTTAATGGGAAAAGCTTTTCATATTGAAAAAGCTTTTCTATATGCTCAGATCATCTTAACTATCATATTTATCATTATTATCTTCACTTATGATTATATGAGAAAAGTCTCTTTTTATAGACAATTAGATCATCATTTAAAGATGAAAGAGAAATATTTGATTATTGAGACATTGAATCGTCCTTCTTTTTATGAAGGAGAGATAATGCATGATGCCTTATATGAAATAACCAAATCTATGAATGAGAAGATCTATGAGTACCAAAGTGAAACAAAGCATTTCAAGGAATATATTGAAATGTGGATTCATGAAGTAAAAACACCGATTTCTGCTTTATCTTTAATGTTGCATAAGGATAAAAACAATAAAGCCTTGAATCAGCTTAAGCGTATTGAAAATTATACTGAGCAGGTTCTTTATTATATTCGTAGTCAATCTGATGCTCAGGATTATCTTATTAAAGAGCATCAATTAGATCAGTGCATCAATCATGTCTTAATGCATAATAAAGATGAACTGCTGATGCATCATTTTACTATTGAAACTGATCATCTTGACTGCAAAGTGAAATCTGATTCAAAATGGTTGGAATTCATTTTAAATCAGATTGTCTCTAATGCGATGAAGTATCATAAAGAAAACCCTCTTCTTCGTTTTAGTGCGACAGAAGATGAAGACAAGGTTGTACTTTCCATCTACGATAATGGCATAGGTATACGTGCTTCAGATTTGCCTCAGGTCTTCAAGAAATCCTATACGGGATTTAATGGTCATGAAGAAGAAAAATCTACCGGTATGGGCCTATTTATTACTAAAAGACTATGCGATGCTTTACATCACGGTCTTACGATAGACTCTAAAGAAGGAGAGTATACCAAGGTGACATTGATATTCTATAAAGAAAAATACTATGTGACAAAACTGTAATGTTTTGTCACTTTTAATAAACGACAAAAATGATCTTCTTCTCTATGATAATAACAGGAGGAGAGCTATGAAGGAGTCTATATGGAACAAGGCATTTAGTAATGCTTTAGAACAATTAAAGAGCGGTGCACTTGTTTATATGATGACATTTTTCGTGATGACACTATTACCGATGTTTTATACTGTCTATCATATAAAAGAAAGAGGAATGCATCTTAAGATGGAGAAGCTTTTATCTTTGATGTTCATCTTTACCATCATTCTTCTTATCGCTTGTGCAAGTGCATTATTGATTATTAATCACATGAGAATCAATGAAAAAAGAGAAGAGTATATTGGATGGTATGGATTAAGATTAATCTGTCTTGAATCCTTTATGGAACTTGTGATCTTTCTTGGAGTGACAAGTGTCCTATTTGTGATAATGAGCTATTCATTTATGATGGATCTTTCGATGTTTATAAAGATGCTGATGGGATATGCCATCTTTCATAGTCTTATTCTCATACAGAATGTGACAGATCTGTCACAATAAGTCATATTGAACAAACGACAGAGAATTGAACATGAAGTATGCTATAGAGGAAGGTAGAGTCAAAAGTTTATGAAAAACTTGATGAATGACAGATTTCAGGGATCGATGAACGATGCGATATCATTCATGTAGTATTAAAATTGAATATTTTGAATTTTTCTAAACCGAATGATTATGAAGGTAATAAAAAAACACCTAAAAAAGGCGCAATGAGGGTATCGTCTCCTGGAGCACTGCTTGGAGAAATGATTAATTGTCTGCTGGATGGTACTTATGTGATATCTCAATGAGCTTGAGCCACTGATCAGGCATTAGCATATTATTATCAAACAAGCCAGATACAGGTGTCTTATATTTCAGTGATGAATG
>NZ_JNKN01000016.1 GCF_000702065.1 Kandleria vitulina DSM 20405 | reverse complement strand
GAATCATCAAGCAGGACTACGGATATGACAGATTACGACGAAGAGGCAATTCCAATGTATCTTTTGAGATATTCATGATCGCAATCGGATTCAATATCAGGAAATATCACAATATGATTCGTAAAAGAAAGCCGAGCGAAGAAAGCATGAAGTGCTGCTAGAACAGTTGTTCACATACTGAAAAACGTTATTCACAGCTATATAGGGATATTGCGCCCAAAAATGGGGGCTTTTTTATGTCTAAATGCCCGTAAACAGATTTTATCTGGCTGTAGGGAGTCAAAAAAAGAAAAAAGAGCTGGTCCAGCTCAGTGATTATCCATAAATCACTTTACTGGGTCAGCCCCTTTTTATCTTAAACTTTTTAATGCTTCAATACCTAATACAAAAGTAATGACATCCAAATCATCAGTATTGATGATAATACGATTATTCACAACTTCGTAGTGACCAACGCACTGCCCTGCTTTCATGATATCGTAGTTGGAATCAAGAAAGTCTCCTCGAACATATAATCCATGAAACAAGAAGTCATATTTTTCAAAACGCAAACTAAAGACTCTTTTCATGACACCTATCTCTTTATCTTCTTCTGAAATCTTAAAAGCAGGCAACCAGGAGGAAATGGTGTCTGAGAGGACACGTTTTCCTTCACTTGATGAAATGGTCATCACATGTCCTATCGAGAGCTTACATGATACTTCAAATACTTGATTGCCATCTTCATCACAGATCACAAAATGATCTGGCCACGTTAATATATGGTCATCATAATAGTACTTCATATTAATCCTTTCATGAAAAGACAGGGCCATAAGCCCTGTCTTTATTAGTATAACAATGATTCAAAGACTCTTAGATATTCATCTGATGACTGATCCCAGTCAAGTTTAGAAGCCATAGCTCTTTGTACAATGCCATCCCACATATCTCTGTGTTCATTATAGATACGAAGTGCATAATCAATGATCTGCATCATTTCGTGGGCATTATAGTTTGTAAAGCTAAAGCCTGTACCTGTCTGATCATATTCATTAAATGATTCAACAGAATCTTTAAGTCCTCCTGTCTCACGTACAATTGGTACTGAGCCATAACGCAATGCCATCATCTGTGATAAACCACATGGTTCAAATAGTGAAGGCATCAGGAAGATATCTGAAGAGGCATAGATACGCTGTGCCAATCCAGCATCATATTTTAGATTAAGAGAGAACTTTTCATTATGGTAGCCAGCAAAACCTTTGAGTGGTTCTTCATACTTCGCATCACCTGCACCAAGTACGACAACCTGTACATCTCTATTCATTAGTTCTTCGAACTGATTGATGATAAGGTCAAGCCCTTTTTGCCATGTTAATCTTGTAACAATACCGATAAGCGGTATATCAGGATTTTCTGGTAGACCTACTTCTCTTTGAAGAGCCATCTTGTTTTCTCTCTTCTTCTCTTTTACATCAGTCGCATCAAAGTTGAATGCGATATCTGGATCTGTTGCAGGATTAATTAAGTCATAATCAATTCCATTCAAGATACCATAAAGATCGTGTCTTCTCATAGAAAGAATGCTCTGTAATCCTTCTCCATAAGCATCTGTCAATATTTCGTTGGCATATGTAGGAGAAACAGTTGTTACTGCATCAGCATATACAATAGCTGCTTTCATCATATTCATGCAGCCATCATTTCTGACATTTCCATTGTAGTAAAGATAATTATCTAAACCAAACAGATCCTGCAATAGCGATGGATCACATTTTCCCTGGTAGGCAATATTGTGAATTGTGAAAGTCACCTTTACGCCACCATAGAAATTGTAATAACAATATTTTTCTTTATAAAGCGGTGCAATCATGGCAGCCTGCCAATCATGCAATGAAAGAATATCTGGCATAATATCCAGACGAGATAAACATTCCAATACAGCAAAGTCATAGAATGCAAATCTTTCATTATCGTCATCATAACCATAAAGTCCTGGTCTCTTGAAATACTGTTCATTATCTACAAAGAAATAAGTAACACCATCTACCACAGCCTTGAAAACACCACAATAGCAACGTCTCCATCCGACCCATAAGTAGAAGTTTGTCACATACTCTAAACGATCAGACATTTTCAAGTCTGCGTACTTTGGTAAAATAACATAACATTCATGACCTTTTTGAGCTAAAGATTTTGGCAATGATCCAATGACATCCGCAAGACCTCCTGATTTAATGAAGGGCTGAGCTTCCCCAGCAGCGAATACAATTCTCATTAAACAACGTCTCCTTCTTTTACATACAGTGGTTCATCTGCAGATCCTTTTAATTCCTTAATCTTCTTAATACGTGCATCCTTATCTACAATGACATTTTCAAGCACTGCATCAGCTTCAACTTTAGCACCAGAGAAGATAATACTGTTCTTAACAACAGCACCTTTGCCAATTGAAACTTCACGTCCAATGATACATCCTGAAACAGTACCATCAATAACAGCACCATTAGCTACAAATGAATTCTGAACATCTGCATTCTTTAAATACTTTGTTGGTGGTGTATCATTTGTATTTGTAAAGATTGGCCAGTTATTCTTAAATACTTTTGTAGAAACATCAATATTCAAGAAACTCTGACATACTTTAAAGTAAGCTTCAAATGAATCAATGATTGCAGCGAACCCTTTAAATTCATATGCATTGATTTTCTTTTCATCCAATACATAAGATAAGATATCTCTTAAATCAAAGAATGTCGATACTTTTTGTGCTTCCTTCAACAATTTAATTAATGCTTTCGTATTGAAGATATAAGTTTCCAAAGAAATAGCGCGATTCTTAATATTTCCTTTATTCTTATCAATTGCCTGTACAACACCATCTTTAACTTTTAAGAAATCAGAACCAATGAATGTTTCATTCGCATTCTTGATTTTCTTATAGACAATAGAAATTTCAGCACCAGATTGACGATGTGCCTTGATAGCTTCACTAAAGTCCATTGTTGTAATGATATGGGCAGGAGAGATTACTACATAATCAGGCTTATTTTTTTCGATGAAAGCGATATTTTCAAGAATATTATTAATATCGTGGTTGTACATATTATTATTTGCAAACTTTTCATCGTATAAAAGCTGCACACCACCACGTTTAGAGTTAAAGTTCCATGCATTGCCATTGCTTAAATGTTTAAACAATGATCTAGGTTTCTCTTTAATCAAGATCCCTACATTATCAATCTGTGAATTAGAGAAGTTAGAAAGCACGAAATCAATAATTCCATAACGACCTAGGAAGCTAACAGAGGCTACAGGTCTTCTTTCAGTCAATCCCTTTAAATCAACGTTTGAATGTAAATTGACAAGTCCTACTACTTTTGCCATCTTGCTTACCCCCTATCATTGTTGCTGACAAGAGCAACTTCCTTTGCTTCTTTATTAATCACTTGACCAGCTTTAATGATCACATTTTCATCGATGATTGCCTTATACACTTCAGCACCTTCCTCGACAAGAACACCTGGCATCAAGACAGAATCAACAACTTTTGCAGTGGCTCCAACACTTACATTATTGAAAAGAACTGATCCTTCTACTTCACCATCAACCATACATCCCTGAGTAACAAGAGTATTCTTGATTTTAGCATCTAGACCAATAAGCTGTGGTTTAGCTAAAGTATCTTCAGAATAGATTTTCCAATCTTTCTTGATATTATAAAGATCTAATTCTGTATCATGCAATAAGTCCATGTTTGCCTGCCATAATGATTCAACAGTTCCAACGTCCTTCCAGTAACCCTTGAATTCATATGCAAATAGTTTTTTGTTATCCGCAAGCATAGCTGGAATAATATCCATACCAAAGTCATGATGTGAATCTTTCTTCTTCGCATCTGCCTTCAAATATTTTCTTAACTGTTTGTAAGTAAAGATATAGATCCCCATTGAAGCTAATGTAGATTTAGGCTTCTCAGGCTTTTCTTCGAATTCATAGATTGAAAGGTCATCATTAGTATTCATAATACCAAAACGACTTGCTTCCTTCATTGATACATTAAGTACCGCAACAGTTAAGTCAGCACCTTTTTCCTTATGTGCCGCTAACATTTCATCATAATCCATCTTGTAAATATGATCCCCAGATAAGATCAATACATATTCTGGATCATAGGCATCCAAGAATTCAATGTTCTGTGCAATGGCATCAGCTGTACCAGCGTACCATGTAGCACCAACTTCGTCTCTCTCACGAGCTGGTAAAATTGCAGCAGCACTGCTATTGCCATCTAATCCCCATTTCGTTCCAACACCAACATATGAACCTAATTCAACTGATTCATACTGTGTCAAAACACCGACTACATCAATCCCTGAGTTGGCACAGTTACTCAAAGGAAAGTCGATAATACGATATTTTCCGCCAAAATGAACGGCTGGTTTTGCAACTTTTGCTGTTAAGGCTTTTAATCTAGAGCCACGGCCTCCAGCAAGAATCATTGCAACTAATTCTTTTCCCATTTTTCATTCCTCCTGTTTACTTGAAATCGCTTACCTACTATTTCATTTTATCACAATATAAAATGATATGATAGGTTCATTTTTCATATTATTAATATTTATTACAAATGTAACCTTAATGAAAAAAGAACTAGATTAACTCTAGTTCTCCTTTAGAAAAGCTCTTACCTGAGAAATAAAATGCAGTGATCCGGTCACAAATACAATTTCGTATTTTTCTTGTGCACTTTCAAGGGCCACTTTAAAATCATCTATATATGAAACATTTTCATCTGTTTCTAATTGACTTAAGTCCACGATACGTTCATCTTCAAATGAAGTCATGATTAAAGGCAAGCCTAGTTCTTCAAGCTTTGAAACCATCAATGCTGCCTGCTCTTGTCGAAGTGTTGCATACACAATACACGCCTTTTTATCCTTGTAGAATTTCAATGTTTTCATCAAGGCATCAATTGCTGGCATATTATGTGCACCATCAATAATGAAAGTGTGTCCATCACGTTCTATTGTTTCAAAACGACCTGACCAGATGGTGTTCTCTACCGCTGATACAGTCGCTTCAGGATCCACACGAATAAGCTGATTGACTATCGTTAAAGCCAATCTTGCGTTTGTTACCTGATAGGCAGCCTGATTCTTTAAAGTAAACTCCATATCACGATAAACAAAATAGAATGGATAACCAGAAATCTCATATTCTGGCACAACGATCATACGGGCATCCATCGCATCACATTGTTCCTGTAATCTCGCTAAAACAGTACCTGAGATTTCAGATGTGATAAAGAGCTGACCAGGCTTAATAATTCCCATCTTCTCATTGATAATATCATAAAGAGAAGGACCGATTGTATCCATATGATCCAATCCGATATTGGTAATAACAGAGATAATTGGATCAATGACATTGGTCTTATCATGTTCTCCCCCAATACCGCATTCAATGATACGATAATCTAATTCTTGATCTTGAAAATAAGCAAGACATATCATCGTATCAATTTCAAACATCGACATATCTTCTTTTTCAATTACATCATAGTATTTATTAATATACTTGAGTAAATCTTCATCACTGATTGGCTCATTATCAATACAGATGCGATCATTGTGTTTCTTTAGGTAAGGAGAAGTAAATGTCCCTACACGATACCCATTAGCATTGAGAATAGCACGCAGATAATTGACCGTTGATCCCTTCCCGTTTGTTCCCGCAACATGAATCATATTATGCTGTTTCATATTAATTTCTAAAGAGCGTAAAGTATCTCTAAATTGATCAACAGTTCTTTTATTTCTTTTTGACTCGATGTATGCCACAGCGTCTTTAATATTATCAAACATTACTCTATCCTCCAGTCAATCGGTTCAACCTGTATTGATTCTAAAAATGCATTAGCACGTGAGAATGGCCTAGAACCAAAGAAACCACGCGAAGCGCTTAGCGGTGAGGGATGAGCACTCTTGATTACACAATGACGTGAATCAATCATGCCTGCTTTATTTTGGGCCTGTCTTCCCCATAAGATAAAAACCAAAGGTTTTTCTCTTTCATTCATCTTTTCAATAATATGGTCAGTAAAAATCTCCCAGCCTTTTCCCTTATGAGCATTAGCTTTTCCTTCTTCTACTGTCAATACAGTATTAATAAGAAGCACTCCTTGTTTAGCCCATGGTGTTAAATCACCAGAATGGGGTTCTGGAATGCCAACATCCTGCATAGCTTCCTTATAGATATTTCTTAGTGAAGGTGGAATCTTCACTTCCTTGCTTACACTAAAAGCCAAGCCGTTTGCCTGATGCAGTTCATGATAGGGATCCTGCCCAATAATCACGACCTTTATATCTTCATAATCAGCATAGCGAAAAGCACTGTATATTTCATTGCGTGGTGGAAAGATGGTCTTTTCTTCATACTCACGATCAACGAATGCTTTAAGTGTCTTAAAATAAGACTGCTGAGATTCTTCATTAATAATTTTTTCAAATGTTCTCATGATAAATATATTTACGAATTAATTCCGCAATAACTCCTTCATTGTTATCGGCTATCGTTACATAATCACAGATATCCTTGACTTCATCCACCGCATTTTGTGCAGCTACTGACAATCCCGCCGCCTTCAGCATGGCTAAGTCGTTATAATTATCACCCACAGCTATCGTCTCTTCAATAGAAACATTTAACTTTTCCGCAAGTTCTCTAAGACCGCTACCTTTATCTACACCTTTGGCATTGAATTCCATATAGCGGTTTGAAGAATAGCTTATTTCACAATATCCTTTTGTAATGGGCATAATTTCATTTTCTAATGATTTAAGATAATCTACATTCACATTCTGAAATAGAATTTTGGCAATTTTTTCATTTTTTAAAAATTCGACACTATTCTCTTTAGGATAGACTTCTCCAAGCTTCTGTTTAGTTAAACGTTCCTTTTCATCTTCACTTAAATTGTAGACATAAAGGGTCGTATCAGTATAAACGTGAATACAGACATCCTTAGTTAATCCGAAGGTAAAAATTTCTTTCATCTTATCAAAAGAAAGCCCCCTCCAGGAAATCATTCTATTATCTTTATTTTCAGTAATGGCACCACCATTAAAAGAAAGTGTATATTCATCTTTAGCATCATAAATGCCCAGCTGTTTTAATTCCGGTACAATCTGACAGAATCCTCTTCCTGTCGCTGCCACAAATCGCACGCCATAATCTTTTCTGGCTTTACGAATCCATTTTAAGTTTTCTTCGGGAACTACATGATCATCATTAAGTAATGTTTCATCTAGATCCATCGCTACCAACTTGTATGCCATACACATTCTCCTTAAATAAATTTTTCTAATACTTCCTTGACTGCGCCATCCCCGTAATCATGTTGACAGATATAATCAGAAATAGCCTTAATATCATCATTGCTGCTAGAAACACAAGCACCAATACCAGCACATTCAAGCATTGTGACATCATTGTAATTGTCACCAATCGCAATGGTATCTTTAATATCTATATGGAGATAATCAGCCAGCCATCTTAGTCCTTCTCCCTTATTAACCCCTTCGCTAGTACATTCCATATAGCGATTAGAAGAAAATGAGAGTTCTACTCCTTCTACAAGGGGAGCAACTTCATCTCTTAATTGCTTTAGATAATCCATATCATCTTTTACAAGAAGAATCTTCGCAATCTTCTTGTCCTTAAAACGTGTAAAATCATCATCTTCGATGATGGTATAAGCTGCCTTCTGAGCAATTTTTCTTTGTATTTCACTTTCAATAGGATGAATAAGAAAACAATGATCAATAGTAAACAAGATAATACAAAGACCCCTTCTTATTCCTTCTCTATGAATAATCTCTGCTTTCTTATAATCCAGTGGATGAAAATGAAGAATTCTTTTATTCTTATTCTCCATCACCAATCCTCCGTTAAAGCAGATAGAATATTCTTCTTTTTGATCATAAGTAGAAAGATCACGAAGAATATCATCAATCATCATCTGACTTCTTCCTGTACAGACTACAAACTTAACACCTTTTTCTCTAGCCTTCTGTACAGCCTTCTGATTAAATTCTGGAACACGGTGATTGACTATCAATGTTTCATCTAAATCTGATAAGACCAGCTTATACATGATGATCCTCCTCAAATAAAAAATGCATAAAGAGCGGCACACGCTTGCGCCAAGCTTCTTCATTATGAGTCGTATGCGTAAAGAAATGATACTCGAAGTTTCCTTCCTTATTCTTAAGCTGTGCTCTAATTGCATCTTGTGATTCAATATAAATCTGACTCATTTGACTATCTTCATGTCCTTCTTCATCACCACAATCAAAATAGAAAGAAGATGAAGAAAGATCAGCTCTTTTTAGTAAGCGCTTAAATTCATGAGGATAAATAAAGAAGGCTGTTGAAAGAGCTGCCCCTTTCTTAAAAACCTTCGGATAAGCAAAGCAGGCATAGGCAGTAATGACGCCTCCCATCGAAGAACCTACCATTGCACAATCATGCTTAATAGTAGGATAGTTATCATCAATAAATGGCTTTAATTCATTAATGATCCATTTCACATAGTCATCTCCCTGACCGCCTGTCTTCTCTTCTATATGCAATTTTTTTCTAATAGAACGCTTCACTTTCCATGGACCATATTCATCCATACGTCCTATTTCATCAAAAACACAGTCAATGGCGACCATGATACAGCAATCCCCATGTTCTTTTACATAATCATAAAATCCCCATGATACTCCCATGTATGAATTATCATCAAAAAAAGCATTCTGACCATCGTTAATATAAAGAACCGGATAACGCTTTTCTTCACTCGCATCATCAGGAACATAGATGGTAATATTTTTTACTCTGTTATATTTAGAAAACCTATACGACACATTTGTAAACATAATAAGCTCCCTTACGAAAAGAAATAAGCCAACGCTTATTTCTTATGATTCTTCTCTGGCAGAATGACCGCTTTTTCATCACCTTCAGTAAAGATGTAATGATCTCGCGCATACTTGACAACATAGTCATCGTCATCAAGATTCTTGACCTCAGTTTCAAGCGACTGCCTTTCTTTTTTCAATTTCTTCTCTGTTACTAGCAGATGATTATAACTTGCCTGCTTATCCCAGATTGTCTTTATTCTAGAAAAAACTGTAAACACGCACATAAAAGCAATAAAAAACAATAATACTGTCCATATCAGGTTATACACAGCAACTTTTTTCTTAGCAGACATAAACAATCACCTCTTATTTATTATATCACTAAAGATTATGAATACAAAGAATGTTATTCATAGGGGATCTTTATTTCTTCAATAATCTCATATAGATCGCCAGATTCATCTTTTAATACATGATTCTTTAATTCCTTGACACGTACTTTCAAGATTGATCGTCCAAAGGCAATTTCTATTTCATCATTGATCTTTAATTTCGTAGATGGCTTAGCCATCTTCCCATTAACCTTAACACGCTCTGCTTCCGCAATTTCTTTAGATAGCGTCCTTCTTTTGATAATACGGGACACCTTTAAAAATTTATCTAATCGCATATAATTCTCCCTTACGTACTATAAAATATAGCATGTCTTGTGAAAAAAAGAAAGTTGACAATCTTTGTGATTGTCAACTTTAATCATTATCCAATAGCATTTGTGATTGCAGGTACAACCTGTTTCTTTCTAGAAACAACGCCTGGCAAGTTAGCCTGAGAATCTACTAAATGACAATTGAATGCCTTTTCTACATATTCTGGCTTATCTCCTGCAACAAAGACTTCACTTGTCGCATTGATAACGTCAGTAAGCAATAACATAGCGAAATCAAATTCATTTTCTTCACAAACTTTTTCCATATAAGCAAGCATATCTTTCTTATATGAAGCAAATCCTTCAATATCCATTGTGTTAACCTGAGCAACACCAACTTTAGCATCACCGATATTGAATTTCTTGTAATCCTGGTTAAAGATTTCTTCTACTGACTTACCAACTAGAGAAGTACCAGCCTTGAACATATCCATACCAAATTCAACTGGATCAACACCAGCAATCTTAGCTAATCGATAAGCTGTCTTCTTATCATATGGTGTACATGTTGGACTTCTGAATAACAATGAATCAGAAATGATAGCTCCAAGCATCAATCCAGCGATATCAGCAGGGATATCTACACCTTCTTCATCAAACATCTTTGTGATGATTGTACATGTACATCCTAGAGGTTCTGCTCTGTAATATACTGGTCCCACTGTCTGGAAGTCAGCGATTCTATGATGATCGATAACTTCAAGAATTTCAGCTTCTTCAATACCATCTACAGCTTGACCTCTTTCATTGTGGTCAACCTGAATGATCTTCTTACGATCACCGTTGATTAATGCATAACGAGAAATTGTACCCACTACTTTACCGTTAAGATCAACAACAGGATAGCTTCTATATCTTGTCTTGCTCATAACTTCTCTTAAAGATTCAACAGTGTCATCAGTTGAGAATACTGTTAATCCGCCCTTTTGCATAACATATTCTACTGGAATTGACTGAATGATCTGCTGAGATGTTACAAACGTATTGTATGGTGTGCTGATAACAGAAACACCACGTTCACGACAGTATGATAAATCTTCTTCATCAATATCAAACTGACCAGTTAAGATGATTAATCCAACTTTAGTATCCGCTAAATGACGGATCATTTCTTTTCTATCTCCACCAATAACAGCAACATCATTTTCTTCAATATAGTTCATTGCGCCATTAGTTGTCATAGAAACAATATGCACTGTTCCCTGAATTCTTCTTAAGTTTTCATTAAGATACAAAGCTTTAGCTGCTAATGTATCAACAACATTTTCAATTGGGGTATGAGCCTTCTTTAAAATGTCACTATCCCAGTCATCCATATATCCCTGAATGATATTTGTAGATGATAAAAGTCCTAATAATTTACCCTGATCATCCATAACAGGTGCTGATTTTAAATTTGTGGCTTTCATTAAAGACCAAGCTGTCTTTAATGTTAATTCTTTAGAGAATACAGTTACCTTATCATAATCCAAGTCTTCTACTTTCTGTTTAACAGATTTAAGAAGCATAGGAATATCCTTATTAAATCTTTTTAAGATATACTCTGTCTCTCTACTAATCTCTCCAAGTCTCACTGGCACAGCATTGTATTTCTTTGTCTTATTTAATAAATAAGAATAAGAAATAGCAGCACATACTGAGTCTGTATCAGGATTCTTGTGTCCACTTACATAAACAAGATCGCTCATAATTTCCTCCTACATTTTCTTTAAGTATCTATAGATCGTTGGTTCAGATACATCAAGCTTTTCGGCAACAAGTGCAATAGCACCTTTCACCTTAAATGTACCTTTTGCCTGTAAATACTTTACAACTCTAATCTTTTCATCAACTTTCAGTCTTTCCACCAAGACATAAGATGGAATACCCATTTCTGTTAGACATTCTTTAATATACTTATCGACCATTTCATCGAGTGGTGAGGAAAGAATTTCAATTGGGTTATCTCTTTTAAACTCAACTTTAGTCGTTTCCTTGATACCAAGAATCTTATAAAGTGTCGTCTGAATATATTCAAGATCTGAAATATTGACATTAATACAAAGCATGCCGATAGGCATTTCTCGTCCTTCTTCCCTAATGAAATAAGTTGCAGCTTTTAAGAGCTTTCCATCAGGTCCAGCGGTCTTATAGTTGACCACGTAATCATTATTTAAGTACTGTTTCGTTTCTAGGTAGTGAATAGAGAGATTGGAAAGCTTAGCACCGACAGTTCTGCCAGAAATATGTCCGTTAGCTAATGCTACGACTTCCTGTTCAGGAGATGTCAAATCATGCAAAGCAATCTCAACATTATCACCAAGTGCTTCCCCTAAAAAATCTACAATGGCTTCATAGGGTTTCAATAGACTGTACATTTTCCATACCTCCTACTACTTTGTAGCCCAATTTTATCATGATAATAAAGAAATGAAAAGGAAATAAAAAAAGAAGAGCACATCTGTACTCTTCTAAATCTTATTTCTTAGATAATTTTTCATCAATAGCCTGTGCAGCTTTCTTACCAGCACCCATTGCTAAAATGACAGTTGCAGCACCAGTTACCGCATCTCCACCAGCATACACATTTTCACGGCTTGTTTCATTTGTTTCTTCATTAACAATGATTCCGCCCCATTTCTGTGTATCTAATCCAGGTGTAGTTTGTCTGATTAATGGGTTAGGTGACTGACCGATAGCTACAATGAATGTACCTGTTTCAATTTCAAAAGTCTTTCCTTCTACAGGAACAGGTCTTCTTCTTCCTGATTCATCAGGTTCACCAAGTTCCATTTCCTGGCATACTAAGGATTTAACCCATCCATCTTCACCTTTGACTTCAATAGGGTTAGTCAAGAACTTAAAGATGATGCCCTCTTCTTTAGCATGATGAATCTCTTCTTTTCTAGCAGGTGCTTCTTCTTCACTACGACGATAAACGATATAGACATTTTCAGCTCCTAAACGTTTAGCAGTACGAGCAGCATCCATTGCCACGTTACCGGCACCAACAACACAAACAGTATTTGTGACTTTTACTGGTGTAGGACGATCTGGGAACATGTAGCCTTTCATTAAATTGACACGAGTTAAGAATTCATTAGCTGAGTAAACGCCATTAAGGTTTTCACCAGGAATGCCCTGGAAACGTGGAAGACCAGCTCCAGAACCTACGAAGATAGCATCAAAACCTTCTTCTTCCAATTCATCTACAGTAATTGTACGTCCAACAACGACATTTGTTTCAAAATCTACACCCATATCAGCGACAGTATCAATTTCATACTGTACTAATGCTTTAGGTAAACGGAATTCTGGAATACCGTATGAAAGAACTCCTCCTGTCTTATGAAGAGCTTCAAATACTTTTACATCATAACCACGTTTTGCAAGTTCACCAGCACAAGAAATACCTGATGGACCTGATCCAACAACAGCAACCTTCTTGCCATTTTTGACAATCTTGCTTTCATCCTTTTTACCATGATCACGATGATAATCAGCTACGAATCTTTCAAGACGTCCGATTGCAACTGATTCAGAACCTTTAGCACGTCCACGTACACACTTACCTTCACACTGATTTTCCTGTGGGCAGACACGTCCACAAATAGCAGGTAATGCATTTTCTTCTGTGATAATATCAAAAGCTTTATCAAAGTCACCTTTAGCAACTTCCTGAATAAAACGAGGAATTGGAACATTAACTGGACATCCATCCATACAGAATGGTTTCTTACAGTTTAAACAACGAGTTGCTTCTTCCATTGCCATTTCTTTAGTATATCCAAGAGCGACTTCTTCAAAGTTCTTATTTCTAACCTGAGGATCCTGTTCAGGCATTTTTACTTTTTCTTTAGACATATTTGGCATATTACTCCACTCCCCTCATTAAGTTGCAGATACGATCAGCATTTTCATTGACATGATGTTCTTCTTCCTTAAACATTCTCTGTCTTGCCATAAGTTCATCAAAATCAACAGTTAATCCATCAAAGTCAGGACCATCTACACAAGCAAACTTAATCTTTCCATCAACAGTAACACGGCAGCATCCGCACATACCAGTACCATCAACCATAATTGGGTTAAGTGAAACTGAAGTTGGGATATTATAAGGTTTAGTGACTCTTACAACATTCTTCATCATGATAACAGGGCCAATGGCGATAACTTCATCAAATTTTTCACCATCATCAATTAACTTCTGAAGTACATCAGTAACAAATCCCTTTGTACCTACTTCTCCATTATCAGTGGCAATGTAGACATGGTCACAGAATTTTTCAAATTTTTCTGCCCATAATACATATTGTTTTTCTCTACCACCAATAATAACATCAACATTACATCCCATTTCAGCAAGTTTTTTTAGCTGTGGATAAACAGGGGCACTACCAATCCCACCAGCAACACCAATAACATGCTTATGTTCAGGATTTAATTTTGTTGGTACACCTAAAGGTCCAACAAAGTCTGTAAAGCAATCTCCTTCTTCTAATTTTAACATCTGTTTTGTAGAAAAGCCGACAGCCTGTACTACAATAGTTACTGTTCCTTTTTCTGGATCATAATCACCAATAGTAAGAGGAATACGTTCTCCATCTTCTCCTACACGAGCAATAATAAACTGCCCTGGTTCACATTTTTTTGCAACCAAAGGTGCATAAACGTCCATCTCAAAGGCAGCATCGTTCAATATTACTTTTCTTTTCACTTCGTACATATTCGCTACACTCCTTTATAGCTTTTTATTTTATCACAATACAAAAATGTAAACAATTGCATTTAGCAACGAATCGTTTTATGATGTAAAATAATAAAATGAAAAAAAGGAGCACTTTATGGATAAAAAAATCGTATTTTTTGATGTTGATGGAACAATCTCAACAGAAGACACATTTACAATTCCTGAAAGCACAAAGGTAGCTATGAAGAAATCAAGAGAAAACGGACATCTTCTCTTTATCAATACTGGACGTACTTACTGCAGTATTGAAAAGCAGATCCGTGAACTTGATGTAGATGGCTTTATTTGTGGATGTGGCACAAACATCTTCTATCATGGAGAAGAAGTCTTCCATCATGAAATAGATGATGAACTAAGAAGAAAAATAGTAGACCTCTCAATTGCTACTGACGTAGAAAATGTTCTAGAAGGAAAAGAAGGGACATGGTATCCTCACAATCTAAGAGATCCACAAAATATCAACTTCCGCAATCGCTATAAGAGCCAGGGCTTCCCAGTCTATGAATATGACAAAGGAGACTATGTTCCATTTGATAAGATGGCCCTTTGGTATTATCCAGAAAGTGATATTGATACATTCAAGAACGCCTTCAAGAATGACCTCGAATTTATTCAGCGCGCTGATAATTTTATAGAAAATATTCCTTTAGGATATTCAAAAGCCACAGGAATCAAGAAAATCATCGATATGCTTGATATCCCATGGGAAAACACTATTTCTATCGGTGATTCAACAAATGATTTAGCCATGCTAGAATACACAAAAGAAAGCATTGCCATGGGAAATAGCAATCCTGTCATTTTTGATCATGTTACTTATAAAACAACTGATATCAATGATGATGGCGTCTACAACGCTCTCAAACATTTCGAACTTTTCTAAAACTGCATAATCTGCAGTTTTTTTGCATTTTTTGACTATGAAAATTGGTTGACGGCGAAAGGTGTTATAGAGTATTATAAAGCTTGTATGTTAAGAATTTCTTAAGAATTGGAAGGAGAAACTATGAAAAGACAGCTTATCGCAGTCGGCTTAGCGATCCTCTTAGGATTGGGCGGTTTCACATTTATTCCAGAAATCGTAAGTGCCACTAACCTTGGTGACTCGAATGTTTTTTTAACACAGCAGACATCAGTAACCTGTACGCTTGCATCTGCAACGATGGCAGTACGTCGTAAAGCTCTTCTCGCTGAAGATCCTCAATGGTCATCCATCACTGAAGAATCAATGAGAAAAATTGGATGGGGCGCAGGTCTTTCTCATAAATTTACATATCGTACTTCTCGTTATGCCTACACAATCACACATAAGAACTTTGATATGAACTCTGGCATGACAATGGCGCAAAAGAAAGAGAAGGTCATCAGCCTTCTTAATCAGCACCCTGAAGGATTAGCAATCTATGCAAGAGATGGCTACAATGGATTCCATCAGGGTAATCACTGTATCTTGCTGACACGCTATGAAGACGGTGTCTTCTACTGTGGCGATCCTGCCAGCAAGAAGACTAAGAAAGAAATGCCAATCAAGTATGCTCGAAAAGTTACAATCCAGAACTTTGCAAGCTACTGGTATGTATCTCATGTAGAGGATCTTAAAAATAAAGGCAAGACAAATCTTATTAATGCCTATGCTACATTAAATGATGCTTCATACATCTACGATGGTACTGAAAAGAGACCTACTGCTACAATCATGTATAAAGATAAGATCCTTACAGAAGGTCAGGATTACACTCTTGAATATGAAGGAGATCGTATCAAGGCAGGAAACTACAAGATTATCATTCACGGTATCAATAATTACTGTGGAAAGATTACGAAATCTTTTAAGATCAAGAACCGTGATATCAACAATGCGGATGTCACTCTATCTTCTACTAAGTTCAAATACGATGGCAATCTACAGACACCGGGTGCTTTAGTAAGATATGATCGTGAAATCTTGCATATTGGCGCTAACTACAATGTTGAATATGAAGACAGTGTTGATATTGGAAAATACGCTGTTACAATCTATGGGACAAATGATTATGATGGAGAAAAGAAGATTGTCTACTATGTTCTTCCTGATAAAGTAAGCAATCTTTCCATTTCAAACAATACTGTATCATTCAGTAAAGTAGCTGGATCCCCATCTTATGAAATCGCCTATAAAAAATCTGGTGAAGATAATTGGCAGACTAAAAAGACTGATGATTTATCTTACACATTAACTGTTCCCGGAGATTATCAGATCAAAGTAAGAGCCTATAAAAATGATGCATATGGTTCTTATTCAAAAACTATTACAGCACATATTGCATAAAGAGAGATTATCATGAAGAAAAAAGTACAAGTTTCACATTACTATGATGAACAGGATAACGATTATTACATGATCGAATGCTATTACGATGACTTCTTCTGTTATGTCATCGATTATAGCAATATCGGTAATGGTCATTATGATGTAGAAACAATCTATAATCATATTGCCTATGATGTACCACATCATGCCTTACCTATTGGTCTTGGCTATTCTGACAATATGTACATTGTAGATTATGCCTACTATCTTGATTTTCATCCAATCAAATAGAAAAGAAGCTGCTTATTGGCAGCTTCTTTTTATGTCTCTATAAAGTTCATCTGGGCTATGAGCAATCATAATTGCCCCTTCTTTAATAAGGTCTTCATTCTTGCCAAATCCCCAGGATACACCGATAGTCGGTATTTCGAAATGATTGGCTCCTTTTACATCATAGACTGTATCACCAATCATCACTGACTGATGAGTATCCACTTGCTCTAAAAGATAGGCAATCACCTGCGATTTTGTTTCTCTGCTATGATCAAATGAGGCACCGCATATTAAATCAAAATAATGATCAATCTGGAAATGCTTCATGATTTCAATCGCTGTTCTTTCTGGCTTTGATGTTGCTACAAAAAGATGATAACCATCATTCTTTAATTTCTTTAACATATCTTCAATACCATCAAAAGGTCTATTTTCAAATTTACCGACGGTATTATATCTACTTCTAAATACTGAAATTGCTTCTTCTACTTTTTCTTTTGGTACCCCGAATTTAGGGAATGTATCCTGAAGAGGTGGACCAATAAACACTTTAAGCTGCTCAGTTGTATATTGCGGCATACCGAAATGTGTTAAGGCCAGCTGTGCACACTTAGTAATGCCTTCACTTGAATCTGTTAATGTACCATCTAAATCAAATAATACTGATTTCATATTCTTTCTCCTTTTACAAATAGATAGTCTGACTGCTCCCATGGGCAAGCCCGTGGGGTTCTGATTGCCAAGTGTAGCTTGTAATCGTACACCATTTTCAGGCTTTGGAGTTACAAGTGTAAATCTGTTTGAATCAGGACTTTCATTACCAAGCAGTCCAACGACCACATTAGCGGTAAATTTCTGCCTTGCGGCAAGGAAGTACAGTCAATCTCCCTGATGATAAATTGTTAAGCAATCTTTATTCCACTGTTCAGTATTTTAATTTTATTTGTTTTAATCCATGTAATTAGACCTTTTTCTTTGCTGTAGCATCTTTCAAATTCTGCATTGCATTTGTCTTTGTCTATATCCTCAGTTCTGAAATCGTAGCAGTAAAGCAGAAATGATGAATACCAGTCTCTTTGTACTTCAGTACCATCCAAAAGTTTATACAATCTGTCAGACATTTTCTTTTTGATGTAATCATCAGCCGTATGGTCGTACTGGCTTGCCCTGTAATTATTAGGAACCTCTATGTATGTACCACCCGTGGCCTTGAATTTCCTTTCTACCGCAGTCTGGAATCCAGAAGGACATCTGTTCTTTATGGATTTTCCAAAGCGCTTTTTCTTGTTGAATTTACCTTTACTATTTTTAGTAGTCTCCTTAGCCCTCTTCATCAGCTTGCCTGCATTTTTAGGCTCTGTCACAAATACGTCTCCGAGACTTCGTAAGTGGTTGGCATCTTCGTTTATTGCAAGCTGCCTGTTGACTGCGTTGATACGGCACAATTCAGAGTGCTTAGCTTTCAGCTTCTTATAATGATTTGAATATTTCCAGGTCTTACGGCCTTTCCTGATCGTGCCATCATCGTTATAATTCTGTGGATTCGTTGCCCGTCTCGATCTGTCCATGGCGCGGTAAAGGAGTCGTTCCTTTCTCTCGGATGTCTGAATGCTGTTGCCACGCTCCGAAAGATTCTTTAAGCCAACCTCGGTATTTGATGTATATGCAACCGTCTGCGTTCCGATATCAGCGCCTATCGTGCCATTGCCGTATATGTGACGGGGATTACCGTGCTTGT
The DNA here is from genome assembly GCF_000702065.1 of Kandleria vitulina DSM 20405. GTDB lineage: Bacteria > Bacillota_I > Bacilli_A > Erysipelotrichales > Coprobacillaceae > Kandleria > Kandleria vitulina. The sequence continues at coordinate 26,356 of NZ_JNKN01000016.1, read as the reverse complement.
CATATTTAGGCATCGCTTTTCCTTCGATGGTCAGATGTAGATACAGTCTGTATTTGCCTCTTATCAGCTTGGGGACAAGGGTGGCATAGCATGGTCTGTATGTATCAATGCAATATGCGTCTTCTACAAATCTATAGACTGCTTTATCATCTATCATTTCAGAGTCAGCATGATAAGATAGAACTGCGTCCACTTCATCTTGTTGAAATCTATCATTAATTTGTATTCCAAAGATATTCTTGCCGATTCTGAACTGCAGCTTGTCACCCTTGACAGAGATAGGAATGCCGCGATTTATCTGTTTTGCTCTTATACAGGGTAACTCCCCATACTTTGAAAAATGGATCATTTTGCCGTTATCGTAAAGGCATTTCTTGATACCACGCCATACATCCTCAGCTTTGGTGAGGGCGAATATGGCATCTATGCCATATTTCTTGCCTATCGGAATCATGGACTTTCTGCAAAAATTCCATGTGACGTTGTATTCAGACTGCATTTCATTAAGCTGTTTTGCCAAAACCCTACGTTTATCTTTGTCTTGAGTATTGCCATATAATTTAAGCAGTTTACGGTATCTTTTCGTACGCAGTAACTGGTCATAATTCTTTCTCATAAGCCCGACAAGTTCATTTCCTGCTTTGCGTATCTTATCAGAAAGAGTGACAATCTTTAAGACATCAGAATAAGGCATATCGGTTTCGACAACCAAGATATGCCTATCAGAAAGTTTATGAAATTGCTTCAAGGTTTTCTTGTATTCTTCATCAGTCATGGTTTTTCTGTTCCTCGATATATTTCTTAACTGTAGCTTCACTTATATGTCCTGCCGTTGATACAAAATATCCCCTTGACCATAATGCTCCACGACGGGAGTAAAACTGCTTCACCTGCGGGAAAGCCTTAAACATTTCAACAGCACTGATGCTTTTAAGCGTCCTTGCTATATCACAGGGAGCAACTGTCTGCGAGCAATCCACGAATATATGTATATGGTCTGGCATCACTTCCAATGCTTTGATTTCATATCCGTATTGATCGCAGATGCCAGCAAGGATGTTTTTTAGTTTATCGTCAGCGCCTTTCTGCAAGACAGAGAATCTGAACTTAGGGCACCAGATGATATGATACTGCGTCAGATATTTACAATGCGAAGCACTATGATATTGTTCCTCGCTCACTGTCTTTTCTCCTAATTGCTATTTTTCCTGAATCCCTCTGCGCATCAGGTCAAGAAATGTAATGGTTTCACCTTCCTCGACAGAATAGATGCGCGCAAGGTTCTCAAGCTGGGTCTTCCATTCAGACGGAATAGAAATATTGATTTGTACGTTATTGCTTTTAGAACGTGCCATTGTTTATAATCCCTTCATGCTTTCATCATGATGCGTTGTTATTGTGAAAGGTATTGTCTTATATGATTCATGCATGTTTATATCCTCATAAGCTGAAACTTTTATTGATTTATACATAAATTATAAATCAAGTCTATGTATATGTCGAGTAGCATAAATGTAGTCTTACATAAAAAAGCGGCTTTCATCCCACAGGCAAGCCTGTGGGTTTTACGCCGCAATTTATAACATAGTTTCTCTTTTTATAACATTTTGTTGATGATATAATATGACCAGTTTTACAAAGGGGTATTTATTATGAAAAAAACTCACATCACATTACTTTCAGGATGCCTTACATTCCTGATTCTCGCCTTTCTTTTCTACTTTGAACGATTTATTCCAGCTGGTACAAATTCATGTGTTATTCACGATGCCAAGCTTCAATATCTTGACTTTTTTTCATATTTTAAGGATCTATTAACTCACCATAATAATATCAGCTATTCCTTTAGCAAAGGGTTGGGTGGACCTATGATAGGTGTTTTCAGTTACTATCTAAGCAGTCCACTTAATCTTCTTGTCGTATTTTTTAAGAAATCTCAGCTTGTCAGTTTCTATCATCTTCTTGTCTTATTGAAGGTAACTCTTGCAAGCATCACCGCAAGTATCTTGCTTACGCATTATTATAAGTCAACAAGAAAGATCATCATTCCTTTATCGACTTGTTATGCTTTAGGACAATACAGCATTGCTCAAGCCAGCAACATATTGTGGCTAGATGGTGTCTACATGCTGCCATTGATGCTTTTAGGTGTCGCTTATCTTGTAAATGATAAAAAAGGTATTTTCCTATGTATTTCTACTGGATGTTCTATTCTTTTTAACTGGTATACCGGTGGTATCAACTGTTTGTTTTCTATCATGTTCTTTTTATACCTTTCTTTATTAAAAGAAGATATTCACCTTAAAAAATTTTTCTATTCATTAATACATTTTGGACTTTGTCTATTTACTGGTGTCTTATTGAGCAGTATTTTATTTCTTCCTACCATCGGTGCAATGACAAATTCTACCCGTGGTTCTCTTGAACTAAATCGACTCTTCCATTTAACACTCTACAATAATCCTCTAGAGACAATCACTGCCTCTCTACCAGGTGAAAGAAGTGTCTTGGGGCACGCTACTCTCTATTGCGGAACATTGCCGGCAATCGGGTGTGTAGGTGCTTTGCTGTCGGGCACATTCTCTAAGAGAAAAAGAATGATTACATTCATTTTCTTATTCACAGTTAATCTGTTATTCTATTTCCACCCTTTATATTTCATCTTTTCACTTCTTAAATATGTATCCTCATACTGGTATCGCTACTCTTATGTCGCTATCTTATCAGTTGTTTTCATCAGTGCTGATTACTATCTTCATGATAATTATAAAAAGAGCATTCACTATGCTTTTATTTATACTTTCATCTTATTTATATTAAGTACCATTTCACGTAGTTATACATCATCACTTTATATTTTTATTATTAGCATCTTTATCACGGCTATCTTATTAAGATTTCTTACTCATAAGAAAACAATTATTTGTCTTTCTATCTTCTTCTTGATAGAAACATCATACGGTGTATATCTTCAGTTAGATTACCATTCTACTCATGATTTAGCCAGCTTCCCTGCTTACCAGATCAACTATGAAAAACAGTGGGATAAACTTTCACGCTATGATAAGAGCTTATATCGTATTAATCAGAATTACTGCTTTAATCTTCAGTACAACACTATTCGTGCAAAATACAATGAAGGATTAGCTTTCCATCTTATGCCCGTTGCGACATACACATCATCTCCAGATGATAATACAAGAGAATTCTTGGATCATATTGGATATCGTTTAAATGGCGAAAACCTCAATGTTGTGAATGAAAGCATCCTTGCCTCAGACAGTCTTTTAGGAGTAAAGTATATTTCCTCGACAAGAGAACTTGCTTACTATAAGAAACTGCCTATTTCTTCTGGTGCATTCACGCTTTATGAAAACCCTTATGCTTTACCGTTATCATACTGCTATAAACCACATGCCCTTAAGAAAGCTGATCAGCCATTTGATTATCTAAATAATCTCTATCAGTCACTAACTGGCATCAAAAAGAATATTTATGAGCCTATTTCTTATACCTATAGACAATCAGCCTATAAGAAATCAGAATATGATTTAACACTTCCTCAGGGACATTATCTATACTATGGACATTTCCCAATCATCAAGCGTTATCGTGGTCTTCTTCAAATAGAAAACTACAAAACCAGATACGGTGGATGGCTATCCCCATCCCTCTTCCCTATTCCAGTCCAAAAGAAAAATGTTCATATAACTATTACTGGAAGAAAGAAGCTTCACAAGGGACAGTTCTATGCCTTAAATCTAGATGTCTTAAAAGAAATGACAGATTATCTAAAGAACAATAAGGTTTCTTCTCTTTCATTAAAAAATGGCGAAGTCCTTGTTAAACATAACAACACTCAAGATGAAAACATTCTTATCTCCATTCCTTATGATCAAGGATGGGATATCACCCTTAACAATAAAAAAGCCTCCTATACAAAATTAGGAGACTGCTTCTATTCTATTCCGGTTAAAAAAGGACATAATGTTATCAGGATGACATACCATGTCAAATATGCCAAATTGTCCATTATCACTACAATCATCGGATTGATCATCTTATATCTTATGTATAAAAAGAGCCTATAGGCTCTTTTCAATTTCTCCAAATACTTTTCCAATGCTATCATGGATCACAAGATCTGCTTTATAATCATAAGGCGTTTGATCACGATTGATCATCACTAAATGTTTTCCTTTAAAATAAGTAACAAGATTAGCTGCTGGATAGACACTTAATGATGTTCCGCCTACAATAAGACAATCTGCCTGCTTGATTAACCTAATAGCTTGAGTCCAGGCATCTTCAGGAAGAGCTTCTCCATACATTGTGACATCTGGTCTTATTAGCCCACCACACCCACAAATAGGAAGGCCCGAAGTGTTAAAGATATAATCAGAAGGATATGTCTTTCCACATCTTGAACAGTAATTATTAAGTGTTGAACCATGTATTTCCCATACCTTATGTGATCCTGCCTTTTGATGTAGACCATCAATATTCTGGGTAATAATGCCATCTAGTTTACCTTTCTTTTCCATCAGTGCTAAAACACTATGTGCCTTATTAGGCTTAATATTTCTGGTATCTAATTTTTGTCGATAATATTCAAAGAATACCTTGCTTTCATTGAACAAACAATCATGACTTAAAAGGTATTCTGGTGCATAGCCTTCAAACTGTACATCTTTAGTATTATATAAACCATCAGCACTACGGAAGTCCGGAATACCACTTTCAGTAGATACCCCAGCACCTCCAAAGAAGACTATATGTGAAGATGTCTTAATGATTTCTTCTAGTTGTTCATACTTATCCATAACTTAACCTCTTATAAGCTGATCAAGCTGATGAAGCACACCTTCTTGTAAAGCATGTGCCATAACTCCCGTATGTGTACGTTCTTCTCTAATATAATAAGTAATCATGGTAAGTGCTTCATTAACTGATAGGCTTTCTATTTCCTTATCTTTAATCATTTCATAATGCAATTTATAATCTTCATCTAAAAGATGATGCTTATAGAACTGATATGTCCACTCTTTTGTATTATCATAGAAAACAGGAATCTTCTTGAATGGACCTTGTTTCCATGTCACATCATGATCAGTCAAGCTGACAAGATTCTTGGTCTTTAATAAATAATAGCTGCTTAATACTTCATCACATTCAGGGATGGATTGTGCTGCTCCACTTTTTTGACATGTCATGCTTGAAGCAAGAGACGCAATACGCATTGCTTCAACAATAGAAAAACGTTCTCTCATCGCCAAATAATAGCCAATAAAGGTATCACCTGCTGCCGTTGTATCAACTACATCCGTATCATACGCGTCTACATGGAAACATTCTCCCTGATAAAGATGGTAGCTTCCCTTTTCTCCAACAGTCATAATGACTTCCTGATCATAGAACTGCTCTTTTAATCTTGAAAGAATATCATCTATATCTTCACTTGCCTCAACAAGTTCCATAGCTTCTATCTCATTTACAATAAGCGTATCTACTTTCTCTAATGGATAATCCTTTGCACTCTGATCCATCGGTGCAAGATTCAATACAATACGCATATGTCTAGCATGTGCTTCATGTATCAATTCTGAGAGATTGGATACTTCATTTTGAATTAACAAGAGATCATTAGCCCAGAAGTGCGATAGCACTTCTTTTATGTCTGAATGATCAATGCACGCATTCGCTCCCTGATAAATAATAATATTGTTTTGTCCATTGGCCACCTGGATAATCGCATGACCAGTAGGTTCTTCTTTATTCAATATATAATCACAATTAATATTATGCTTGCTTAAATATGAACGCAGGGCCTCTCCATCGTTTCCGATGGCTCCGGCATGATAGACATCCAACCCAGCCTTATGACAGGCGATACTCTGATTTAAACCTTTTCCACCATAATTAAGCTTATATCCTCTTGATTTTAATGTCTCTTCAGGCTTTACAAAATGATCAACATCATAGACATGATCATAATTCAATGAGCCAAAACATAGGACTCTCATTTTCTTCATCTCCTCATTCTTATTATAAAGAAAAACAAGTCTTGCGACTTGTTTTATTTAAAGAAATCTACAATCTTCTTAATAAATCCTTTAATCTTCTGACCAAGCTGTGAAAGGAATCCTCCATCTTCAGTAAGCTTGTTGGCATAATCTTTAATATTTTCATAAAGATCCTTAGCCTGCGTCTTAATTGTATCTACATCAAGATCCGCATTCTTAAGATTATCCATTAAATCAAGAATCTTGTCTTCAGTAGAAGAAGATAATGACACATTCATTTCCTTTTCAAGTTCCTTAAGCGCCTTCTGTCCATCTTCTCGCGTATAATCATCGCCCATTTCTGCGACTTTCTGTTTTAATGAAGCTACCATTTCAGCCGCATCTTTCTGATTTGTTTCTTTACCTAATTCCTGAGTAACCGCAATTTCATTGTTGGCAGCTTTTACTTTAACTTCATCAAGCTGTTTACCAGTCATGATTTCATAAGACTTAGTCGCTGCGACAAGAGCAGCAGTACCTGAAATTGAGAATGGTCCTGCAACTGTAAGCTTAACATCCTTAACACCTGCAGTAATTAACGCATTCTGATACATTGATTCACTACAGTAAGAAATGTTCTTAGTTGTAACTGAAATACCAGCATCCTTTTCAGCACTCTCCATAACTACTGAAGATAATGCACGCTTACCAATAACACTGCTTGATAAGTATTTTCCAAGATACTGATGTTCTTCACTGTTAGTAACATAGGAAACCTGATAATCATTAATATCATCAACTCCTAAATAATCAAGAACTTTCTTCTTTTCACTAGTAGTAAGGTCTTTTCCTAAGACAAGATATTTCTCGCTATCCGCAAAAACTTGTACACTCATTACCGGAATCATCATTGCACATGTTAATACACTTATAAGTAGATAACGTAATTTTTTCATTTTATTCCTCCTTGAATAAGTTTATGATAGCACTTCCTCATAAAAAATCAAATATCACTGACCATACGATAAAATTGTTCTTCTTCAATAATAGGAATATTTAATCTTTCAGCACATCTATATTTATTGGAGATATGATGATTGGTCCCCTTAATAAGATATGTCGTTTCCTTATTGACATAAGATTGTACATACGCTCCACACGCTTGTGCTTTCCTTGATGCAATAGCTCTCGTATATCGTGATAAACGTCCAGTAAAGACAATCTTAGCCCCTTTTAAGCTGATTAAGAAAAGTTCATCTAATCCAATACCTTCTTCTCTTAAATAAGCTTTAATCTTCTCATAAACCAAATGATCATCATGTACACTTCTACCTTCATGGTGCCATTTAAGAGCCTTAATAAAATCATCTAGCAGACATACACCACCAGGATAAGCTTCCAATTCACTAAAATACATAGTTACAAGAAATAGCCCATCACAATAGTGATAGACATCTTCCAATGAATCAAACTGTTTCTCACTGACTGTCTCATTCACCTTGATCACATGAAAACAATTTATTTCTTTCTTCAAAATAACATACTCATTAAGAAGACCTCTTACGCTATACATTTTTTCTCCTTTTTATTTAAAATCCTTTATTTTTTGACGTTAGTAAGACGTCCGTTGTTTATACTATAGTTGTAGTGAGAACTACAATTCACAAATTTCCCTTCAAAAGAAATTATTCCTAAACACAGAAGAACCGGACGTCCCATCCGGTTTTTCTGTGTTTTTATTTTGTTTTACGATAATTAATAAACGATACAATCGTTGTTAAAATAAATAAGAAGCAAGTAAGGCGCGTTTTCACAATAAATGAAATCACTATGCCAGAAATGCCAATAACCAATGTCAGAAGATAAAAGAAATGTAAATCAAAAACTGGGGCTTCTTTCTTATTATCAGGGTGAGAAACATGATATTCTTTCTGTTTTGTTTTTGGTTTATCTTTATGTGTATAAAGAGACTTTTGCATATTCTTGGACAAATGAAAACTTTCTTTTTTAGCACTCTTTCTTGTTTCATGTCTACGTGTAAAATCACTTGTCTTAGTAGCAGCTTTAGAAGCCGCTTTTTTATATTCTCTCTTGTAGAACTTTTTATTCATTGATAACTTGGCCATTCGCTTCACCTCTTTCATGAATATAACGCAAAAATATAAAAAGTGCAACGTAAAAAGAAGGGCACAAATTATACCCTTCTTGCTTTAGTAAGCTTCACATATCTATAGTGACCTTTATATTTAAAACGTCCCCAAGATCCTTTAGTTGATACTACACGAATAACTGTTCTCTTGTAGATCTTACCAACTCTTTTAGAGTGAACGCTGGCTTTCGTACGCACGTACATCCAATGTTTTAAGACATAACGACCGGCCTTGTAGGATTTCTTCTTGCTTGAAGTTTTAACACCTACAACACGACGAATCTGCTTAAGACGACGTCTATAGCGTCCTGATAAAGAAGTAATCTGAATCTTCTTTCCAGAACTTGGTGCATGAATCATTTTATTGTTTCCAATATAGATTCCAGTGTGTGAACCAAATAATAGAATATCGCCTTTCTGTCTATTTTTCCATGATACACGTTTTCCTACTGAGCGAAGAGAACTTGTCGTTCTTACGCCAATATTAATACCAGATTGATAATACACCCAGCTGACAAGGCTTGAGCAGTCGAACTTTCTTTGTCTCTTGTTTCTTAGGGCTCCCATAGAATGTCCTGCCCCATACACATATGTACTTCCTAATCGTGAATATGCTTTACTCACTATCCTAGAAGAAGCCGCATCTGCACTCATCGCATTTGTAACTAAACCAAAAACAACAGCGAATAATAATACAATAGTAATAACTAGCTTCTTACTCTTCTTGAATATGTGGGTATTCATTTTATCTCCTCCTTCATACAAGCACTATTATGCATTAAGAATATTCATTTGTAAATACTTTCTTAAGAAATTCTTAAGGTTTGCTTAAGATTTTCTTAAGATTTGACATAAAAAAAGAAATGTCCTAAGACATTTCTCACTAAGCTCTAACTGCATGAGCACCTCTTAGAGATACCCATCCTGTCTTTCCTTTGAAAGAGATTTTTGCCCATCTACCATACTTGATAGATTTAACAGTAACAACTGAACCTTTCTTCAATCTACTTAATTTCTTAGAAGAAGCAGTTGCTTTAGCTCTTACATTAGAAGATACAGTAATTTTCCAATTACCAGTTGTATATTTTGAAGAAGATGTATTTGTATTAGCAGCATTTACTGCTTTTGTAGCCTTAGAGATAGTTTTTTCTACAGCAGCCTTATCAGATGAAGAAACAACTCTTCTTATCTGTTTAAGTCTACTTCTCCAATGACCAGATAAATTTTCTACTTTTACACGTGATCTGCTATTTGGAGCATGAATCATCTTATTATTACCAATATAGATTCCTGTATGAGAACCGAATAATAAGATATCACCTTTCTGTCTGTTAGCCCATGATACACGTTTACCAACTGATCTTAATGAACTAGTTGTACGAACACCAATATTGTGACCTGACTGGTAATACACCCAGCTCACAAAACCGGAACAGTCGAAAGCTCTCTGTTTTTTATTTCTTAAAGCACTCATAGAATGGCTTGCACCATAAATATATTTACTTCCCAATTTAGAATAAGCTAAGCTTACAATTTTTGATGTAGACGCATCTACTTCCATTGCATTCTTTGCAGCTGATACAGGGACAATCATCAATGCGATTGCAGCGATAATCATAATTAACTTTCTATGTTTCTTGATAAATTGGTGGGTATTCATAAATAATCTCCTCATTACATTTTTATTGTTACTGTTTATAATTATAAACATTTTTTTAAGAATTTCCACCCAAAATTAAGAATTTTATCACTTTTTCTTAAGATTTTTTTAAGAAACACCATTTATTTCCCTTTATAAGGGGATATTTTCACATTTTTCAATTTTAAAAAAAAGAGGAAATTCATAAGAATTTCCTCTAATGTTCAAAATATTTTGGATTACTGAGCTTTACATTCAGCAAAACCTAAATCATTACCTTCGTTGAAGTTACGAGCATTTTCCATAGTAACAACAGCGATAGCCTGTAATGCTTCACGAGTGAAGAATGCCTGATGAGATGTTAATACTAAGTTAGGGAACATCTGTAAACGTGCAGTGATAGAGCTATGTAATGCTTCATCAGATCTATCAGTATAAACGTTAGCATCTTCTCCTTCATATACGTCTAATGCTACAGCGTGGAATTTACCCTGTTTTAATGCAGCGATTAATGCTTCTGCATCGATTAATGGTCCACGAGCTGAGTTTACAAGCATAACGTTATCTTTCATTTTGCTGATTGCATCAGCATCGATTAAGTGGTAAGTTCCACCTTCACCCATGATTAATGGTGCATGTAATGAAATTAAATCAGCTTTTTCTAATAATTCGTCTTTAGAAACATAAGTTAATAATCCTTCATCTACTAAAGCCTGATTTGGATAAGCATCCCAACCAATTACAGTCATACCGTAACCTTTAGCGATTCTAGCGAAGCACTGACCAATTTTACCAGTACCCATAACACCGCAGACTTTATTATGTAAGTCTACACCTAATAAACCAGATAAAGCGAAGTTGTTATCTCTTACTTTGTTATAAGCTTTACCTAATCTTCTGTTTGCTTCCTGGATGATAGCCATAGCATGTTCAGCTACTGCATATGGAGAGTATGCTGGAACACGAGCAACCTTGATGTTGCATTCTTTTGCAGCCTGTAAATCTACGTTGTTGAAACCAGCACAACGTAATAAGATTAACTTAACGCCACCTGCAGCTAATTCTTCTACAACCTGTCTTGGTGCTTCATCATTTACGAAGATACAAACAGCATCATAACCTTTTGCTAAAGAAGCAGTTTCAGGAGTTAAACGTACGCTGAAATATTTGATATCGCAGTTATATGTTCCAGGACCTTTATCCTTAGTTAATTCACTAAAGAAAGTTCTGTCATAATCCTTTGTTCCAAAGAATGCTACCTTAAGAACATCATATTCTTCTTTTTCTGTAAATTCACCGTTGAATAATTCTTCAATCTGTGAAATTGCAGCTTCTTCATCGTCACCTTCAGCACTAACGTTTAAAGTATCACCTTTCTTAGCGCCTAAAGCAAGAATCTGTAATACGTTATTCCCACTTGCTGTTTTCCCATTACATTCTACTACAACAGCACTTTTTAAATTAACGCATAACTGAGCTAATAAAGCAGCAGGACGAGCATGTACGCCCATTGGATTATCAACTACATAACTAAATTTCTTCATTTTCTCTATAATCCTCCTAATTAATATACAACTATAATAGCACAAACCCTTTTTATTTACCTTATAAAATATTAGATTTGTTTAAAAAATTTCTTATCCGTCCATTATTGTGTAAAAATTTTACGTCTTTGATATATATATGAAATATCTTATTTACCCATTTAGAAATTCTTAATCCATTTATGTCTTATACAGGCATTCTTAATTCCATTTTCTTCAGGTGGATCAGTAATTTCATCTGCCTTCTTTAATAAATCCGGATAACCATTCCCCATTGCAATCTTATAAAACTGATCTTGGAACATGATTATATCATTTTCTCCATCTCCAAAGACAACAACATCATCCAAGCTGCCATGAACATGCTGAATCATTCTCTTAATACCAAGATGCTTCTCATCATGCTGATACATAAGATAATCTTTAACAAAGCGCATATGTCCAAGTAAATCTAAATGTTGAAGATTTCTTTCTTCCTCTTCACTAATCGCAATATAGATCTTATATATATGAGGCAAGTCATCAAAAGATAGATTCTCATCAAGAATATAGTTTGTTGGTTCTTTTCTTTCTCCTACCTGTCTTATAAATAGATCATCTTTCATATAGACATCAACACTATCATCACAGGCTACAAGGACACCGTATCCTTTACTTCTTGCTTCCTTAATAATAAGAAGAGCCTTCTCTTTATCTAAAGGTCGATTATCTACCAGCTCATCATTGATGACAATCCCTGCTCCACCATTGCAGACCATATGATGAATACCCGCCTGCTTCATCGCATCCTTGGCCTTATAGTAGGCGCGTCCTGTCGCAATAGCGACAAAGTGCCCTTCGTCTTGAAGACGCTGAATACTCTCAAGGGCACTCTCAACAAACGCGCCTGTCTTAAGGCTAGTCAAGGTCCCATCGATATCAAAGAATATATACTTCTTCATTCCATCACCTCTTATCCTTATTATATGAAAGATATATTACAAGATAAACAAAAAGGATTGCTTTAAAATTAAGCAATCCTTCGTAATTATAACTGTGAAATAAGTTCTGTATCCTTTTTAGCCAATTTGGCGATATTGTAAGAGTGATCTCCAGTACGATCTAAATCCTGAAGCAATTTCGTGAAGATGACACCCTGTGCTGTATGACAGATGCCTTTACGTAATCTTACAACATGATCATCCAATGCTTTTGTGATCATATCCTGAGTTTCTTTAATAAGTCCCTGTACTTCTGTTTTCTGACTAGCAGTAAGATCTTCTTTGAAGAACGCATCAATAGAAAGATCGTAGATCTTGATAACAACATCATAGATCTTACGTACATCTGCCATACCATACTCAGAGAAAGCCAGATTATCTTCAATTGTACGTTCTGTTCTTTCTAGAATATTCATAGCATGATCACCAATACGTTCAAGGTCGATTAACACATGGAACAGTTTCCCAACATACTCTGAGCTATGTGGACTAAGCGGTTGCGCTGTCAAGGTAATCGCAAAGTCAGAAATATTAGAGTTTAACCAGTTGATCTTTTCTTCATTTTCACGAATAAGATGTGCATGTTCCAATGTTCCATTGTTGAATGCCTGAATAGATAACTCTAGATTTTCTCTTACGATTCCTGCCATTCTTACAATTTCGCTTGAAACCTGAGCCACTGATGATGTTGTATTGCCTACATGCAATGGATCGATATATAAGAATCTGAAATCTGAATCATGTTCTTTTCTCTTGATGACTGTTTCAGATAACTTAACAATATACTTGACAAATGGCAATAAGATAATAGCTGTAACAACCTTAAAGATAATATGTCCACTTGCTACTTGAACAGAACCATTAGCTGAAAGATTTGTCAAGAATGATGTATATGGTGTCAAAATAGCAAGAGGTGTAAAGATCAGCATACCTACTACATCAAAGATAAAGTAGATAAACGCTGCTCGCTTAGCATTTGTCTTAGCCCCAATTGAAGAAAGCAATAGTGGCATAGCACTACCAACGTTTACCCCAATAATAAGGTAAATAGCAAAGTTCATTGGCATAAGTCCCTGTAAAGCTAACGCCTGTAATACCCCGATAGAAGCTGATGATGACTGAAGAATCGCACACATCAATCCCCCAACAAGAAGTCCCACAAGTGGGTTGTTGGCTTTCATAATAAATGATTTAAAAGCGGCACTTGTCTTTAATACACCCATAGCGCTATCGCCGCTCATGTATTTAAGACCAAAGAACAAGATACCAAAACCTAAAATAATCTGTCCGATATTTCTTTTTGTGCTCTTTTTACAGAACATGATCATAACAATACCGATGAAAATACAGATTGGAGCAATTGCCGATACGTCAATTGCGATCAAGACAGCGGTAATGGTTGTACCGATATGAGCGCCAAGAATAACAGCCGATGCCTGCAGCAATGTCATGATTCCTGCGTTCAAGAACCCCATCAGCATTACTGTCGTAGCTGATGATGACTGGATAATTGTTGTTACGAGAAGTCCTAACAAGAATCCTTTAAAGCGATTATTTGTGAGTTTTTCAAGCAGACGCTTGAGAGATGTACCAGCAACCTGGTTGATTCCATCGCTCATATATCTCATCCCAAAAAGGAAGAGTCCTAAGCCGCCTGCAAGATTAATGATATTGACTATATCCATACTATTAATCCTATCCTTTTTTTATTCTACTTTTACAGTATATCAAAACTGATTCTGTAATCTCAATAAATTATTAGCATGTTACGGATATTTTACACAATCTTAACATTAGACCATATCCCTAAATAATGCATACATTTGTGCATAGCTATCATCTTTTTCATTAAGTGCTTCATCGATATCTCTTGCGAGAATCTGATCATTTTTTACACAGATGCACTTATTGTTTTCATTTTTCATCAATACTTCTACGGCTTCTCTTCCCATCATGGAACCAAGAAGGCGATCTTCAGGAGTCGGACTTCCTCCTCGCTGAATATGTCCTAAAGAGATTGCACGACCAGAAAAACTTGTTTCTAATGAAATCTTTTTTGCGAGCGCTTCTATATCCAGCAGCTTCTCGCTTGCAATAATCAAAGCATGACGCTTCTTGCGAAATTGATCATGTACTGCAAGTTCAGCCATCACCTGATGCTCATTAAAACCAATTTCCCTATTGATCAATATTTCAGCACCGCAGGTTATCGCACTCCACAATGCTAGCTTGCCACACTTGTTTCCCATTACTTCCACAATAAAACAGCGATGATGAGAACTAGATGTGTCTCTTAGCTTATTGACTGATTCACAGATGGTATTGAGAGCAGTAGAGAATCCAATTGTCTTATCTGTTCCTTTTACATCATTATCAATGGTAGCAGGTATTCCCACACAAAGAACGCCTTTTTTCATTAAAGCCTGAGCTCCACGGTAGCTTCCATCCCCTCCGATCACAACTAATCCTTCAATACCTCTTTTTCTAAGCTGTTCAACGGCTTTTTCTTGAATAGCATCTTCCTTGAATTCAGGATAACGTGAAGAACCTAAGAAAGTTCCTCCTTTTGTTAATATTTCTGAGGCATCCTTATAACGTAAAGGAAATATTTTTCCTTGAACTAGTCCTAAGTAGCCATCTTCAATACCATAGATCTCCAGATCGTTCTTTAAGGCCGTACGAATAGCAGCTCTAATCGCCGCATTCATTCCTGGGGCGTCACCACCGGATGTCAATATTCCAATTCTTCTCATGTTTCTTCCTCTTTTCTTTATAAAAAAGAGATGTCCTAATCGACATCTCTCAACGCTTTTAGTATCTTTTTCTTCTCATTATTTCTTAAAATAACATCCATGGCTTCAATGGTGATTTTAGCTAAAGAGAGTGCTTTAACATAGCTTTCATCATCAATTGTTACAATATGATCAATATAGATAATATCTATTTCTGGTAGATCCATGTCATTAAAAAATATTTTAAGATCAAGCCTTTTTACATCATCATGGGGAAAATACGTACATAAGGCATTCTTCTCAGTTGCTTCCTGAAAACCTCCCACCATGATCAGTTCTCCATCTCTTCTAAGCTCATAGCCTAAAAGATCTTCAAAGGCATAGATACGCTTACGATGTCCTTCATTTTTAATATCACTATGAATGCTAAAGCTTAATAACTGATGATCGACATCTACTCGCAAGTTTGCCACTGTATGAGTTGGATCAAACAGCTTCAATAAAGCCTGCTGTCGATGTGTTCTTAATAAGGATAGCTTGTTTTTATCCTGCAGTTCATTCATATATTCTTTAGCTTCATCTTTAAGCTTTTCGGTACTCTTATTTACAAAGGATTTTAATTCATTCAAGGATGTATTCATCACTTTTCACTCCATTCTTCTACTTCACAATACAATTCTTTCGCTTTCTCTATATCTTTATATAATCCTAATCCATGTTCATAGAAATAAGCGAGTCTTAGTGTTCCTTCTTTATGATGATTTCGATAGGCAATCAAGTAATAATATCTTGCCTGATTATAGTCCTTCTTGACAATCAGACCTTTCTCATAGAGCGTTCCTAGATGAAAAGCACATACACCATCACCTTTTAAAGCGCCCTCATTCCATAATTCAAGTGCTTTCTTCTTGCTCTTTTTTACGCCTTCTCCTTGCCAATACTTCTGTGCAAGCGAAAACAACGCCTGCATATTCCCTTGTGTAACCTCTTTTCTTAATGTTTCAATATCCATATTCTCACATCCTATTATTAATATAATACCATGAAAAAGTAACTTTCACATCATATTGATATAATATGAAAAAAAAGCTGTGATGAAAAACAGCTTTATTTGATTTGATTATAAATAAATGTTTCAAATTGTTCATAATCCCCTTTAACAAAGGCATCTCTTTTTACTAGTATGATTTTCCCTTCACCTAATGAAAGAATAATACCGTTCTTTAAAGGGATGATTTTTTGAATCTGACGATATTCCACACTCATCTTCTCATTATTTTTTATGACTTCGATATATTCACTGAAATGAATGGACACTTCTTCTCCTGTAGATAAATGAGCATTTACAAGATAAGGAGAGTAAATGATGCTTATTAATAATAACAGCGCTGCAATGCCTTCTATTGCGGCAATGATGTAATGTCCATGCATAATGCCAATAATGCACATAACAATCGCAAATAGATCTAGCAATCCTCCTCTTATATAGAAAGGGCGACAGACAATCTTGTAGGCGTACTCCTTAAATGTATCCTTATCTATTCTGTATTGATTTATAAACATTGATTATTCTCCAAATGTCATTAAGTGCTCAATAGGAAGACGATGCGCAATAAATGAAGTGAGCGCATTGTATACACCACTTGTAGCACCATAATAATGATGGTTTCTATTATTCTTCTCTACAACTGTCAGTTCCCACATCCCAAAGCCAGGAATGATATTGTAGGTCGCCTGATCAGCAAATGTATGTTCTATTTCATCAAATAATTCTTTCATGATGGCTGCATCTACATTTGTTTCAACCTTACGTCCTTTTTTATAATGTCCATATCCATGACCATAGAGACTTGAGAAAAACTGTACTTTCCCATCGCTTGTCAAAGTGAGTTTCTGTTCAACTTCAAGTTGAGGATTATTATCCGTATTCATTTTTTCAATATTCGTATAGATCTTAATCTTCTTGATTTGCATGCCTAATCTCCTTTTATTCTTAAAATATTATACTTCATTACGTATTGTAATGCAAAATACACTTAGCAATAAAAATCGTCTCGTTTTATTCTTGAGATTGAATTTACGTCATAAAATCGATAAAATACAGTTATATTAGAATTAAAGGATGATATTTATGGAGAACTATGTTATTACACAAGCTTTTCTCGACAAAATGAATGAAGTCTTTGACTACACTATTCTTAAAGAAGATATCTTCGATAAGGACAATATTGAGCACGAAGTATCTTCTATTGAAGTTAAAGATCACGTTTCTTATTTTGTATGTAGAAAACATGTGCTCATTGATGGTGAACCGCGTTTATTGGAATTTGGGTACAAGATTAACGAGAAGGTAAAGCATCAGGTTATAGACGATGGTCCTAATAGTGTTGCCCGCTATACAAATTATGAGACTGGTCTATATAATAGACGCTATTATCATGAGCAGGTAAAGAAGTACCCATGTACCGGGCTTGCTTTTTTGAATATTGATCACTTGCGTTCGATCAATAAGAAATACGGTCGTCTTGTGGGCGATGAGACGATAGCATTTATTTCACAGGTTATTCGTATTAGACTTGGTCCAGATGATGTTGGCATTCGCTATGGTACCAATGATTTCATGCTTGTTTTCTATCACTTAGATGAACTTGCATTTATTGAAAGATTAAAGGATATTCACAATATTGTACAGGCTTATACAAATACGCAATATCCTGATTTAAAGCTTACTGTCAGTATTGGGGGCGCATATCGTAATGATATTGTCGCTAATCTTATTGATACTTGTGATGATGCCCTATATGAAGCTAAACAATCTGAAAATGCCTTAATTATCAAGTGAGAGGGTTTATGAAAAAATTATTAAAGAAAATTCTTATCACCCTTGTTGCTTTTTTCATGATGATAGCAATCGGATTTGGCATCTATGTTTCTGACTACTATAAGCCAAACCACAATGCCTTAGAGGCAATAAGAAGTGATAATGTGATTAAAGTATATAATCGTGATAGCTATTTTCTTTTTAAAGGGAAAGATGTGAAAGCAGGCATCATTTTTTATCCTGGAGGCAAAGTCGATGAAAGATCCTACGCCCCTTTAATGCGACTGCTTGCAAAAGAAGGATACGCTGTCATGCTTGCAAAAATGCCCCTGCATCTTGCGATGTTTGGGCTCAATAGAGCTAACGATATCAAAAAAGATAATCCTAAAATTAAACGATGGTATTTGGGTGGACACTCACTTGGTGGAGCCATGGCTGCGCGATACCTTTCTAGTCATAAAGATTTTGAGGGCTTATTTCTATTAGCAAGCTATTCCACTAGCAAGCTTCCTAATCATATGAAATGTCTCTCTTTATATGGAAGTCAAGATCAGGTGCTTAATCGTAAATCATATAAAAAGTATCATCACAACCTTCCTCAGAGCACAAAAGAAATTGTCATTCAAGGTGGCAACCATAGTCAGTTTGGAAACTATGGTTTTCAAAAAGGAGACCACAAGGCAAGCATCAGCTACAATGAGCAGCAAGCACAGACTGCAAGAGCAATCAGTTCCGTTTTTTGATTGCTCTTTTTATATTTTTTAGTAAAAATTTTAAGGAATAATATTAATATTGATGTTAAAAATAGTGTTTTTGCATATAAAATTGAAAAAAACACCCAAAATAGCAAAGTTTTTGATGACTAATTTATCGAAAGTGATATAATTACTTACCGGCGCCTCATTTTATTAAGAATAAGGGGAACAATTCTATAAAATGTCGCTTAATTTTAACGGAGGAATTCTATGGATAATAGCAAAAAAATCAAATGGCATAACCTGGCCTTCATGGCATTCTCTACTGTTTGGGGTTTTGGTAACGTATTAAACGGATTCATTTACTTCAATGGTATTCAGGTTATCTTCAGCTGGATTTTAATGTTCGCTCTTTATTTCGTACCATACGCACTTATGGTTGGTGAACTTGGTTCAGCATTCAAAAACGCTGGCGGAGGAGTCAGCTCATGGATTCATGAAACTATGGGTCCTAAATTAGCCTACTATGCAGGATTTACTTATTGGGCATGTCACATTACTTACATTGCTTCTAAAGGAAGCGGTGGGTTAAAAGCATTAAGCTGGGTAATCTTTAGAAATGCAGAAAAATTTGCATCATTCTCAACTCTTCAGATTCAGTTAGCTACACTTGTAGTATTCTTATTCTTCTGCTGGGTTGCTTCTAGAGGTTTAACTCCATTAAAGAGCTTAACAGCTATCGCTGGTTCTTCTATGTTCGTCATGTCAATCTTATACATCATCATGATGTTCGCTGCACCAGCAATCAATCCACATGCACATTTCGTCTCATTAGACTTTAGCTGGAAGAACTTAGTTCCCCAGTTCAACGTTCAGTATTTTACAAGTCTTTCAATCTTAGTATTCGCAGTTGGTGGATGTGAAAAGATCTCTCCATATGTTAATAAAGTAGAAGATCCTGAAAGAGGATTCCCTAAGGGTATGATTGCTTTAGCTATTATGGTTATGATCTGCGCTATCCTTGGTACTGTTGCAATGGGATTAATGTTTGATCCAAAGGAAATTGTAAAGAACTTTGATGCTTACAATGCCAATGGAGCATACTGGGCATTCCAGAAATTAGGACAGTACTATCATATGGGTGATTTATTAATGATTATCTATGCCGTATGTAATACAATTGGTCAGTTCTCTACTTTAGTATTAAGTATTGATGCACCATTAAGAATGTTGTTAGATAATGAAAATGCAAGACAGTTCATCCCAAGTGGTTTATTAAAGAAAAACAAATATGGTTCTTATATCAACGGTATCTGGTTAATCGTTGTATTAGCTGGTTCAATCATCTTAATCCAGTCATTTGTTCCTGGTGCAGATGCGGTATTAACTCAGTTAACTAAACTTAACTCAGTTGCCATGACAATGCGTTACTTATGGGTATTCGCAGCTTATATTGCTTTAAGAACTGCTGTCAACTACAAAAAATTCCCTGCAGAATATCGTGCATTCAAGAACCAGTTTGTAGCTAAAGTAGCTGGTATCTGGTGTTTCGCTGTTACTGCTGCCTGCGATATTTTAGGTATGTATGATACTGATAAATTTACTATGATCTTAAAGATCGCTACTCCATTAGTATTATTAGCTTTAGGGTTAATCATGCCTGCAATCGCTAAATTAGAACAGAAAAAAGAAGCATAATGCGTTAATATCCTTTTGGGTTTACCAAAAGGATATTATTGTTTATAATTCAATTTGAAGGAGGAATACTTTCATGTATAGAGAAGTATCAGAAAAATTATTACAATTTCTTCAGAAGTCTCCAACCGCATTTCATGCTGTTGATAACATCAGAAACAGACTTCTTGAAAATGACTATGTAGAACTTAACGAAGGTTCTTCATGGCAGCTTGAAAAAGGGAAAAAGTATTTTGTAACAAGAAACAACTCAAGTATCATTGCTTTTAACATCGGTAATCAGCTTGATAACTATTCATACAATATCATTGCAGCTCACAGTGATTCTCCTACATATAAGATCAAGGAAAACTGTGATATTCAGGTAAACAACCAGTATCTCAAATTAAATACTGAAGGATACGGTGGAATGATCGATAACACTTGGTTCGATAGACCTTTAAGTGTTGCTGGTCGTGTACTTGTAAAACAGGGAGATCAGTTTGTAACTCGTTTAATCAATATTGATAGAGATCTACTTATGATTCCTAATGTAGCTATCCATATGAACAGATCAGTCAATGATGGCTATAAATATAATAGACAGGTTGACCTATTGCCATTATTTGGTGGTAAAGATTCAAAACCTGGTGATTTTAAGGCATTGATTGCGAAAGAATTAAACGTTGAAGAAGAAGCTATTCTTGGTAGCGACTTATTCTTATACAACAGACAGCCTGCTTCTATCTGGGGTGCTAATAATGAATTCATTTCTGCTGGTCATCTTGATGATCTACAGTGTTCATTTAGTGCTATGGAAGCTTTACTTGCTGGTGGAAATGATCGATCTATTAATGTTATGGCTATCTTTGATAATGAAGAAGTTGGTTCATTAACTAAACAGGGTGCTGATTCTACTTTCTTAGCTGATACATTATCAAGATTAAATGCTGCATTAGGATTTAATGATGAAGATCTACATAGAGCTATCGCATCAAGTTTCATGCTTTCTGCTGATAATGCTCATGCTGTTCATCCAAACCATCCTGAACATACAGATGTAAACAATTGTGTCTATATGAATGAAGGGGTTGTCATCAAATCACATGCTGGACAGAAATACTGCAGTGATGGTGTTTCTATTGCTATCTTTAAAGATTTTGCTAAAAAAGCAAATGTACCAGTACAGTTCTTCGCTAACAGAAGTGATAAGAACGGTGGTTCTACATTAGGTAATATCTCTCAGTCTCATATCTCATTAAATTCAGTAGATATCGGTCTTCCACAGCTTGCTATGCATTCTTCATATGAAACTGCTGGTATTAAAGATACATACTACATGATTCAGGTTATGACTGAACTTTATAACTCTCATATTGAAGAAATTGATAGTCACAATATCAAGATTACAAAATAATGGCTACTAAAAGACCTAAAAGACACGAAGTAAGAAGTCATCAGCATCAAGTTAATGTTGCACTAGGTGAACAGGAACAAAATAAATATATGATATCCCTTGTCTCTTCAACTATGGGATATTATATTGTTCTACTTTTTATCAAGGCCTATTTCAGCAAACGTTACTTTGTCAATTTCTATATCGATAGCGCTGTTGCTCTTGTATGTCTAATCTTCAGCATTATGCAGCTTCGTTATCAATATAAATTCTATGAGTCTACATCCATTTCTAAAAGACCATTCATGATCACTATTGGCGGTATTATCGCAGCATCAATCATTACGATGTTAAGCCTTAAATCAGCCGATATCGCTGGTCTTGTACTAGTGATCTGTCTCTTTGTTTCAAAAGGGATGGCTAACAAGGAATGGAAAAAGAATTCATAATACTTATCAATATCATTGCTTTTATCACATTTGGTATTGATAAATATAAAGCCGTACATCACAAATGGCGTATTCGTGAGAATACGCTATTTTTATTAGCTATCATCGGTGGTGGTTTAGGTGCCCTTCTTGGTATGCATGTTTTCCATCATAAGACAAAGCATAATAGCTTTAAATACGGTATTCCCTTTATTCTTATGATCTGGATTATACTCATAATATTAAAAGAGAATTCACAATTACTGTGAATCCTCTTCTTTTTATACAACAAGACTTGAACGATGATCTAAGTAGTGATTCTTAAGTGGAGATCTGCTTAGATAATAATTTGTAGAACGTGTTGTATCATCCCAAGTTACATCAATGTATTTACCATTGACATAGTTCCATGCATGGTTTCCAGCTCCAGAACTTCCGTATGCTGTACCAGTCATGACACGACAGTTAATACCTGCCATCTCACACATCTTGTAGAACAGCATTGCATATCCCTGACAGACAGCTCCACCATCAATCAAGGCATTGTAGGCTGAATAGCCACCTGATACATATTCTGTATTGTTTACGATATAATCATGAATCTTTTTAATTTTTGTTTCCCCACTACCGGACATAGATGATAGTGCAGAACGAATTTTATTTGTAAGTGCTACTTCATTATTGTAGGATGTGCGATATGTAAATGTCAGAATAAGCTTATTCGTGCTAATAGCATAGCTGCATGCATTATATGAAAGATAATCATAATCTGATACATAATTTGCTTTAGGATCAAATAAGCTTTCTCTCATCTTAGCACCATTGATTGATGTACCAAATCCTGGTGCATGAACTTCAATTCGCGTATAGCGATTGGCCATTGCTTTACCAATCTGCTTATAGGCATCCACTGCTGAATTAGCATTAATCTTAATATCACGGCCACTGCTCACAACCTGGTTGGTAAATCTGATCTGTTTTTTTACTGTTGTAGCTTTAGCAATAACAGCTACCGAAGTGACATATTTCTTTTTACCGACCTTACCGATAATCTTGACCTTTCCTACACGTGAAGCAGTAAGATTTCCCTTCTTTGTAACATGTGCAATGCGTGAAGAAGAACTTGAATATGAAAGTTTTTTCTTTTGTTTCTTCTTTAAACCAGTTATCTTGAAGTTGTATCTGCTACCTTGTGAAATGCGAAGAGCTTTTACGTATCTTACTTTACCTTCAAGGAATTTAATTGAAGTTCCAAAGCAAGATAATGCGATAGAAAACGCTGTAATTATCATAATAATTTTCTTTCGCGTCATTTTTCTAGGATTCATAATCACACCTCCTTTTTCACTTAAAGTATAACATTCCCGTCACATATCTCCAAGTGTTTTTGACTATTTTTTGACCAAAAATGCAAAAAAAATGGATTTCCTAGAAACAGATGTCCACCATTCATCTCAATCTAGAAAATCCTGCCCCATAATAAATATAGATCCCTCACCTAAAGATCTATATCTGCAGTGATACACATTATTATTATGATTCGTGCAAATCTCACTACAGCCATATTATAGTTCTTTTCTTTTGTCATGTAAATACTTCTAGAACAAAAAGTAAAATAATAGTCATGAAAATTAAAATTGTTTAATTATCGAAGTCTAAAGATAATGTTTTATAGTCTTTTGTAAGTGGCTGTACTTCTTTCAGCCATTGAAGCGCAGCTTCAATTTCCCTTGGATCAGATTCCATAATGCCACCAGTACAAAGCTGAACAACATCATAGATGGACTGCCATAAATCATCCAAAGCTCCTGTCTTTTCATCAGCCATTTCACTATCTAGGTAGACATCAAGTTCTCTACCGCTTTTCATTGCTTCTTCTTTAGTCATAATCTACTCCTTAATCCAATTAAAATGTTGAAGGGCGTGCAATATCCCATCATTGTTAATATCATCTGTAATATAGTCAGCGCGTTTCTTTGCCTGCTCATCGCCATTGCCCATACATATTGAAATATCTGCGTACTTGAACATCTCAAGATCATTTTGAGAATCTCCAAATGCAACATATCCTTCTGATTGAAAATGATCCACAAAATACTGGCATCCTTTTGCTTTTGATACCCCCTTGATGCTGACATCCGCATAACAACTCATTCCAGGGAGCACATTACATCCTTCAATATCAAGGAATGGTGCATAATCATATCCCATTGGTCCATAAATAATCATAGCCCATACATCTTCATGTCCATCATATTTTTCTACTGGTCCAATGACATTATTAAAATAGGCTTGTGTTGTTTTAACATATTCATCAGGTTCCTTGGTAATCGTTCTCTTTTCTTTCTTTAAAGTGACCGCATAATTAAGCTCATCCGCTCTTTTGATTACCTCAATAACAGTTGAAGGATCGAAAGCTTTCTCTTCAATCACATTTTCATTATGATCAAGGAGAAGTTGTCCATTATTTAATACAAACCCATCCCAATCAATGAGTTCATTGATCTTCGTACGCTTTAATGAATCATAGGCTCTACCTGTTGAAATAATCAACTTATATCCCATTTCTTTTAAGGTATCCAACGCTAGCTTTGTAGAAGAGGAAACTTCATGATTGACATTATCTCGAAGAGTTCCATCTATGTCAAAACAAAAGATTTTATTCATGCTTACCTCCTTATTTCGTTCATTATAGCATCATGACAAAAAGAAAAAAAGACGGATTCAAAGTCCGTCTTCTGTTTCTTATACAAAGAAACAATTTATAAACAAAATGCAAAATAGCCACCTATAGTAAATAGCGTTTACATAAGGTTTAACGCCATGGTTAATATACCACAAATGTTTCTCATTAACAATGAATATCTTAATTGATATAGGCCGCAATTTTTTGTGCTTCTATTCTCTTTTTCCAATTCCTACTGCTGCCCCTACAAAAAGTACAAGCACCATTAAATAATAAGCTTATTTCTTTTCGATCCAAACCAATCTTTCTTTACTGGACAGCCACAAAAGTGACATGTTTTCTCATCTTCCCCAATAATGTTTCCACATTCTTTACTTATAAAAAAACTCTAGCATACGCTAGAGTAATAATTAGACTGGCAGGGGCTGCAGGAATCGAACCCGCATCAACGGTTTTGGAGACCGATGCTCTACCATTGAACCAAGCCCCTATCTCAAGTACTTGTTTATAATAGCATAAACGTAAATTGAATGCAACACTATTTTGACGTATATTCTACTCAATGTTAAAATACATATAAAGAGGTGAAACTATGTTATTTGGCAAGAAAGATATCATTAAAAGCAAGGAGATTAATGAGGCATACAAAGAATTTGAAGAGGATACAAGCATCATTTTATTATGTGTTGATGAACAGGTTACATTTGATGAATGTCATCCTGTAGGTGCACAATGTTTTCCACTACGCATCATTGAAGATGAAGCAAAGAAAATGCTTGATAAAGATTTAAAGTATTATGTCTATGCACTAAGAAAAGGTACATCATATACTGCTGCTAAGAAGCTTGTAAAATTAGGATATGATGCTTATGATTTAGGATCTTCTATTCCTTTTAGAGGACCTGAAGAAGGATTTCACAAGAAAAATAGAAGAAAAAGAAAAAAATAGTAAATTTTCATATAATGAAAATTTACTTAACGATTTCCTTTTGATATAATATAAATATTGAAAAGGAGGTCGTTGTATGTCAAAAGCAGTTACTTATAGAATTATTCACCCCGATGGTCTATATGCAGGTTTGGTTGAGAAATTAATCAAATTTGCTGGTGACTTCAACAGCGATATCTCCATCTCATATGGAGGGAGAACTGTAAATTTTAAATCTTTTATGGGGGTTGTATCATTGGGAATTCCAAATAAAGCTGATATCACAATCACAGCTGATGGATATGATGAAAACAAGGCAATTCGTGAATTTGAAAAACAGCTTAGAGCGTTAAAAGTGATACAATAAATAAAGGGGCTGACCCGGATAGATAATCTGGATTAGTTTTCAAAAATAAAATGCGCCGGATAATTCCGACGCATTTTTTGGTATAATGTAATTATGAAAACCACAACATTATACCAAAAAAATTATAGCGCATTTCAGACCTATGCGCTACTGGATTTTAACATTAATTTTGAGAATGATGTGCCTAGTGACGATATTGCACGTACTGTCATTGAGATTACGGAAAGGATGAACATTGGAAAGTATGTTGATCTCAGCAGTCGCAGATTGCATGGGCATGATGCAATGAAGCTTCTGAGGTGCATCCTGCTCGGT
>NZ_JNKN01000015.1 GCF_000702065.1 Kandleria vitulina DSM 20405 | reverse complement strand
ATTCGGAATCATCAAGCAGGACTACGGATATGACAGATTACGACGAAGAGGCAATTCCAATGTATCTTTTGAGATATTCATGGTCGCAATCGGATTCAATATCAGGAAATATCACAATATGATTCGTAAAAGAAAGCCGAGCGAAGAAAGCATGAAGTGCTGCTAGAACAGTTATTCACATACTGAAAAACGTTATTCACAGCTATATAGGGATATTGCGCCCAAAAATGGGTGTTTTTTTATGTCTGAATGCCCGTAAACAGATTTTATCTGGCTGTAGGGAGTCAAAGAAAGAAAAAAAGAGCTGGTCCAGCTCAGTGATTATCCATAAATCACTTTACTGGGTCAGCCCCTTTTGACAATCAGATAACGCCAAAGTTTTTTAATTCATTGGCAATTGATTCAATAATATAAGTAACAGGAACTTGAGTAGCCGTAGAAACATGGTCATCTCGACGATAATTGGGAATATAATAACAGATAGAAATATCCGCAAGCTTGGCAACTAAAGAAGTATTGACATTCGTGATGGCGATGATCTTTACCCCCTGTTGCTTTAAGAATGTCATCACCTGAATGGTTTCGGGCGTTTCTCCTGAAACAGATAAAATCACCCCAACTTCTTTTCCAGTATAAATGCCATCCGAGCGATTAGAAAATTCTGTAATACAATAAGCTTTCTTGCCACAGCGATTTAAGACAAGCGCACCCATATTAGCAATTGCACCTGAAATACCTAAACCATAAAAGACAGCTTCACTTGATTGAGCAATCATTTTTGCGGCTGAACGGATCATATCATCATATTCGCTTGAATCTATACGATTAAAGAAATCGAAAATGTAGGTTAAGCTAGTTTCATTAGGTTTGACATAGACGCCTTCATCTGTCTTTAGAACAACTTTCCATTCCGCAAATCCATCATAGCCTAGTTTCTTGGCCACACGGGTAATCATGGCTGGAGAGACATGAATGGCTTCTGAAATATCTTTAAGTTTCATGCTGATGACCTGTGATCGGTGAGCAATTATATATTGGTATATTTCTAATTCTAAATCACTAAGATATTTCATTTTTTCTAAAGTCTTCATAAATCTCTAATTGGAAATCACTTTAATGATTTCATAGTTCCTTTCTTTACTCTTGAGATGCAGATACAACCATTGTATGAGCAACGAGATCATGCAATGCCTGATGCGAATTTGTGATAATAAGAAGAATAATTGTAACAATGCTAATACATAATCCAAATCTGCTGATTATTGAAACATATTTAATATTAATTATAGAGGAAAGCATCTGATGAATTGTTGTTGTGGATGTAAAGAGCGACCCTTCTACTAATGTCATCATAATAATCTGTCTGACAAATAGCTGTACAGGTGTAACTTCACTGCCATCATAGTCTACAACCTTAATACGTGTTATCTTTTTTCCTAATGTCTGAGTGTGCCAAAATAAAGGAAGCAGGTAGTAATAACCAAAGGCTACAGCAAGACAGAGAATTCCTACTATAATATTTGTTGGGAAAGAAAATAACGATAGCTGATTAGGAATCTTTTTAGCCTGTGGATGTAGCATCAAATAAATAATCATCAACGGTAATGATGAAATGACACTTCCAAGATACCAGTCAATTGCATAGGCGATAAATCGTCGTATCAGGCTTGTTTTATTGGGCTTACGATTACGTAAACTTAAAAGTAATTTGTTCATCTTAAACTCTCCTCATTATGAATAATTTCTACAGATCTTCACCATTAGAAGAAATAACTTGTTTATACCAGTAAAAAGAATCTTTCTTAAATCGTCTTAGTGAACCTGTTCCATCATTGTTCTTATCAACATATATGAGTCCATAACGCTTCTTCATTTCCCCTGTTGAAAATGAAACACAATCAATACATCCCCAGATTGTATAGCCAATCACATTGACTCCATCTATTTCAATAGCATCTTTCATAGATTGAATATGCATTCTAAGATAATCAATACGTGATTGATCATGGACTGTTCCATTTTCTAGAAGATCCACTGTCCCAAATCCATTTTCAACAATGAAAATAGGAAGATGATAAAGATCCTCAATTCTATTCAAGGCGTAACGCAATCCATCAGGATCAATGGGCCACCCCCATTTTGTAGAAGAAAGATAAGGATTATCACATAGATCATTGGATTCATCATAATCAAGATTAACATCAGAATCGCCTTTCAAAACGAATGACATATAATAACTAATGCCGATATAATCAACACAGCCATTCTTAATGATTTCTAAATCCTCATCTGTTATATCTAAATGAAAATCTTTTCTTTTAAAGAATGTTTTCATATATGCAGGATAAACTCCACGTGTCTGAACATCCATATACCAAAAGCGCTTATGCGCTGCTCCTAATGATTTAAGCATATCAGAAGGAGCACAGGAATAAGGATAAATGGGTGTCATAGCAATCATGCAGCCAATTTTAAGACTTGGATCTATTTGATGGGCAATGGCAACTGCTTTGGCACTAGCGACAAGCTCATAGTGACTTGCCTGATAAACAATGCGTTCACGATCTTCACCTTCTTCAAAAATAATACCGCTGTTTGTAAAAACTGCACCATCAGAATTATAGTTTGTCTGATTGTTGATTTCATTAAAAGTCATCCAGTACTTTACTTTTTCATGATAGCGTTCTAAACATGTACGAACAAAATTTTCAAAGAAAGTGATCAATTTTCGATTGCGCCATCCGCCATATTTTTCACATAAGGCAAAAGGCATTTCAAAATGGGATAATGTTACAATAGGCTGTATTCCATTTTTTAATAGTTCATCAAAGAGATTATCATAGAAGATAAGCCCTTCTTCATTGGGTGTCTTTTCATCCCCTTTGGGAAAGATACGTGCCCATGAAATTGATGTTCTAAAACATTTAAATCCTATTTCATGAAATAAAGCGATATCTTCTTTATAATGATGATAAAAATCAATGGCCTCATGGTTAGGATAATAACAATGTGCATCAATTTTTCGTGTAATAATTCGTGGTGAATTAACACTACCAGCACTCATCATATCTGCGAGATTAAGTCCCTTGCCACCTTCCCTATAGGCACCTTCTACCTGATGGGCGGCAACAGCTCCTCCCCATAAGAAATCCTGATTCATTTTTAGCTCTCGCTTTCCTTAGCACCTTTCATTAAGGCTGCCTTGTTGCTGGCCATGACGAATGGCAAATAAATAAGTACTGACACACCAAGACAGAGCACGCCAACAACTAGGGACATAAAGTTATTGGCTCCTGAACCTAAGAATGGCGTAAGCACTTCAGGTGTTGTCCAGGCTACTGAATAAGCAATCGGCGGAATAATCTTTACAATCGCGACAGCAAAGTATCCGATCATATCACAAGCAATTGGAGTCAAGATAAATGGAATCAGATACATTGGATTCATGACAATAGGAAGACCAAAAATAATTGGTTCATTAATATTAAAAATCCCTGGAAGAAGTGACATTTTAGCAATAGAATATTGTGTCTTATTTCTACGTCCTACAATAAAGATTGCAATAATCAATCCTAAAGTTGCACCAGATCCACCACCATTGCCAAAGGCATCATTGATAGATGTGAAGTTTACAGGATAAGGACAACCCCAAGCTGAACCATGATGAGCAACATAGACTAAGTTGGCATTTCCTTGTTCTGCCCAAATAACTGAACGTAAAGCACTTAATGTATTTGGACCATGAATACCTAATACCCATAAGAACTGCTGAACCACAACAAACACAAGAATTGTACCCATTGAGTTACCTAACGAAGTCATTGGTGACTGGATAGCGTTATAAATAATAACTTGAATACCATCAGTAGTAACATGTGAGAATACAAAGTTAACAACTCCAGATAAAGCCATAACAATCATGATAGGAATCAATAAATTAAATGACTGCGCTACTGCAGGTGGTACCATATCCGGCATCTTAATTCTTAATTTTTCACAGCGTCCTAATCGACATAAAATTTCAGCAGTGATTAATCCAAAGATCAATGCTACGAATAATCCCTGAGCACCAAAATATGTAGTAGATAGACCTGAACCAGATTTATCTGCAAAATCCTTTGCACCAGGATATAAGATGAAATATACAGCAAGTGAAGTAATACCACATAACACTGAATCACCCTTCATTTCCTGTGCTAGCTGATAAGCAACAAGGAAAGCAATAATCAATGCGATAATATTTGTTGTACCATTAATAACCGAAGATAAAATAGACTGATAACTTGCTAAATTGGGAATCAGTTTATCTAGATGTAATAATGAAGCAACAAATCCGCTTGGATCAAGAAAAACGTAATTGATAAGTAAAACAATTGAACCTGCCATTGTAAGTGGGAAGGTTAATGTGAAAGCATCCCTAACTGCTGCAACATGACGTTGACCGTTAATGACAGCAGCTAAAGGAACAAAATATTTTTCCATGAAATTCTGCATTTTATCCATGAATGTGACATCTCCTTTTCCTTTTTGAAAACGTTTTCTTTTTTATCGACATATTTATCATAATAAATAATCCACAAAAAAGAAAGATGTTCAAACCTTCATTAATCAGCATTCATTCTCTTAAATTTGTAACTATTTTATTACATTTTGTG
Organism: Kandleria vitulina DSM 20405; assembly: GCF_000702065.1. Lineage (GTDB taxonomy): Bacteria > Bacillota_I > Bacilli_A > Erysipelotrichales > Coprobacillaceae > Kandleria > Kandleria vitulina. Next base: position 44,642 of record NZ_JNKN01000015.1, on the reverse strand, counting down.
ACATCTCATGCAAATGAAAAGCGAGCTTTTCAATAATAGCCATGTTTACAATTTGAGAAGATTTATTAATAAGATCACGAAGATTCATTTTTAAAGGATAAGCAATAGCATAATCACACATATGTACTAATGTCGAATTCATATTAGCTGTAATACATAAAGACACTGAATCAGGATATTCACTCTTGCAGACATTCAGGATATCAACAAGTTCAATTGTTTCTCCGGAAATGGAAATAAACAGATTCACCCGATGACCTTTAAGAGAATGATTATAATAAAATGGATCATTGGTCGCCCAGGCAATCTTGCCCGCATCTATAAAACGACGAGACGCATACTTAGCGACATAGCCACTATAGCCAATGCCATAAATCATAATAAAATCAGCTTCATATAAAATAGAAGCCATCTCATCAAGTTTATCCGCATAGTAATCTTCTTCTAAACCATTTAAACAAGAAATAATCTCATGACTGTCATAGGACATATCAACAATTGTTTTCTGTTTAAGCGAATGTTTAAAAGCCACAAAATTCATATAGCCCAATTTATGCGCCATGCGATTGATCGTAGCTGTTGATACATGACTTTGATGAGCAAGTTCTCGCATACTCATATAAAGCACTTCTTTTTTATGTTTTAAAATATAATCAAGGGCATCTCTCTCTTTATCACTTAATAAACTATAATCCTCCATCTCTTCCTCCTATTAATATTTTAATAGCATACCTTTTCTAAATATTCAATTATCTTCCCATTATTGAAAACGAGGTCTATATATAACAAATTATTATCTATATATTCCAAAAAAGAGACTGCATTTTTTGCAGTCTCTATTTAACAAGTTTATCAATGACTTTAATCATCTCTTCAATTTTCTCTTCACGCACATCTTCCTGTGTTGCTTCATTCACACAATGACGCATATGTTCAGACAGTATTTCCTTATTGGCTCTATTCAATAATCCCTGTGTCGCCATAAGCTGTGTAGAAATATCAATACAATAGCGATCATCTTCAATCATTTTCATGATGCCATCAATCTGTCCTCTTGCGGTCTTTAGATAACGCAATACTTTCTTTGCATCTGCCTGCATACAATCACCTATGCTTTCTCAATTGATAAGACTTTATAGTCTTCATCTTCAATAGCTTTCTTTAATACTTCATCATCAACTACACTTTGAAGCTTAACATAAGCCTTGCCTTCAAACAATGAAACATCTGCTTCTACACCGTCAAGTTTATTCAAGGCTTTATTGACATGCTTTTCACACATCTTGCACATCATACCTTCAATTATAATGACTTTATCATAATCACTCTGATCATATTTGTGATTGATGCAAATACCCTTAAATTCATATCCTGCTTCTTCAATCGCATTCTTGATCATTTCATCAGTTACAGTATGATTAAAGACTTGAAGATATGCTTCATTGTTTTCTAGTGAAACATGTGCTTCTACATGTTCAATAGCATTCAATGCATTAGATACATGCTTAACACATTTTTCACACATCATACCTTCGATCTTAACGATCTTATCACAGTTTTCTTTATTCATTGTCTTATCCTTCTTTCCTAGAGATTTCTTATCAATTACAGAAACATCTGTATTTATAACATGTTCATTTCTTTTTACACTTTCCTTTTTCACCTTGAACCATCTTAGTCTTAATGCATTCGACACCACAAAAACTGAAGAGAAACTCATAGCTAGTGCTCCAAGCATTGGTGAAAGTTTCCATCCCCATAAAGGATAGAACACACCGCATGCGACAGGTATACAGATTGCATTATAAAATAAAGCCCAGAAAAGGTTCTCTTTAATATTCGTCATTGTCGCATGTGAAAGATCAAGGGCATTAACTAAATCAATCATATCATTTTTCATGAGTACAAGATCTGCAGATTCGATTGCAATATCTAATCCACTAGTGAAAGATACACCAACATGTGCTTTCATCAAGGCTGGCGCATCATTGATGCCATCACCGACCATTGCGACAATGTGGCCTTCATCTTGAAGAGAAGAAATGACTTTCTCTTTATCAGCAGGCAATACTTCTGCCTTGTAATCAATATTAAGCTTAGAAGCTAAAGCTTTAGCTGTTCGATCATTATCCCCTGTTAACATCAAGGATTGAATATGTCTATTCTTAAGTTCAACGATCACATCGCTGACTTCTTCTTTTAATTCATCCTGTAAGGCAAATAGTCCAGCATACTTTCCATCAATACCAAAATAAATGACAGTCTTGCCTTCACTAGAATAGTCTTTTTCTTCATGAACAAGTATACCATGGGATTCCATCATTTTCTTATTGCCACCAATGACCATTACATCATTGATTATTCCTGTAATACCCCCACCAGGTACTTCTGCATACTCATTAACATTAAAGAGTTCTTCATCATGGTAATGAACAATAGCTTCTGCCAATGGATGGGATGAATGAGATTCAAGAGAATAAGCATAAGATAAAAAACGTTCATCGTAGATTTCTACATCAGAGACATGAGGTGTTCCTCTTGTCAATGTACCAGTCTTATCAAAGACAATGGTATCAATCTTGCTTAAGGTTTCTAATGCAACTGCATCCTTTACAAGCAAGCCAAGTTTAGCTGCTCTACCTGTTCCCACCATAATGGCTGTTGGTGTAGCTAACCCTAATGCACAAGGACAAGAGATCACAAGGACAGAGATAGCCATTGTCAATGCGAAATGGAAACTTTCTCCTAGCATCATCCAAGTAATGCATGTCACTATTGCTATAGCGATAACGACTGGAACAAAGTATCCTGAAATAACATCAGCCATTCTGGCAATAGGTGCTTTAGAGTTTCCTGCTTCTTCTACCAAGGCAATAATCTGTGACAAGGTTGACTGATCATTTGTTTTTAATGTTTCAACAACAATACGCCCACTCTTATTGATAGTAGATCCAATAACAAGATCTCCTTCTTTTTTATCAACGGGAATTGATTCACCAGTAATCATGGATTCATCAACGCTTGCATGACCTTCAATGATTCTGCCATCTACTGCGATACTTTCTCCACTCTTTACAACGATATGATCATTGATATTGATATCTTCAATAGAAACAACTGTTTCTTCTCCATTTCTTAGCACCACCGCATTTTCTGGTGCAAGCTCCACCAAGGCATTGATTGCATCACTTGTCCTCTTTTTGCTTCTGGCTTCGAAATATTTGCCTAGCCCAATAAGAGTAAGAATCATTGCGGCTGATTCAAAATAGAGATTCATATGATAATCATGAGCTGCTTCTAAATTAAATCGTCCCATATGATATGCCATCATATAAACTGAATATAATGAATAAACAATTGAAGCAGAAGAGCCAATCGCTATCAAGGAATCCATATTAGGTGCTCCATGAAGAAGTGATTGAAATCCTCCTATAAATCTTTTTCTATGAATAAATACAATCGGAATAAGCAATAGGATTTCAGTTAATGCGAAGATCATCATATTCTCATGACCTAAGAATATCGAAGGAATACCAGGCCAATGCATCATTGATCCCATTGAAAGATAAAACAGTGGAATCATAAATAAAAATGATAGAATCAGATCTTTAAATTGCTTACGCAACTCTTCATCCTTTTTCGCATTTCTTTTTTCAATAGAAGTTCTCATATCCTGATGAATCTCTTCATCTTGTAAACGGGCATCATACCCACCTTTTCTTACAGCTTGAATAATATCTTCAGAAGAAATCTTTGATTCATCATAATTGACTTCCATGTTTTCTGATAGAAGATTAACCTGACAATCAAGAACTCCATCAACGTTCTTTACGCTCTTTGTGACATGTGCTTCACAGGCAGCGCAGGTCATTCCCATAACATCGAATTTCTTTTTCATCTTTACCTCCTACACCCCCTATGGGTATCTTCATTATAACAAATGAACTTTAAAAGTAAAGAAAAAGGCGCTTATGCGCCTTTTAATTGATCATTAAGTTTTCTATAAATATTTTTCTTAAACCATTCTTCACGTGATTTTTCAATAGCTTCTTCCCGATCAAACCAGGCTACTGCCTCGTTTTCATCTGGTTTATTTCTAATTGGAAGCTTATCATCACCTTCTAGAAGATAAGTAACATTAAAATGTAAATGTGAAGACACATATTGTCCATTTTTAATATGTCCATCAACACAAAGAATCTCTACTGAATAAATATCTTCGCTTACTGGTTTGACATCTAGTCCGCTTTCTTCTTTAACTTCCTTGATAGCCACTTTCAGAAGATCATGTTCACCATCCGCATGACCACCAAGCCAAGCCCATGAATCATAGATGTTATGATAAGCCATCAATACCTTTTTACGACCAGGTGAAACAACCCAGGCAGAAGCAGTAAAATGAGCAGACACATTATCACGAAGAAATAGTTCTTCCCCATTCTCTAAACGTCTGATCATCTCTTTTACATCTTTTTCTTCCTGTTCATTATATGGCTTATACTTTCTTAACTTTTCAATCATTACAGTTTGCCTTTTTCTTTAAGAATAGCTTCTACTACTTCAATAGCTTCATAAACCATTCCATCACAATGTGGTTTCTTTTCTTCACCACGTTCTCTGCTTGCTTTTAATAGATCTACACAATTTAAGCAATTGTTATGTTCTTCTTTAAAATGACGATAATAAGCACCAATATTTCTTGGATCATCTACACCAAATAATCCTAAAACCATTAATCCACCTGTGATAGCACCACAGACGCTCCCCATTTTCATTCCACCACCAAAGTTTCTTGAAAAATCATAGGCTGCTTCTTCAGTTAATCCTGCATCCCTAGCAAAAGGAACAAGGACAGCCTGTGCACAATTGTAATGTGGTTCTACAATTGCTCTTAAAGTTTTTGCATGTTCTAAATACTTACTCATAATACACTCCTTATTTTTTACTATTTTATACTAAGAATACTCAATTTTCAATTTCGTTGATGATTCATTTCATTATTATTATGAAAGCCCATTGCAAAAAGTATTATTTTTGCTATTATAAATAAAAGGGGGAATTGCTATGGTACCAAACATTCAGATACAAACAAATTCATTTATTGCCAATGTGCAAGACATTAAAAAAATTATTAAATTACATTTAAAAGCCTCAGATATTACATTAAAATCTATTGATTCATTAGAAATTTACATCTTACCGGAAGATGGTTCACTTTACTATGTAGCAACTACCACCGATCATAGAATTTTCAAAAATGAACAACCTTTATTTGTATGAAAGTAAAAAGAAGAATTAAGAAAGTCTACAGGACTTTGTTAATTCTTCTTTTTTTATTTATTAATCTATAGCTTATAGTTCTTAATAATGTCCATATAAAAAGCAGGAAACTAATCCTGCTTTTCTTCATTCATATTGTTTTCATTGTTCATTTGCACATTGTTTTCATGGTATGGCTGATAATAATTTGCATCAGTATTTACAAACTGATAGTTTTCTTTTTGAGGATCATTTTTAAATTTAAGATATAGATACATTAATGTGGATCCAGTAAAGAATGTGATGCATAAATCTCTTAATAATTCCACAAAACGTGTTCCTACACTGCCTCCACCAACAGCTGTGGAAACTGTCGTAGTTTCAGCAGTTACAGTAGTGGTTGTGTTACCTGAAGAATTATTTGAGGAATTGTTTGAAGAATTATCATTAGAATTGTTAGAATTGCTGTTATTCTGATTGTCTCCATTGCCTGGCAACGTGTTTGGCATATTGCCGCCATTCATATGCATATGTTCAACTGTCTTATTGCCAGATGGCATAATGGCTGTTGTTAATACGCTGCCGGTCCCTCCTACAATCATGATTGCGATAAGAATGTGCATTAATTTGTTTTGTCTCATGTTATTCATCTCACTTTCTATTATCTAGAATAGTGAAGAATTATCGAATAAAAATGTGATTGATTTTGTTAATCTTGTAATTGATAGACCATTCCTGTATATGCTGGAATAGTGATATTATCGCCTGTTTCAATATGATCAATACGATCTCCTTGTCCACTATAGATATGATCATTTGTATTCAACAAGCAAGTGAGCTTTCCTTTTTCTTCATAAAGATAATCTTGAGGTGCATCAGAAAAATTGAAGAAGAAGATCAATGTTTCCTCACTGCATCTTTTAAAGACATAAAGACTCTGTTCTTCTTTTTGACAATCTATCCAGGCAAAACCTTTTTCATTAAAGTCATTCTGATAGAATGCATCATGTTCATTATACAAGCGAATAAGATCTTTATGGAACTGATGGAATGACTGATGCATTGGATAATGCAACAATGTCCAATCCTGTTCACGATATTCATGCCATTCTCTTAACTGTCCAAATTCATTTCCCATAAAGTTAAGTTTCTTTCCAGGATGAGCATACATATAAAGATATAGAGCTCTTGCCTGTGCAAACTTTTCTTCATAAGAACCATACATCTTATCTACGATGGTCTTTTTTCCATGAACAACTTCATCATGAGAAAATGGCAAGATAAAATGTTCATTGTAGAAATACATCATCGAGAAAGTAAGCTTATGATAATGTTCCTTTCTTTCTTCAGGAGTCTTCTTGAAGAAATCCAAAGTATCATTCATCCAGCCTAGATCCCATTTATAATCAAAGCCTAATCCACCCTGTTCAATAGGTGCAGTAACACCCTGATAGCTTGAAGAATCTTCCGCAAACAACAAACAATGAGGAATACGTTCTTTAAGTCCCCTATTTAATGTCTGAAGGAATTTCATCGCTTCTCTGTTCTCTCCTCTTTGAGAATTACCCTGCCAGTAGATAAGATTACCAACTGCATCCAATCTTAATCCATCAAAATGGAATTCATTCAGCCAGTAATAAGCAGAAGAATTTAAGAATGAACACACGTCACCACGTGAATGCTGGAAGTTACATGTCCCCCATTCACTTTTTCCTACTGCATCATTTGGATAATTATAAAGAGGTGTTCCATCAAAGTTATTTAATGCAAAACCATCAATAGCGAAATGTACTGGTACAAAATCAAGAATAACTCCGACATGATTTAAATGACACTGTTCAATAAAATAACGTAGATCATCAGGCTTGCCATAACGTGATGTAGGTGCAAAAAAGCCTGTTGGCTGATATCCCCATGATAAATCATTAGGATATTCATTAAGTGGCATAATCTCAATATAGTTATAAGCCATCTCCTTAACATAAGGAATCAAGAGATCAGCCATTTCTCTATAAGAGTACCAATCTGTTTCTTCAAGCCCCTTCTTTTTCCAAGATCCAAAATGAAGTTCATAGATATTCAACTTTTCATTCTGTAGATCATGACGTGATGCACACCATTCATTATCATGAAAAACATAGTTCTTATTATTATAAACAATAGAAGCATTGGCTGGTCTTACTTCTGCTAAGTAACCATAAGGATCACAATGATCCACAAAAGATCCTCCATGATGAACACGATACTTATACATATGTCCTACTGCCGCATCTTTGACATATACTTCCCAGAATTGTCCATTGCCGACTCTTTCCATTGGAATTTCACGCCAATCTGTAAATTCACCGATGACACTTACACGATGTGCTGAAGGTGCATAGGTTCTAAAGATAACACCACGATCTTGAGTATGTGCCCCAAGATAGCGATAAGCTTCAAATTCCTGACCATTATAAAATGCATTAAAATCCATAATAACCTCCTATTATAGACAACTGTCTATTTTCATTTTATACTATATATTAAAGGAGATGAAAGCGACACCACCAATTATTTTTAAACGTCTAAAAATAGACAAAAATAGAAATGTGTCGGATTTATATGAAAAATCCCAAAAGTAAGCAGGCCATTATTGATACCTATATCGACATGAGAAAAACCACTCCCATTGAAAAAATGACAGTGGTTTCTTTATGCAAAAACGCAAATATCAATAAATCAACTTTCTATGTCTACTATCAGGACATCTTTGATCTTTGTGAACAGGTAGAAGACATCATTGTCGAAAAGATCACCAAATCTATTCGACATCCTGAATTAGCTATCGATCACACTGATATATTTACAGAAGAAGTTTTCAAATCCTATCAGGAATACAATGAATTGATTCATACCCTCTTCTCCGGAAGTCGTCGTAGTGCTCTTCCTGATAAGATTCATCAATCATTGACAGAACTCTTTTTCTCACTAAGACCAGAATATCAGAATAATCCTGAAAAACATATCATGTTTTCCTACATGATCTATGGCAGCTATTATGCCTACATGGAAAATGCAGACTATAATTCCCAATATGTCATTTCAGTGATTAGTGCATTAACAAAAATATAATCAGTGTTTCTTCCTGGTTATAAAAACCACTAACGATAAAAAAGGAGGAAGGCACAATATCAAAAAGATTAAAATAAACATTAAGATAGATAAATTCGTCATAAAAGATGTACTTAGTGTAATTACAAGAAGATAACCAGCATAAGCAACAGCTAACAGAAAAGCAAGAACAATCAGTAAGACTGCTTTTCTATAGCTGTTATTTTTGATGAAATAATCAGTCAATAGCACCATCAAAAAGGAATAAGCAACACTTATTAACAAAAGGTAAATAATAAACACCTCAGATACTATAACCATATATCCTCCTTAAAGTTCAACTATGCAGCGAAAGCCACGTGAACTATAGTGGCTATCAGCTACATTATGAAATGTAAAAACTTCATTGTACCTACGTTCACAAAAAATAGCACCACCAAGACAACGAATTCTTTCAGGTGTCACAACCCAGTTAGATGTAATGTCTGAAGATAACGATATTCTTCTTCATTCATAAGACGAACCCCCATCTTTTCCGCTTCTTCCATCATTGTAAGTGAATGCAATATTTTAGGAGTAAGCTTCTTTTCTACTTCTTCAAATGAAATACCTAAATGTCTTTCCTTGTTTTCAGTAAATCTCTTTTTCAATATATCTATCATAATTATTCTTCTTTCCCATTTTACTATATCTTAAATGCGTTTATGAGGAAGTACTTCATCATGATAGATTCTGATTATCCCCTTAGCTGTCTCATATTAAGACAGTCTATTAGAAAAATGTTCACCAGAATAAATGCCAATATGCTTTTTGTGGCCATAAAATGAATAATATTTCCTCCTTTCCAAAATATAGGCATCTGCCAGCTGCTTCAATCACTTCATGAATAGCTTGTCTTATTTCTTCTAGTCTTTAACGAGCTCTTTCATAATGATTCTATTCCATTATCAACAATAATACCTAGAATCAAAAAAGATCGTGAAACTCACGGTCTTTTCAAGTATAAATCAAAGATATCCTTGATTCCATCATGATCATTATCTCTTGTAATAATATCAGAAATCTCTTTGATCTCTGTACAGGCATTCTCCATAGCGACAGATAACCCTGCTTTCTTGAGTATGCCTTCATCATTGTAAGAATCACCAATCGCAATAGTTTCTTCAATAGGCAGATCAATGAGCTCACAAAGCTTCAGTAATCCATTTCCTTTATCAGTATCCAACGGTGATATTTCAATTGATGTTTCATCTGAATAAGCTAAAGTAAGTGGATAATCTTTTAACTGATTATAAGTCATTTCTCTTTCTTTATCGTTAATATGATAAATACAAATCTTCATGACTTCCCCTTGATGATATCTAATACATTCTTTCATATCTTCAACAGGGACAGATACACGATCAAATAGATCCTGATAAGCACCCATACGATAATATGAAATATCTTTAAGATGAGAACCATAAACAAAAGTATCATCTTTAGTAAGAAGCTGTATCAATACATCCTTCTTAGTAGCCATAGAGATGATTTCATTTACAAGTTCATCTTCCATGCTTCTTAAATAAATATAATCATTCTTCTTGAAATCATAAAGACATCCCCCACTTAAGAGTATGCCATAGCTCAATGTCTCAAGTTCTTCCTGATAATCATTCAATTCCTTAAGACCTCTTCCAGTAGAAAGACAAACATAGACGCCTTGTTCATCAGCTTTCTTCATTGCCTTGTAAGAAGAAGGCAGAATATCTTTATGAGAGTCAAGCAATGTACCATCCATATCCATTGCAATAAGTTTATAATTCATCCTTGATCCACCCAAAATGTACACAAGCATTGTAGATTCCATCATGATCACATGATGTTGTGACATAGCTTGCCCTTTCCTTTAGTTCATCAATCGCATTTCCCATTGCAATAGAAGTCCATTCATTCTTAAACATTGATAAGTCATTCTTTTCATCACCAAAGACAACAACATCTTCAATGTTGCCATGAAGGTGCTCAACCATCTTTCTTATTCCTTTTGCTTTATCGCTAGGTTCGACAAAGATATATTCTTTGTGGAACCTGACCCACGGTACAAGATTCAAAGTCTTCAGCTTATTCTCATCTTCCTTCTCAATAGCGATATAGACCTTATAGATTTGATCATAATCACGGGGATTAAGATGTTCTACACGTTTCGTTTTCATATAAAAATCATGAGTTGCTTCATAAAAACGATCGTCAGGTGCTAATCGTCTGACTTTATTATCTGGAGAAAAAGCCCAGGGAATATTCTTTTCCTGACATTCTTCAATTAAGGCTACACAGTCTTCAAAGTTTAATGGTTCAATGCCTATCAGCTGATCTTCAATGGTAATACCATTCCCCCCATCACTGACCATGTTATGGAAATGCATATTTTCCATCATCTCTTTAGCCATCGCATAGCTTCTTCCTGTTGCAATAGCCACAAAATGTCCTGCTTCTTTTAATTTCTCTAATGTATATTTAGTAGATTCAGGAATATATTGTCTTCCTGGTTGCCCTACTGCCAATGTCCCATCAATATCAAAGAAAAAGTATTTTCTTTTCATCATTGCCTCACTCCTTCAAAAACTATCATACCTCAACATTTCTAAAACAGTGGTGTCTTTTCAAATAAAGAAAGCTATTTACGATGAGCTTTCTTCCATTCCTTAATACGCTTAAGTCGTTCACCGTACTGACTTTCAAATCCCTGCTTGGTAGGTTCATAGTAGACACGATCTTTTAAGCTGTCGGGAAGACACTGCATAGCGGTCATCTTTTCTTCATAATCATGTGCATACTGGTAGCCTTCTCCATAATGAAGTTCTTTCATCAGTTTTGTAGGAGCATTACGAATAGTAAGCGGCACTGGTTCTGCGACCGTCTTTAAGGCATCCTTCTTGGCTTTTTCATAAGCTTTATATAAAGCATTGCTTTTTGGCGTTAGTGAACAATAAACAACAGCTTCACTTAAGTGAACTGAACATTCTGGCATGCCTATAAAATGACACGCCTGATAAGCGGCTACGCATATTTCTAATGCCTTAGGATCAGCCATTCCAATATCTTCACTCGCAAAGCGTGTCACTCTTCTAGCGATATAGAGCGGATCTTCTCCAGCTTCAAGCATACGGGCCAGCCAGTATATGGCGGCATCAGGATCAGAGTTCCTCATTGACTTATGCAAAGCAGAAATCAGATTGTAGTGTTCTTCACCTTTCTTATCATAAAGCAAAGCTTTTTTATTAGTAACCTGTTCAACAATCTCATCAGAGATGACAAGTACACCATCCTTTTCTTCACTGTTAAGAATACACATTTCTAATGTAGATAAGGCACTTCTTGCATCTCCATTAGAAAAAGTCGCAATCGCATAAAGGTACTTCTCATCGAGCTCAATCTTTTGATTATTGAATCCCTTAGGTGAATGCAAGGCATTCTTTAATAGTGTCACGATATCTTCATTAGATAAAGGATGTAGAACAAAAACCTTGCAGCGAGATAATAACGCTCCGTTCACTTCAAATGAAGGATTTTCTGTCGTTGCCCCGATTAGAACAATGCTGCCTTTTTCAACAAAAGGCAAAAAGGCATCCTGCTGTGCTTTATTGAAACGATGAATTTCATCTACAAAGACAATGGTACGTACACCATATTTACAATTTTCATCTGCTTCCTTCATGACTTTACGAATATCCTTGATACCACTTGTGACCGCTGAAAAAGTAATAAATTCAGAATGTGTCTGGTTAGCAATTATTCTTGCCAAAGTCGTCTTGCCCACCCCTGGTGGTCCCCAGAAGATCATAGATGTTATACGGTCATTCTCTATCAAAGAAGAAAGCACCTTATTTTTGCCAATAAGATGCTTCTGTCCAACAAAGTCATCCAATGTTAATGGACGCAACCTTTCTGCAAGAGGCTGCATCATATCAAAGTGTTCATTCATTTTCATCACCACTTCTATTTTAACATAGAATACTATTTATTATGCAGTTTTAATCGCGTCCTTTAATGATTTCACATAATCATAAAGTGGTTCATGTTTACCAATTCGCTTAACAATAGCACTTCCTACGATAATGCCATCAGAAATAGCAGCCATTGCTTTAGCCTGTGATGGTTCATGTATACCAAAACCAATAGCAACTGGTACATCAGTTACACTTCTGATATCACCGATGATGTCTTTCAAGTTATCAGAGAACTGATCTCTTTCACCAGTTACGCCTAATGAAGAGACGAGATAGATGAAGCCTTCGGCTTCTTTAGCAATCATCTTGACTCTATCTCTAGATGTTGGCGCAATCATTGAAATGATATTCACATCATAATCACGTGCTGCTTCTTTTAATTCTTTTTCTTCAAATGGCATATCAGGAATGATTAATCCATTAATGCCTACTTCATCACATCTTTTTAAGAAGGCATCATAGCCATAATGGAACAATACGTTCGCATATGTCATAAAACATAGAGGAACAGAAACGTCTTCTCTTAGTTCTTTAACCATTTCAAAGATTTCATTCACCTTAACACCATGAGTCAAAGCTCTTAAGCTTGCTTCCTGGATAATTGGTCCTTCTGCTATAGGATCACTAAAAGGAATACCAATTTCTACAAGTGTAGCACCTGCATCCACAATTTCTTTAATATTCTCTTTAGTCTTTTCTAATGTAGGATCTCCTGCAGTTACAAAGGCAATAAGTGCCTTATCCTGAAATGCGTCTTTAATCATGAAGATCTACCCCCTTATATCTAGCAATTGCGGCTACATCCTTATCTCCTCTACCAGAAAGACAAATAATGACAATATCATCTTTATTCATATGAGGTACAATCTTTAATGCATGTGCCACAGCATGAGCACTTTCGATAGCACAGATGATTCCTTCTTCTTTAGCAAGGTATTCAAAAGCACCAACGGCTTCATCATCAGTAACTGGTACATAACTTGCACGCCCTGTTTCATATAGGTTCGCATGTTCAGGACCAATGCCAGGATAATCCAAACCAGCAGAAATAGAATACACTGGAGCAATCTGTCCATCTTCATCCTGACAGAACAATGATTTCATGCCATGGAAAATACCAACTTCCCCTTTCGCAATCGTAGCTGCATGCAGTGCTGTTTCAACACCTTTACCAGCAGCTTCACAGCCAATAAGCTGGACAGAGGGTTCATCAATAAAGTTTCTGAACATTCCCATTGCGTTAGATCCACCACCAACACAGGCCATAACAGCTGTTGGCAAGCGTCCTTCTTTTTCTAGGATCTGTTCTTTTGCTTCTTTAGAAATGATACTTTGGAAATCACCGACCATCATAGGGAAAGGATGAGGACCCATAACTGATCCAAGAACATAAAGTGTATCATCCACTCTCTTCGTCCACTGTCTCATCGCTTCATTGACCGCATCCTTTAAAGTCATTGTCCCAGTTGTAACCGGATGAACCTTAGCTCCCAACAGTTCCATACGATATACATTAAGAGCCTGACGATCAGTATCTTCCTTACCCATATAGATTTCACACTCTAATCCAAGCAAAGCAGCCGCTGTTGCGGTCGCAACACCGTGCTGACCGGCTCCAGTCTCCGCAATGACTCTTGTCTTGCCCATTTTCTTAGCCATCAGACACTGACCAAGAACATTGTTGATTTTATGTGACCCAGTGTGGTTTAAGTCTTCTCTTTTAAGATAGACCTTAGCTCCACCAAGATTTTCTGTCATCTTCTTGGCATAATATAATAGCGAAGGTCTTCCGGCATATTCTTTAAGAAGTGTGTTTAATTCATCATTGAATGCCTTATCGTTCTTATAAAACTCATACGCTTCTTCTATTTTATGTATTTCATGCATTAATGTTTCAGGAATATACTGTCCCCCAAAACGTCCATATCTTCCTACTTGCATCTTACTCTCCTTACAATATCTATAATTTTTTCTCTATCTTTTTTTCCATCTGTTTCTACTGATGATGAAAGATCTATTCCTACAATTGGTAAATGTGATAGTTCTTCAATATCGTCAATGCCTATCCCCCCCGCAAGAAATGTGGGTTTATTGACTTTTATCAATGACCAATCGAACTTCTGTCCGCTACCTGGATTGATGTTATCAATAAGATCAAAATCACAATCATAGTGTGTTGAATCATCCACATGTCTTGCTTTTATAATGGGCACGCGACATGTCTTTTTATAATACTCAATATCATCCTGGCTCTCATGTCCATGAAGCTGAATGATATCGATAATGCCTTCTTTTACAAGGTTGACAATATGTTCTCTTGGCTCATCTATAAAGACACCAACACTTTTAATATGCGTATCAAGTAGTGATTTAAGCTTTTTTGCCTGTTTATCAGAAACCTGTCTTCTGCTTTTTGCAAAAACAAATCCGACTAGGTCAGGTTTGGCTTCATTGACATAAGCGATATCTTCTTCTCTTGATAAGCCACATATCTTAATTTTCATTTTCTTTACCCTTTAGCATATTTAATGTCTTTTGTTTATCAGACGATCTCATCATTGTTTCTCCAATCAATAAAGCATTCGCTCTTTCATATTGAAGAACCTGTTCACGAGTTGATATGCCACTTTCACTCACGATGATCTTATCATCAGGAATCAATGAAGACATTGTCATAAAGCGCTGATCTACCGTAAAGTCCTTGAGGTTTCTGTTATTGATGCCAATAATATCTGCTCCTGCTTCAACCGCAATCTTGATTTCCTCTTCGTCATGAGCTTCTACGAGAACATCAAGTGATAAATCATGGGCATATTTTATATAATCCTTTAACTGTTTATTTGAAAGAATCGCCACAATAAGCAAGATGGCACTCGCACCATTAGCTCTTGCTTCATCAATCATATAAGGATCAATAATGAAATCCTTTCTTAATAAAGGAATATACACTTCCTCAGAGATATCTTTAAGATAGTTGATGTCGCCTAAAAAGAAATCTGGTTCAGTTAATACTGAAATAGCATCTGCACCAATGGCTTCATACTCCTTGGCAATAGCCTTGTAAGGAAAGTCTGGGGCAATGAGTCCTTTGCTTGGTGAGGCTTTCTTCACTTCTAAAATGAAGGATAAATCTTCTTTAGCAAGAGCATCCTTGAATGATGCTTTTGGCAATGGTGAAGATAATGCGTTCTTTCTCATTGTCTCTTCATCAATATGAGATTTACTCTTTTCTAATCTTACTTTTGTTTTTTCTACAATATCATCTAAGATCATGCATCCACCTTCTCATTGGATAATGTGATATATCTTTCCAATTCAGCTGTGGCTTTTCCAGTATCAATCATTTCTGCAGCCATCTTGATACCTTCTTCTAGACTATCAGCTTTTCCACCTACGTAAATAGCAGCTCCGGCATTCATTAAGACTGCATCTCTTTTTGGACCTTGCACCATTCCATTAAGGATATCTCTTGTATATTGTGCATTGACCTTGGCGTCGCCACCTTTTAGATCTTCTTTATTGCCACGAGATAAGCCGAACTGTTCTGGAGTGATTGTATAAGAATTTAATGTGCCATCTTTAAGTTCACAGACACTCGTTGGTGCCGCAATTGAGATTTCATCAAGTTTATCTTGACCATAGACAACCAACGCTCTTTTTGCGCCTAGCTGTTTTAATACTGCAGCAATTGGTTCTACCAAGTATTGATCATAGACACCTAATACATAGTAATCAGGCTTAGCAGGATTAGTAAGTGGCCCTAAAATATTAAAGACAGTTCTAAATCCTAGTTCTTTTCTGATTGCTCCTACATATTTCATAGCACTGTGATAGCATTGTGCAAATAAGAAACACATATTGGCCTGATCTAACAGTTTCACTGCTAATTCTGGGGACTGTTCAATATTGACACCTAATGCTTCCTGACAATCTGCAGTACCAGATAATGAAGAGGCAGCACGATTGCCGTGTTTAGCAACCTTGATGCCAGCTGCTGCTGCCACAAGTGCACTTGTAGTGGAAATATTGATACTCATCGACTGGTCTCCACCAGTTCCAACAATTTCAAGAACATTATCAAAATTATGATTGAGGGCTGTCGCATGTTCTCTCATAGCCATAGCACAACCAGAAATTTCTTCAATTGTTTCTGCTCTTGCAGATTTAGTAGACAATGCGGCTAAGAATGCCGCATTTTGTGTAGGCGTTGTATCACCGTTCATGATTTCATTCATAACGCCATAGGCTTCTTCGTAAGTTAAATCTTCTTTATTTACAATCTTAATAATCGCTTCTTTAATCATTTTGATATCTCCTTTAAGAAGTTTTGTATAATTACCTTTCCACCCTCACTCATAATAGATTCAGGATGGAACTGTAAACCATAGACTGGATATTTTTTATGCTTTATAGCCATAACTTCACCCTCTTCGCTTAATGCGATCACATCCAATGTTTCTGGAATATCTTTTCCTACTAGACTGTGATAACGGGCTACGTTCAATGTTGAAGGAAGTCCTTCAAATAATGGATTTTCATGAAGAATAATAGTTGAAGTCTTGCCATGCATGCACTTTAATGCATGAACAATCTTCCCACCAAAAGTTTCAATGATAGCCTGATGTCCTAAACAGATTCCCAGCATTGGCACTTTATCATGGAATTCTTCAATGACATCTTCAATTACTCCTGCATCATGTGGCCTGCCTGGTCCTGGTGAAAGGACAATGGCTTTGGGATTAAGTTTCTTGATGTCTTCTACGCTCATTTCATTATTTCTGATGACTTTAATGTCATCGTAATATACACCAATAAGATGGTAAAGATTATAAACAAAGCTATCGTAATTATCGATCAGTAGTATCATTAGTCGATTCCTCCACTCGCAATTTGTAAAGCTTCCACAATCGCTGATGCCTTTTGCTGACATTCACGATATTCATTTTCAGGTACACTATCATAGACAATACCTGCACCTGAGCATACATACACCTTATTTGATTTCTTGTAAGCTAATCGAATACCGATGCATGTATCCATATTGCCATTAAAATCAAGATATCCAATAGCACCACCGTAGATTCCACGTTTCACTGTTTCTAGTTCATTAATAATCTCACAGGCTCTAATCTTTGGGGCTCCTGATAATGTGCCAGCCGGCAACAATGCACCAATAACATCAATAGCATCATTGCCTTCTTTAAGTTTTCCTTCTACAACTGAGGCCATATGAATGACCTTTGAGAACTTTAGGATTTTCTTGTAATCAATGACTTCAACACTTCCCATCTTGGCCACTCTTCCTAAATCATTTCTTCCTAAATCGACGAGCATATTATGTTCAGATAGTTCTTTTTCATCATGAAGAAGATCTTCACTTAACACTTTATCTTCCTTAGCATCTTTTCCTCTTTTTCTTGTACCAGCAATTGGGAATGTATAAAGCTCATCTTCAGTTAGCTTTACTAATGTTTCTGGTGATGAACCAGCCACTTCCATAGAATCTGAATAGAAGTAGAACATATAAGGAGAAGGATTAGTCGTTCTTAAGACACGATATGTATCAAGAAGACTTCCTGAACATGTTGCTTCTAATCTGTTTGCTAATACAACCTGAAAGATGTCTCCATCTCTTATGTACTGTTTACACTTTTCTACACATTGACAATATTCTTCTTTAGTGAACATTGAAGTAAATTCACTCTTTAATCTTAATGGCTCTTCAAAGTCTATATATTCCTTCTTGATCAAATGTTCAATTTCTTCAATATGACGACAAGCCTTGTCGTAATCTTCATCTATGTTATGGGCATCAATCTGTGTGATGATCATCAATGTCTGACGATAATGATCAAAACAGATAATATCCGAGAATAGCATCAAGTCCACATCCTTGAAATGTGAAGCCTGCTTCTTAGGCCATTCAATAGAAGGTTCCTGATATTTCATATAATCAAAAGCAAAGAATCCTACAAGTCCTCCAGTTAAAGTAGGAAATCCTTCAAGCTTATAAGATTTATTTTCTTTAAGAATCTTTCTTATTGCTTCATTGGGATTTTGTCTTCCCTTATCTTTTCCATCTACAAATAGACGACTGTTATTACATGTGATTTCATGTTTAGGATTGCATCCAATAAATGAATATCTTCCCCATTTATTCTGATCCTCATGACTTTCTAGAATAAAGCAGTGATCTGAAACAGATTTTAACTTTTTTAATACGCTAATTGGTGAGAAAAGATCAGCGTAGATTTCTTTCTTAATAGGGATGTAATTTTCATCTGTTATTGGCAATGCCTTCATTTCTTCTAGTGTGGGTGTAAACATAACTTCCTCCTTCTTATACAAAAAACCGTCCTGAAAGAATACTCTTTCAAGGACGGTTACTCTCAAACCGCGGTGCCACCTTGATTCACTAAACAGTGCGCTTATGTGGTTCCATCAAACCACTTTCTCTTTACGCGAGAATCACGTCAAAGAATACTCGGTCAACCCTTTCACTTTGCCCTCTGTGGTCCATTTAATAGATGACTACGATCTGCTTCCACCATGCGAGACTCTCTGTGCGCGTCTTTTCTATTTTTATCTCCACGTCATCGGTTTTGTTGTAAACATAATAATATAAGAACTGTAAGGCGTCAAGAAAAAACAGTAAAAAAATAGTCGTTCCCAAAACAAAATAATATTATTTGTATTTATCCTAATTTCTATAATAAAAATAACAACCGTCATATGACGGTTGTTATAAATAGCGATAATTCATGTCTATAGCTTTGCTGCCATTAAATGATACCTTAAAGTTTTCCCCTGTCTGCCAAATATCTGGATAATATGTTTTATTATTATATTTAAATGTAGGAATCATCGTAGAATTATTGGCAGAATCAAATTGATAATTAGCTAACCATCTAGAAGCAAACTGATTAACGAAATATTCATCCTGAAGATAGTCATTATACCAAGAACGTGATGCATAAATACCAATGTTATTGTAGCCTCGTTTTAATAATACATTAATAAAAGCCTGACAGATTTTCTTCTGGAAAGCAGCATTCTCTTTCATTTCCTTTGAGTCATTGCCTTCACTTACAAGTAAAGCAGAATGTTGTTCAAGATCCAAATAAATTGGAAGCTTAAAGAGCTTCATAGAAGACTTGTATCTATCAAGTGCATCAGCCATCGCTGTAGCCTGCATCTCAGCATGTTCTTCAGTCATCTTTCCACTTCCACTATTTGATTGAAGATACCAATAGAAACCATATTTAAGTCCAGCTGCTTCACAGCCATCAATATTCTTCTTTAAGTTAAGATCAACACCTTTAGCATTCGTAGTCGTACGTTTCTTGTAGCCATTTCCTCCACGAATCACAACGAAATCAATCCCATTGCTTTTTGCAGATTTATAATTGACTGTCTCATTATGATATGAAACATCAATACCTACCTCTACATTTTTAGAATCTTTAACAATAATGTCCTTACTCTTATTAGACTTAGTATTCGTAATTTTAGCTTTCCCTTCACCAATTGGCATGACTAGACCTGTAGATGTATCAACCAACGCTACGCTTGACTTACTTGATACATAGGCCCCATTTCCACCAAGTTCTTTACCTAGTTTGACTGTCTGTCCAACATACATGGTATTAGTAGTGGAACATTTCGCTGTATAGCTAGTCTTTGGCTTTGAAGTTATTAAATTACTTGGAGAAGCTTTCTTGCTTGTCGTTGAAGTACTTCCAACGACAACCTTGCAATCATAATTCTTGTTCCGATAGACAACACGTACGGATGCATTTCCGTTCTTCTTTGCTTTAATAGAAAACGTATTTTTTACTTTACTTACTTTTTTGACTGTATAAGTACGCCAAACATTCTTTTTTACATATTTCTTTTTGACCTTCTTATAGATAATCACTTTCTTTTTCTTTTTTACATACTTTGTTTTTGTTTTTTGTGTAACAGATACTATTTTAGTGTTAGTAGATCTTGCAACATGAGAAGCAGAATGATTAATCTTAAAAGTAAAAGATTGCCCCACCTTCATTGTCTTCTTAGTAACACTTAATGAGATTCCGGCAGCTTGTACATTTTGTACACCTACGATAGTAAGTGCCATTAAAAGGCTCAAACATACACTTAGACATCGTTTAAAACTATTCACGGCTATCCCTCCTCTATTACACTTATTAAATCATAAAGTCGATTTTTTTAAAATAAAAAGTCTATATATACGACAATTTTATCACTTTTATTGAGGTTCACTTAAGTTAATTTGTTTTTATACAAATTAATATTAAGGATAAAAGAAAAGATACACTTTCGTGTATCTTCTTTTTATTGATAAAGATAGTTCATATCTACATAAGTAGAACCTATACCAGAGATACGGAAACGACTTCCTGTCTGCCAGATATCTGGTGTAATTAGTCTACCATTATAGTAGAACTGTGGTGTTTGTGCTCCTTCTTTTGAAGCGTAGTTATAATGTGCAAGCCAATGACTTGTGATTCCTTCTTCTCCTACGTCCACTTTGTTCATGAAATAATCATTTTTTAAATAATCCTTATACCAGCTAGTAGAGGCGTAGATTCCAATATTCGTAAATCCTTTTTCTCTTAGTTTTGCTTCAAAGATCTGACACATCTCTTTCTGGAATTCTGCTTTTGTGTTTTTTGAACCAGACTTTAATAACGCTGAATGCTCTTCTAAATCAATATAGATTGGTGTATTCTTTTCAATATCAAGACTCAATAGTCTGTCAGCAAATCGTTCTCCTTGTAGCTTTGCATCACCGCTAGACATCAATCCATTGGTACTGCTGTTTAAATACCAATATAATCCAATTTCCATGCCCGCAGCTTTGGCGCCTTCAATATTTCTCTTTAAATTTAAATCAATAGAACTTTTGTCAGTTGTACCGTATTTACGACAGCCATTGCCACCTCTGATAATCGCAAAATTAATATTATTCTTCTTTAATGTATTGAAATTGACAATCCCGTTATGTCTTGAAACATCTACACCAACCTTTACATCACCACTTGATTTTACATTAATTTTAATCTGGCTCTTTACCTTATTATTAACTTTACGATAAATAATACAAGATCCAGAATGAATTGGCATAAGTAGACCGCTATACTCATCTACTAAAGCAACAGCCTGATTACTTGTCCAATATCTAGAATCAGATGTATGAGATAGTCTAGATGCCAAATTATAAGTATATCCCACAACAGTATTTAACTGTGGCTGATAAACTGCAACATGACAAACAATCTTATTCTTTCCATATGTTACACTTACATCAGCACTTCCTGCTCTTTTTCCTGCTAAGTAGAAGCTGTTCTTTACAGTTACTTTTTTCTTCACTGTAACCTTGCGCCAAACTTTTTTCTTTTTCCATTTACCGCGTACTTTCACTTTAACAGTAACACGTTTTCTCACTTTGACCTTTTTCGTCTTTTTAACTGCGGACACTTTGACAGCACTAGAAGAACTTTTAGCATGTCCTTTCTTGCTTGTCCCTTTTAGTTTTAATGTATACCCGCTGCCTACATAAATTGTCTTAGAAGTTGCACTTAATTTCACTGCTGCATTGACATCATTTACAGGAATAAATCCTACGACCATAAGTACACTTAATAATGATATGCATAATTTCCCTAATAATTTCATCACATCATCCCCTTTTACTAGTATCTTACTCTTAGTTACTTAAATGAACTTAAAATATTATCATGAATAGAATTTTATATTTAGACAAGCTTTCCTTTTTAAATCTATGTTATAATGAATCACAAAAGGAGATTATCATGAATAAAATTATCATATACGCTAAAACAAACCATAAGATATTTGATTTATATCTTGATGATGATACCATTATCATCAATTGTCTATTAACAGATTATTCTTCTATTCAACAAGAAATGCAAAGACTATTTCCTGATTATCATTACATGCATTATGTAGATTATACTGGAAGTGTCGTTTCATCTTTCTACAGTGCAAATGCTGCTGAATATTCTTTTAATAACGATTCATCTTTCAATGATTATTCTTTTGATGAAATATACACTCCCTCAAAAGAAACAGATAATCATGAAAGAGAAAAACTCTATTATCGAATCAAGGAAGATATCAGACAAATAAAAAAACCACAAGCTAAACCTCACAAGAAGAGATTATCTGCTTATGGAATAGTTCTCATTATGACCATACTGCTCTTAATTGGATCACAATCATTAGTCATGATTTCTACATCTCATTTAAAAGCTCTTGATAAATATCATATTTATCATGTATTCAATGGCTATATGTTCAAGGAATACTTCAAGATAGGAGTAGAGCCTAGACAAATACCTGATGAGCTTATCGCAAAATATAAGCTTGATATTAACAAGAATTTATATGTTGGATTAGATGAAAAGTTAAATATTATAGATTTGTCCTATAAGTCAAATTTAGATCATTACTATTCAGTTACATTTCTACAGAACAATCATCGTTACTTCTATGCACCTAAAACAATAAAATGCCCAAAGGATTTCCCTTCCAATGAACATTTTGCCTACGTCAATAACAAGTCAGAAATCTTTTCTAGCAGTCAACTCAGTAAGCTAAGAGCTGACTCTTCAAAGAAAGTTACATTCTACTCAACAATTAGAAAATATCTATTGTTCATAGTTTTATTCTTGATGATTTCACATTCTAATATTACTATTACAAATAAAAAAGCAGCCTAGGCTGCTTTTTAAATTCTATTTGGCAAGATAACAATCATAACCAGTGATTTCTCATCTGATGTAGTCGCATTGATTTTTCCTTTATGTGCTTCAACTACACTTTTAGCAACAGAAAGCCCAATACCATACCCTCCTGTTTCAGAGTTTCTTGATTGATCAGAACGATAGAAACGATCAAAGAGCTTAGGCAATTCTTCTTTGCTGATATGATCGACTGTATTATAAACAGTCAACACGATAAACTTCTTTTGTCTTTCTAAAGAGACATCGATTTTTCCATGATCAGAAGAATACTTGACCGCATTATCCAATAGAATATTAACCAATCTTTCCATGTTCTTCTGATTACCTTTAAAACTGAGATGTGGTTCAATGGTAATTGTCATTTCTTTCTTCTGTGTTTTAGCTACACTCTCAAATGATTGACATATTTCAGTAATAACATCTGATAACGGGAACTCAATCATTTCATAATCAGGATTTTCATCTAGCTTAGATAAGTAGATAAGATCTTCTGTCAATTGCTTTAATCTTGAAGACTGAAGGAAGATATCATTCAAGAATTCATTATCATCTCCAAATTTCATCTTTAAGACTTCCGCATCAGCTTCAATAACGGTAATAGGTGTCTTTAAATCATGACCAGCATCCGCAATAAAGTTACGCTGATTTTCATAGTTGTCTACAAAAGGCTTAATCACTTTTCCTGATAAGATCACAATAAGGAAAATAAAGAGAACGACCCCTAATACTACAAAGATTATTGATAAATTGACAATGTCAAAGAAATCTTCAAGTGAATTCTCTACATCCAAGAAAATAATATAAGTAGAATCCCCTCTCTTTGATTTTGTATAACGATAATGACCAATAAAATCTCTCTTCTTTTTACTATGATAAGCCTTTAATCCATATTGTTCGGCTTTATTGTTAACAATTGTTCTTACTCTTGCGGTATTGATTTCTACAAGTTGACCTTCATTATCATAGACAACAACAAAATATCGTGATGCATAAGGAATTTCACTATTATCTACAGCAGACATTTCATCCTTGTAATACTTTTCAAGAATGTTCAATGTTCTCACTTGTTTTCTATCCATTTGAAGATAGTTTAATCCATCCAGAATACCAACAAACAAGATAACAATAAGAAGGAGTGCACTGATGGCACTCAAAATAAACTTTCTTCTTAATCTGTTAATCATCGCAAGGCTCCAAAGAATAGCCTGTATTACGATAGGCCTTAATCTTCACATCCGCATGTAGCACTTTTAGTTTCTTTCTTAAATAAGAAACATAAGTCCATACAAGATTCTGTTCTGCATCACTTTCATATCCCCATATTTTTTCAATAAAGAAATCAATGGAATAGACACGTTTAGGATGTGACATAAACTGTTCCATCATCTGGAATTCTTTATTGGCCAAATGGAAATTACCTGCTGTTGAAGACAACTCATGAGTGGACTTATCAAGAATTATATTTCCCACTCTTAGTGTTGTATCAGGTTCTGCAAGCTTGACTCGTGACATAGCACGAATACGGGCAAGCAGTTCCTTTGGTGAAAATGGTTTTGTAAGATAATCATTGGCACCAAGATCTAATCCTTTTACACGATCATCCACCCTTGAACGTGCACTTAAAATAAGAACTGGTATCATGTTTCCTGATTTTCTAATGCTTTCTAATACTTCAAATCCATCCTTCTTAGGAATCATGACATCCAAGATAATCCCATCATATATTTCACTATTTGCAAAAGCAATGGCATCTTCTCCATCATAGACTGGATCAACACTGTATCCATTGTCTTCAAGAATACTGCATAACGCTCTTGAAAGTGATTTTTCATCTTCTACTAATAACAGTCGCATAAGAAACCTCCCTGTTAATATAAGTATAACAATTTTACAAAAAAAGAAAAGTGCATCTCAAGAGATGCACAATCTATTAATTGTAAATAACACAAGTTGTCTTCTTAGTGATATGGTCATGAATCCATTTTGCATTGTTTAATTTCAAACGTACACAACCATGTGATACACCTACACCAACTCTGCCATCCATAACACGAGCAGGTGTTGATGATGGATAATATAATACAGAATGGAATAAATATCCGCCTGTAATACGTGTTGGCCACCAGCATCTAGCAGGTGCTGAATCAAAATATCTAGCCTTGAAGTAACGTCCTTTTGTAGTACCCATCTTGAAAGTACCAGTTACAGTAGGTGTCGATGCTTTACCATTACCACATAAGAAACTCTTCTTTAATTTCCAGCTTCCTTTTTTGCCATGGTATACATAAACCTTATGAGCAGAACGGTCTACAAGAATCAACCATTTAGTATCACTCTTATATCCCTGAACATTTTTGCTTTTATCTTCTTTAAGACGTTTACCAATAACACCTAATTTACCAGTTGTCTTAAATAGATATCTCTTATTACCTACATTCTGCCATCCAGTCATTAATTTCCCTTTACTATTAAAAAGGAAATAAGATTTCTTGATTTTCTTCTGTCCTGTTACAACAGCATGTTTTTTATTGAAATAGTAGATCTTCTTATTGATCTTTTTCCATCCTTTATAGTTAAGACGCTTATTGTTCTTATAGAAATAGATCTTTCCACTTTCATTAATAAAACCATTCTTTACAACAGGCTTAGCAGCAGGCTTCGATTCTTCCTTTGGCGTTTCGGGAGTTGTTTTTGGTTCTTCCGTATTCCCTGTCTGATTACCATTTTCACCCTGAGTAGTACTTCCATTATCCCCTGTAGTCTCAGTTGTATTCTGAGTATCATTAGATGAAGTAGTACCTTCTGCGTGAACATCTGCCATCACTGGCATAATCATACATAAAGAAAGACCAAAAACAAGCATAAACTTCTTTACTTGTTTCATATTTTCCTCCTAAAGAGACACACTCTTTAATACGCATATTATAATACATTCTACAAGATATGCAATAAGCTTACAAAATAAATAAATTCCATCTCATGAAAATATCATCTATTTATCAATATAATTTCATTTATACGACAATTTTGTTAGATTTTTCAAAAAAGTTGTTGACCTGTTCTTAATAATATGATAAATTATTCATGCAGTCGAAATGGTCTGGTAGTTCAGTTGGTTTAGAATGCCGCCCTGTCACGGCGGAGGTCGCGGGTTCGAGCCCCGTCCAGACCGCCATTTTGATAGCTAGCCTCTCAATTGAGAGGTTTTTTTATTTCTTGAATTTTCAAGTTAAATGCAACACTTTATTATAATGTACTTCATAAGGTGTTTTCCATCCTAAACATTTACGAGGTCGTTTGTTTAGTTTGTCTATGAAATCATTGATATATTCATCAGTGACAGAATCCATCTCTTTTCCCTTTGGAAGATATTCTTCACTGATACTGTTTCTATGTAATTCACGTGATACGGTAGATTTATCTCTATTTAAAATATTGGCTATTTCAGTAACAGTAAGACCTTTTGAGCAATAATACATTATACATTCACGTTCAATTAGTGTAAGACTCATAGAATAATCCTCCTTTATGATTTGTATTCCCAAGCACATTATAAAACGGATTTTCTATGAGTTACTTTTTTTGTTGCACTTAGATTATAAATTCAAGTTATAAAAAAACATCCTTTCGGATGTTTTCATTTAAAATAGAATCAATAGCATTGCAATAAAATTTGATGTAGCATGGGTAAGAATAGAAGCAACGATATTATCGTTTGATTCATAGATATACGCAAAGACTAGCCCCATTCCTACATAAGGAATCATCTGAATGAATTCTGAAAGATTCCCTCCCATTACAGCAGACATGACGTGGACAAAGCCAAACATGAAGGCTGAGATCACATATGCTAAGATACGATTATATTTTCTAAAGAATGTGAACAAGAATCCTCTAAAAAGCAATTCTTCTGCTAATGGTGCAAAGACCACTGTCATAAGCAACATGATGACAGGATTGTATTTAGCAAGTGAGACAACAGCTTCCTGATTAGCACTTGTAGATTTCGCCGTCAGCATTCTTACAAGAAGAGCTGTGATCATGCTCATCACAAAACAAAGCAGATAACCTATGACTACCCCATTAATGATAATTTTCTTTTTTCTCTTCATAAAATCATTAATCTGTCTGACAATAAAATCTTTAAGACAGAAAACTGAAATGAGAATCATCAATAAATCTGTCATCACATTCAACACAAGATTCAGGCGAGAGTAGCTGATACTCATATTGCCAATAAGCAGCACTGATTTAATAAGAGCACTTACTATAACAGAATTACAGATCAAGAATGCCGGCATCATAATAAGGAATCCCAATGCGCCCTGATCTCCTGTAAGTCTACGTGTAAATGTATTTCTATACTCTTTTACAATATGTATTCTTTCCATAATAACTCCTTTACGTAATATGATACCATGCCTTCCCTTTAAGTTCAAATAAGAAAAAGCAGAGACCTAGTCTCTGCTTAACTGCTTTAATAAGAAAGAAGTAAAATCTCTCGTATAGCTTTCCTTGCAAGGTGCTACCATTTCTTTTCGAAAAGCCTCTACCCTCTTTAGATCACATGTATTCATCTCAATCGCATTCATCAATGACTCACTTGTTTCACATAAAGGACCAGGCATATCTGTCTTGTAGTCAAGATAGAAAGAACGATTTCGCATATATGTATCATAATCAAAATCATAAAAATAGATAGGCTTATTCATCATACAGGCTTCAAATAATGCTGCTGAATAATCTGTGACAATAATATCAGCTCTATGGAAGAATTCCTGTGTGCTGAACTTATGATCTACTATGATACGCTGATCATCAAATGTACGTTCAATAAGGGGATGAAGCTTTAAAACAAGATGATATTTAGAATGATCAATTTCATTGATCAATGATAAAATAGCGTCTCTTAAATGATCATCACTTTTTCTAAATGTCGGTGCATATACAATAACTTTCTTGTCATGATCTTGTAATTGAGGATAAGCCTCTTCAATTCTCTCGATAACACCTTCTCCTTCTTTTATAAGAAGATCAGTACGAGGAAGTGGCAAGACAACCATCTTTTCTTTTTCTACATTGAAAGCTTCCGCAAAAAAAGGCAATGCCGTGTGACTTGAAGTTAATACGTAGCTATAATGATAATGCATCTTCATCAGCTGTGCTATGCGACTAGAAGAGCCTTCCTTTTGATCAAGAATGGAATACGCAAACTTCTTAAAAGCGCCTAATGCATGCCACATCTGAATAACCACCAGGGACTGTCTTTGTTTAAGAATACTGATAGGAATACAGTATGTATCAAGCAGTACTGCTTCACTTGTGGCAATATGATACATCTGTACAAAAACATGAAACGCATATTTTATTTTCCCCATCATATGATTGGGGATTCGTTTAGCAAGAATCACATGCTTATACTCTGGCGCTTGTTTTTTTATATCTTCTTTTACAAGTTCAAAGTCAATCGGTGTCTTATTGCTTTGTCTTGATATATAAGTGATTTTCTTTTGTACTGGAAGCAGCTTCATAAAAAAGAAGATACCATTTAATATTGCGATTGCTAATTTTATGATTATGCTCATATATCAATCCTCATTAATGTTTCTACAAAGCGTTTAGATGAATATCCATCACACGCGTTAATAAAATAGTCTACAAATTCTTTTTTCTTTTCTTCATTCACTGCTCCATATAAGATCGCATCTATCATTTCTTCTTGTGTAAATGCGACAGGACCATAGGTATACTTTTCAAACGGATAGAAGAAATCTCTATCTGCAATATAGTTCTCTAGATCATAAATAAAGAATATTGTCTTAATTGGCAGCAATGCGGCTTCAAAGATGACTGATGAATAATCAGTAATAAGAATATCTGTAATCATCAATAGATCATTAATATCTCTTTGACTTGATAAGTCAATATAGAAAGATGGATCAAGATCTTCAGGTACACCCTGTGAAATAAATGGATGCATCTTAACAATACAGGCATATTCATCACCTAATGCCATCTGCAGTTTTTTAAAGTTGATCTTCGAATAATCATAGTAGGCATTATGAATATTGCCACCTCTAAATGTAGGAGCAAACAGAATGACCTTCTTCCCCTTTAGCCAAGGGTATTCTCGATAAAGAGAAAAGCGAATGCTTGCTTTTTTTCTTTCATTAAAGAAAATATCAGTTCTAGGAATACCGATAGGATGTACATCTTTTTCATTCATCCGAAATGCTTTCGCATAATCTTTAACAATGGATGCACTTGAAACGATCGTATCATCATAGTTTCTATGTGTCATTGAAAAACGATCATGATTGCGTGATCTTGCAAAACCAATTGTCTTGAATGCCCCCAAGGCATGCCATACCTGAATAAGGTGTGTTCCCTTTCTAAGGGGAATAGGATAAATAATTGGTGTAAAGTCATCAACTAGAATATAATGAGACATCGCAAATGTCTTTGCGAGTTCTTTACGTTCTCCTATATGATCTCCCAAGGCTGTCTTTACGAGATAATCAGCTTTTATTTCATTATAGATAAACTCGAAGTTACCTGTTAATTCATTTCTTGTCTGAGAAAGAAAAAGCACTTGATTATTAATAATATTATATTTCCATCTATAGAAGATGTAATAGACAATAAGATCCAATTGTCTAGCGATCTGTAAGATCATTTTTATAAAGCTGGCCATAATCTATTCCTTTTCTTAAATATATCTCATTTTATAACAAACATATGAAAAACGCAATAAAACCAGTCCGTTATAGGACTGGTTATTAGATTTCCCATTTCATGACTGTTTTGAAGTCATTGTATGTATCATCTTCAAATGCTCTAATCATATCATCAATAGTGTTAACAACAACCATCTCTGAAACAATTGTAGAAAGATATTCTCTGACATCTTTATTATTAGCCATCATATCTACTGATTTCTTGAAATCATCATAGTTAGAACGAGAGTTTCCTAAAAGCTGTAAACCTTTTTCCAATACCATTCTTGTATTGATTGGCACAGGATTCTCAGATACACCCATAAGGTTGATTGTTCCCTGTGGTTTAATATAATCAATAATCTGAGAAATAGCAGCTTCCGAACCTCTTCCACCTACACATTCAAAAGCGTGATCTAACTGAAGATCTTCTGGAATATCATTGATGATGAATGTATCATCCGCAAATGAGAAATATCTGTTCTTGTGTTCTTCAACACCGAACACATAGATCTTTGCATCTGGAAATTCTTTTCTTAAGATCAATGCTGTTACGAAACCGACATTTCCATTTCCCCAGATTCCAATAGCATCCTTACGATCATGAGCATGTTTCTTGAATGTACTAACCGCATTCATACCAACGCTCATTAATTCAAGAAGCACACCTACTTCTGGTTCATAATCAAATGGAATAACGAGATCTCTTCTCATAGAAACAACATTTTGCATAAAGCCATCAAAACCTGATGCTCTAAACTGAGACGATCTTAAATAGTTTTCTTTGATAATATCATCTTTTTCATTTGGTGTGTTAGGAATCATGACAACATGAGTTCCTACAGGAAGTTCACCTTTTGGATCATAGACAACTTCACCAACTGCTTCATGAATAAGTGCCATTGGAAGCTTCTGCTTCATGACAACTCTTCCTCTTGATCCCGTATAATATCTCTGATCAGCAGCACAGATAGAAAGATATGTTGGTCTGATAATAATTCTTTCTTCATCTAGCTTAAGATCAACGAAATCAGCACGAATTGATTTAGGTGCAATTAATCTATAGACAGTATTGATCATTTAGATTTTCTGCCCTTCTACCAGACCATTAGCAACCTTAAGATCGTACTGAGTTGTAATCTTCATATTATAGCTTTCGCCTCTTACAAGATGTACATCATGTCCCTTAATGACAAGTGCTTTACATGCATCAGTAAGAATTTCTTTTTCATCATCAGTCAAGTTTTCAAAGAATTCTTTTAAAAGCTTAATATTAAAAGACTGAGGTGTCTGCCCCTGGAACATTTCACTTCTTACTGGAATATCAGTAATAATCTTTCCATCTACTGAATGTACAATTGTATCAAATGCTTCTACAACAGTATCAGTTGCACCATGTTTAATAGCACCTTCAATATTGTCATCAATGATTCTCTGAGTTAAGAATGGTCTTACTGCATCATGTGTCAAGATGACATCATCATCATTTAAGCCATATGTTTCTTCAATAAACTTAATACCATTCATGATAGTATCATTTCTTGTAGCACCACCTGCTACAATCTGAATTCTTGATAAATCTTTAATATATTTCTTTAAAGTATCTCTAGTATGTGCAATCCAGACTTCAGGAGTACAGATAATAATTTCATCAATTCTTGTGTTCATTAAGAACTGTTCTACAGTATGAACAAAGATTGGTTTTCCTCCTAACATCAAGAATTGTTTAGGCATAGCAGTATTACCCATTCTTGTACCTTTACCGCCTGCCAAAATTTCCGCATAGATCATTTTATATAACCTCCGTTTGATAAGCGTATAATATCACACTTAACATTAAATATCTACCTATTTGACTGCTTCATCCATAATCACAACATCGCTTGTCATAGATGTAATTGGCCAATCAAGAAAGTCTTTTGCTTCCTTTTTATCATTGATAATCCATACATCAGTCTTTAATCCAGCATCATGTACCTGCTTAACAAAATCTTTTTTGCAGGCATTCTTTTTAACTGAATAATTCCACTGATGTGCTTTTAATAGTTCAATATCATCAAGTGGATCTTCCACAATGATCCATAGTTCATGATTCTTATTGATCTTCTCATAAGCAAACAGGTTATCCATATTAGCAGAAGTAATTCTTACATGATCACTAAAGCCATGTGCATCTACTTTATCTCTAATCTGAATCAGTAGTTCTTCATGATCTTTAAGTTGAGGATCCTTAAGCTCAATCATTGGATAAGAAGATGTTGTTTCCATAAAATCAAGATATTCATCTAGAGTTGGAACACTGACATCAGGATAATCTTCTAGATGATTACCAGCTGTAAACTTTACCTTCTTGACTTCTTCTAAAGTTAAATCATTGACTGGTCTTTCTTCTTCAGTCAGTCTTTTCATTGATTTGACATCATGGAAAAGAACCAGCTGATGATCTTTTGTGATTGCGATATCAGTTTCAATAAAGTCTACATGATGCTTTGCAGCAAGCTTAAAGGAAGGCATCGTATTTTCAACTGCTAATCCTCTTAAGCCACGATGTCCTGTCACCTGCTTTATACCAGAAGGTACATTGGCGACATGGAGAGGCAATCTTGCTAATTTGCCACAGGCAAATGCGAGAATTTCACCATATCCTTCTTTTAATCCTGTTACATTTCCTTCCTGATCAACTGAAAGAATATCACTCATATCACTTTTATAATGAATGTCTGCTTCCATCTCACCTTCAGGTCCCCTGATCAAGGGCTTGATATTAATAGTTTCTCCTACCCCTAAAGATTTAATCTTAATATTCTTGAAGGTAGGATGAGGAAATACTTTCTTCATATATTTTGCCTCCTTGACAAAGAAAGTGGATATAATATATCCACTCTTTTTACTTATTCTTTAAAATCAATTGATCGATAATACGATCAGTTGATTTTCCATCTGTATAACTGAAGTTCTTCTTTACAAAAGGTGCCACCTTTTCATATTCAAAATCACGTGCTTCTAATGAAGCGATAAGATCTTCTGACGTTCTGACAATCTTGCCAGGCACCATTTTAGCATATGGTTCATAGAACCCACGATCTGCTTCGTATTTCATACGATCAAATGCATAGAAGAGCATTGGCTTATTAAAGAGTGAGAACTCATAGATAACTGATGAATAGTCAGTAATCAATAAATCAGTTACAAAGAGCATGTTATTGATTTCTCTATAAGAAGATGCATCAATGATGCGATCTTTGTATTTTTCTGGAATAGGAAGTGGTTCTCTTACAAATGGATGCATCTTAATAAGCATGACGCTATTATGTTTTTCTAAATATTCACCAAAGCCATCAAAGTCAATCATATCCATTGGGAAATAGGCATAACGCGCATTGATTCCTCTAAATGTTGGTGCATACATAATAACCTCATCAGCATTCTCAATTTGTGGGAATGCTGCTTTAACCTT
The DNA here is from genome assembly GCF_000702065.1 of Kandleria vitulina DSM 20405. GTDB lineage: Bacteria > Bacillota_I > Bacilli_A > Erysipelotrichales > Coprobacillaceae > Kandleria > Kandleria vitulina. The sequence goes on along the minus strand of NZ_JNKN01000015.1, from coordinate 11,356 downwards.
AGGAATAATCTCTTTCTTGTATTCTTCATCAAAGAAGATATCAGTACGAGGTACTCCTAAAGATACAATCTTTGATTCATCGATACCAAATGCTTCAGCATAATGTGCTGCAGCCAATGGTGAAGATACAGTCATTGCGGTATAGCACTTATGAACATTAGTATCAAATGCTGGTGCTCCTGGTTTTCCCATACGTTCAAGACCAACTGTCTTGAATGCACCACAGGCATGCCATAATTGAATGATTTCTACCCCATCAGCATATTCTACATGATAGAGTTCAGGCTGATAATCATCACAGATGATGATATTAGCCATAGCAAGCTTTCTTGTAAAAGAGAACTTATTCAATAATCCTCTTCGATCTTTGATATTAGCCTTATAAGAAAAATCAATCTTAAACTGCTGATCTACTCCTCTTTCCTTCATGCGATTGTAGACATACAATTGATTGCCGCCAATCTCACTTCTTGAAGAAGATGTAAATAACAATCTGTTGCCATTTGGCTTATTGAACTTCTTAAAAAAGTTAAAAGTTTTAACAAAGCCCCACACAGAAAGATTATGCATATGCTTTTTATAAGCTTTCTTTCTTTTTTGCATAAAAGTCAAAGGTTGACTAGGAACAGCATATTCTATCTTTAAGAAGTAAGACTGATTATCTTCATCAATCTTGCTTTCAGCATAGTAATAATTCTTTTGACTCTTATCAAAATAAGCATTGTACTTATTGGAAATGTTAAACATTCTTTCTTTCATTCCCTTAATCAATTCTTCAACAGGATAGCATTCATGGTTCTTATTATTTTTATCAATACCAATGAGATACCAATCTCCAGATTCAATCGGATGCTCATGATTTAAAGACATCAGATTAAATGAGAGATGAAAAGCTGCCCCTTCCCATTTGACTGAATGAAGATCCAATACCGTATTAGTAATAGAATCTTTTAATACAAGCTTCTTTAAAGGAATCAAAGATTCACCATCAATTCTTACAACAATACGATTGATTGATAAATCTTTGATAATAATATTTTGTGTACTTCTCATAAATCCTCCAGGTTACCTTGTCTTCAAGGCAGCAAAGAGCTTATCAAAAAACGACTGCTTAGAGTTTTTGATGATACGTTTCGCAAACTTGCGATCACGCTCTTTCTTTTTATCTTTACCAGATAGATTATTATAATAATCCACATATTGTGCATAGCGATCACACACTTCATCGATATCACCATATTCTCTTAGCATTCCGCCTTCAATCCACATGGCAGTATCACAGAAGTCTCGCACTTGCTTTAAGTTATGTGAAATAAAGATGATTGTCTTACCTTCATCACGTAATTCTTTCATCTTATTGATACATTTCTGAGCAAAGCCTTTATCACCGACACTCAATGCTTCATCGACAATCATGATTTCAGGATCTAGACATAAGTTAATAGAGAACCCTAATCGGGATTTCATACCACTTGAATATGTCTTAACTGGCTGATAAAGGAAATCTCCGATTTCCGCAAACTCAATAACCCCTGCCTTGATCTTTTCTATCTTGCTTCTAGTAAGACCAAGCAAAGCACCCTTAAGTTCGATATTTTCCATACCAGTCAACTGCTGATTTAAACCAGTGTTAATCGCAATCAGCGCCTGAGAACCATTGACCTTGATTTCCCCTTCATCAGGATCACAGATTCCTGCAAGAATAATGGAAATCGTTGATTTCCCAGACCCGTTTGTTCCTAGAACACCAACAACTTCCCCTTTCTGAACAGAAAAGTTCAAATCCTTTAACGCATAGAATTTCTGACCCTGTTCCCCTTTTTGTTTTCCTCTTAATTCATAGATCTTAGAAGCATGTCTTGCTTCTATTGCAATATTAGAATCCATAACATACCTCCTAAATAAAGTCTACGAATTTCGCCTTGAATTTATACATCATTGTACTACCAAAAACAAATAATACAATGGTAATAATCCAAAACGTTGTCATTGAATATTTATAATACATAAATCCTTTATGATAGAAGAAACAATCACGATATCCTTCTACAATATAATAAACAGGATTTGTCAACATGATTCTTTGAAGAATCGCAGGCAATCTCTTAATATCCCATAAGATTGGTGTCATATACAATAACAATCTCATCAACGCAAGAATAAGCTTACGTACATCTCTAGCAAGCATATTCAATACTGAAGTGGTCATAGATAAAGAGATTGTAAAAACAATCGCACAAAAACAATAGTAAGCTAATCCAAACCAATGCAATGATGGATAATAGCCTCCTAATGCAAGTAGAATTGTTAATATGATCATCAGACAGAAATGATCAAACAGCTTAGAGAAAATAACTGTTGCCGGCAAGACACTTACCGGGAATTTCATTTTTGTGATGATATTGATTCTCTTAAAGATCGCATTACATCCATCAGTGATACAAGGCGAAATAAAGAACCAGCAGACCATTCCACCTAGCATCCACCAGATGTAGGTAATGCCATCAACGGCCTTACGGTCGAATACAAGTCCAAATACAAACCAGTAAGTTAAACACTGAATAACCGGATTTGCAAAGTTCCAAAACAGTCCTAGCTTAGAATCTCTCATATCTGCAAGAACCTGGTATTTCGCTATTGAATAGATACGAAAGACATTTGAGAAGTTCTCTTTTAGAACATATTTAACAGCTTCGATCATACAGTACCTCCTTTAAATCGTATACAAGGACCTCAGAACGACTTATTTTTCCATCCAAGATTCATCCTGAGGATCTTGTTTCCAAGCTTTTAATTTTTCTAAAGCCGCTTCTTCAATATAATGATTTTCCATCGCTACAGGCAATAATGCATCATAAGATGAAAGTGTTACATACTTACAATTCATTTCTTCAAAGTTCTTTGTAGCAGCTGGTAAACCATAAGTAAAGATTGCAACTAAACCAAGTACTTCACATCCAGCATCTCTTAAAGCCTGAACAACTTCTAATGAAGATCCACCAGTAGAAATTAAATCTTCTACTACAACAACCTTCATCCCCTTCTTAACTACACCTTCAATCTTATTCTGACGACCGTGAGTCTTGTTAGAGCCTCTTACATACCCCATAGGTAACCCTAAAATATCAGCAGTTAATGCGGCATGTGCAATACCAGCTGTTGAAGTCCCTTCAAGACATTCTACATCTGGGAAGTTTGTTCTGATAAGTTCAGCTAACCCTTCTTCTACATCTTTTCTAACTTCTGGATAAGATAAAGTTAATCTATTATCACAATAGATAGGTGACTTAATACCTGATGCCCAAGTAAAAGGCTGATCTGGCTTTAAAAACACCGCCTTGATATCTAATAAATCCTTTGCAATTTTCTTAGCTGTTTCCATATTACTCTTCCCCCTGAAACTGTCTTACAACTTCTTTATATGCTGCAACTGGATCAGTTGCTGCAGTAATTGATCGTCCTACAACGATGTAGCTTGATGTTAATTCTCTAGCCATTGCTGGTGTCGTAACACGCTTTTGATCATTAACGCTATCAGTAGCTAAGCGGATACCTGGTGTTACTGTCAAGAATGATGTACCAAGCTTTTCATGAATTGGCTTTGATTCCAATGGTGAGCAAACTACACCATCAAGACCAGCCGCTTTGGCATTGCTTGCCCAATGGACAACAACATCTTCTAATGAATCATGAATCAATAACTCCTGATCAAGAACATCCTGATCTAAAGATGTCAAGCAAGTAACCGCAATACATAACGGTCTCTTTTCCCCAGTCTTGCCTTCCTCTAAACCAGAAATAGCTTCTTCCATCATCTTCTTGCTGCCAGAAGCATGTACATTGACAATATCCACATCCAATCTTGCCAACTGTTTCATCGCCTGATGAACAGTATGTGGGATATCATGCAATTTAAGATCCAAGAAGATCTTATGTCCCTTTTCTTTTATCATCCTAATAATATCAGGACCTTCTCCATAAAAAAGTTCCATCCCTACTTTGACATAGAGAGTCTCTTCTTTAAATTGATCTAAAAACATCGAAACATGTTCTTTGTCCTTAAAATCTAAAGCAATAATGACTTTATTGTTTTTCATATATTCCTCCACATATTCATTTGTACCATTATAGCATACTTCATACCGTTTTCGTACACAACTTCACAAAACAAAGAAAACCCTTCTATATAAGTTAATATTTTGTTTTTTTATTGTATAATTTTCTTATTCTGATTTGCATTCATCCTCAATTTGGTGTACATTCGAGATGATATGACAATTAAATAGGAGTGAAAAAATGAATAAATCAAAGACTGTCGTTAAACAAGCCGGAATCCTGGCTTTAGCAGGTATCGTTGTCCGTATTATCGGGGTTCTTTATCGAAGCCCACTGACACGTATGATTGGCGATTTAGGAAATGGCTACTATTCCACAGCCTATAATGTCTATGCCATGATTCTTCTGCTTTCTTCTTACAGTATTCCGACCGCAATCTCTAAGCTGATCAGCGAAAAGATTGCTCTTGAAGAATATGGCAATGCACGCAAGATCTTTAAATGTGCATTGATCTATATTTCAATCATTGGTTCTGTGGTCGCAACCATCACATTCATCGCTGCACCTTTCGCCCTTAGCGCAAAAGGCGCTGCAATGACATTGCAGGTACTTTGTCCAACTATCTTCTTCTCCGGATTAGTCGGTGTCATGAGAGGATACTTCCAGGCACATAATACAACAAAGTACACTTCAATCTCACAGATTGTTGAACAGCTTCTTAACGCCATTGTTTCTGTTGGTGCAGCCTACCTCTTTATTAAAGGATTAGGAGCCAACAGCTCACATGTCGCAAAAGCAAGCCTTGGCTCTGCCGGAAGTGCCCTTGGTACTGGAGCCGGCGTTCTTATTGCCTTGATTTATCTTGTCTACAAGTATTTCAATGATCACGGTGATTTTGAAGAATCAAAGAATGTCAATGAAAACGAGAGAATCGCAACTACAAAAGAAATTTTCAAGTCAATTTTGACAATTGTGACACCAATCATTATTGCAACTTGTGTCTATAACCTTGTTACAATTATCGATATGTCACTTTACTACATGATCATGAACTTCAGAGGCTTAGGACATGACGCCGCTACTTCTCTATATGGGGTCTATGCTGGTAAATACACTGTCCTTATGAATGTCCCTGTTGCCCTTGCATCCGCAATGTCAACAGCATCCATTCCTGCCATCTCTTCAAGTTACGCCTTAGATAATTTGAAAGATGTACGTGCCAATATTGAAAACAGCATCTCTGTTGCCATGCTTGTCATTATTCCATGTGCAGTAGGACTTGCCGTATTATCTTATCCAATCATGGGTGTGCTCTTCCCTCAGAAGGCCACACTTTCACTTGCAGCTACAACACTGACAATTGGATCATGTGCTACAATCTTCTATGGGCTATCAACTATTTCCAATGGTATTCTTCAGGCTATCAGCCATCCTAACATTCCATTGAAGAATGCTGCCGTTGCCTTAGTAACACATTTAATTATTCTTGCTGCATTGCTTTTATTGATTCCTAGCGCAAACTTACATGAATTCTCATTATATTCGCTAGCTATCGGTTCTGCACTTTATGCATTGCAGATGTGCATTACCAACCAGCGTGCACTTGTTAAGCTTGTGCATTTCAAGTATAAGTGGAAACGCATCTTCATCTTACCGCTTATTGCTGCAGTCATCATGGGCGTAGTCGCATATGGAAGCTATACTGTGCTATTTATGTTTACACATCGTGTACTTATTCCATTGGTAGTAGCAATTGGACTTGCCATAATTGTTTATTTTGTAGTGATTCTTTATCTTTATAAAGATCATCCCGATACAATCTACAATATTCCTTATATGGATAAAATCGCAAATCGATTCTATAAAAAATAGTTCCTGGAATTCCAGGAACTTTTTTATGGCTTGAATTTATAATCTAAGTGCAACAAAAAAAGTAACTCATAGAAAATCCGTTTTATAATGTGCTTGGGAATACAAATCATAAAGGAGGATTATTCTATGAGCCACCATAAACATCTTACACTAATTGAACGTGAATGTATAGCTCAAAAGGTCTTACTGTTACTGAAATAGCCGAAAAAGAATTCGAAATTTGACCACTGTTTAGCTCTACTGCCATCAAGAATGTCAAATTGCCAAAGCGAATGTGAGGGAACACTTGTTTCTGCCTTAGCACTCTCACTGTCCATGCCAATCATCTTCAAATGTTTTCGTAGTTATCAAACTCATGACTTTTATTAGCTGAATGATACACAACTCGATCTTGTCGTGAAATGGCAATGTCTTGCATAGAAGTTCATCGATTGATCATTTTCCAATATGTATCTTGCTTTTTTCTGTCTCTAAGCTCCAGTACGGTTCGTATTCATCATGCCCACACATAAGATCAAAATGTTCCTTCTCAAATTTCATAAGTGTTTGTGTTTTAAGAATGCTTACCACTTCGCTGTTTTCAATTGATTTGTTCATGTTTTTCATTTTTCAATCCTTCTTGCTTACTTATTCTACCACTCTACCTTTTTAAAGCGTTTTCGCACGGTGGGTCAAAAAAGAAAAAATGCACTCTTTTAAAAGAGTACATTTTTACATCATCACTTTGATATCTACATCTACATTGCTGATGGATTGAATATTGAATGAGTTGACCAGTACATCAAGAACATTTGGTGAAATAAAAGCTGGCAATGTTGGTCCTAGATGAATATTCTTTACGCCAAGTGATAAAAGTGCCAATAAAACAATGACAGCCTTTTGTTCATACCAGGCGATATTATAAACGATTGAGAGATCATTGATATCTTCAAGATTAAAGATTTCCTTAAGTTTTAAGGCGATAAGTACCAACGAGTAAGAATCATTACACTGTCCTGCATCCAAGACGCGAGGAATACCGTTGATATCTCCTAATGGAAGCTTATTGTATTTATATTTTGCACATCCTGCAGTAAGTATCATGCAATCATGAGGCAAGGCTTTCGCAAATTCAGTATAGTATGATCGACTGGCATGACGACCATCGCATCCAGCCATGACGACAAATTTTCTGATGGCACCTGACTTGACAGCTTCAACGACTTGATCCGTAAGCTTGAAGATCTGTTCATGCGCAAAGCCACCTACGATGCTGCCACTTTCTAATGGTGTAGGTGCAGGACATGATTTTGCCTGATTGATGATTTCACTGAAATCTTTCTTTTCATCAATATGACGACATCCAGGATAGCCTGCTGCTCCAGTTGTCCATAATCTATTCTTATAGCTATCTTTAGGTGGAACAATACAGTTTGTGGTCATAAGAATAGGACCATTGAATGCTTCAAACTCTTCCTTCTGCTTCCACCATGCATTGCCGTAATTGCCAATGAAATGAGGATACTTCTTGAAGAATGGGTAATAGTGACCTGCCAGCATTTCTGAATGCGTATAGACATCCACCCCACTATCTTTGCTTTGTTCTAGCAATAATTCAAGATCCTTTAGATCATGTCCAGAAATAAGAATTCCTGGTCTTGTTCCTGCCTCTATGGAAACATTGCTTACCTGAGGATGACCATAGGCCTCAGTATTGGCTCTATCAAGCATCGCCATTCCCTTGATGCCATATTCACCAGTCTTTAATGTAAGTGCAATAAGATCATCAACATTTAACTGATCATCCAAGGTAGCTGCCAATCCTTCCTGAATAAATGCATCAATACTTTCATCTTCTCTTAAAAGTACATTCGCATGTTTTGTATAGGCAGAAAGTCCTTTTAGACCATAGGTAATAAGTTCACGTAAAGAACGGATATCTTCATCTTCACATGAAAGCACCCCTACCTGTAATGCATATGAGATAAAGTCTTTTCTTTCACCATCCCATAAAGCTGCTTGAACAACGTCCCCTTTCACTTTCTTTAAAAGAAGCTTCTTTACTTCAAGGGTCTTCTCTATTCTTTCAATAATGGCTTCTTCATTAAAATTCGCATTGGTAATTGTTGTAAAAAGATTCGTAGTGACAAGATGATTGATTTCCTGATCAATAGCTGTTCCTTCTTTTCTAAGCTGCATACAGACAGCTGACAAAGCTTTTGTGACATAAATCAAAAGATCCTGCATCGCTGATAATGAAGGTGACTTGCCGCATACTCCAAATTGTGTACATCCTTTACAATTCAATGTTTCCTGACATTGGAAACAAAACATTTTATTTTCCATACTTTTCCTCCTTCATGATTATTATGAAGGAAGCAACACATAAAATAAGTTGTCTCAAGAACAAAAAAACGCTTGTGCAATGCACAGGCGTTATTTTGTCTTTTCATCAATTAAATTTAATAAATCTTTAACTGTCTTAATGCTTAATAATTCTTCATCTTCAAATTCAGTACCGATTTCTTCTTCTAATGCGAATACTAAATCTACTAAGTCTAAAGAATCGATTCCTAAGTCTCTAAAAGAAGAATCTAATGTCAATTCTTTCCCATTAAGTTTATCACTTAAGGCTTCTTTGATTTTATCAAAATAATCCATTATTATTTCACCTCACAAAATAATTATACAAGAAAAAAATGAAAACTCAATCATAATACCTTTTCATGTAATTTAAAAAATGATCTTCTGCCAATCTTCTCTTTCGATAATAGGTACTTTGCGAGGTATAATAATGAACACGATGATAATAATCATCTTCAAGAATACGATAATCTTCCTGATACTCAGATTTAAAAGAATCAATATAGGAAACATATTTCTTTAAATACGCTTCCTTATCCATAAGTCTATTCAAGTAATAGCTTCCTGGACTAACTTCACTGTGCTTCTGTGAAGGATAATAGTTACGTCCATATATTTCTTCAAGACACCTCTTTGATTGAAGATAGCGATCAAAGTAAAGCATTGTTTCTACTTGCATAAAAAGAACCTCCTATCCTTGTATTCACAAATAGGAGGTTCTTTTCTTAAATAATAAAGCTATCTTTAATATCATTGATTTCATCTTCAGTAAGACCAATATCCAATAAGTAGCTATAGGCACTGCCATAATGTTCACGAAGGAAATCTATCATGATCATCATGTAACGTGGAGATGAATTTAAATAAGCTCTTGTCGCTTCATCCATGTTTTCTTCAAGCTGTTCAATAATTTCCATATTGTTGGAGTAAGACTCACTGTAATCTTTGACGATATCGTAGTCATGACATCCTGCTAAATCCAACAATAAGGCAGAGATGATACCTGTTCTATCTTTTCCTGCTGAGCAGTGGAATAGAACACAATCATAAAGATGATTAAGGAAGACATCAAATACCTCTTTGATCTGTTGCTTATGTGCTTCTAATGCATAAATATAGACACCGCCAAGATCTTTGTATTCCTTGACTTCTTCTGGTACTACCTTGACGACTTCAGTATCTAGAAGATTGATTTCAATGTTTTCAAAGCGGTCATCTTCACTAAAGCGAGAAGCCATTGCTTTTTTCTCAAAATCACTTCGTAAGTCGATGGTTACACGTACTCCATAATCATAGAGTTTATCTAAATCATGATCACTACATTCATAAGGACCTGATGCACGAACAAAGTGATGAGCCTTTGTATAATGACCATCCTGTGTTTCATAGCCACCTAAATCTCTTGTATTGGGCATATGATCTAATGAAATATAACGTTCTTCTCTTGTCATGTATAACATACTTTTACCTCTTTCTATAAAATTGTAACACATTCTTTTAAAAAATGTAGAAAAAAGAACTTAGAATAATCTAAGTTCTAATAAGCTCTTGCATAGTAGATGATATGTTTAGCTTTCTTGCCACAGCAAGGACAAACAGCATCTTCTTTAGCTTCATCAGGACGGTAGCATCTGCTTGTTGCCTGATATTCATCTTTCACTTTCATTTCACAATCTAGATCGCCACACCAGTATGTTTCAATATAGCCACCTTTATTGTCAAGAATATCTCCAAATTCATTGAAGTCTTCTGAATGTGTGATATGTGCTTGAAGATGTTCTTCTGCTTTCTTATACATTTCATCATGAATTGTATTCATCAGATTGATAACATAATCACCTAAATGTTCATCAAGTGCCACTGTTTCTTTCTTGCCATCATTACGTTTAGCAACAATGCACTGACCATTTTCGATATCTCTTGGACCCACTTCAATACGTACTGGAATACCACGCATTTCAGCTTCAGAGAATTTCCATCCTGGTGATTTATCAGAATCATCAACTTTAACTCTGATTCCCTGTTTCTTAAGCTGTTCAGCCATTTCATAAGCTTTATCCAATACACCTTCTTTTTTCTGCATGATTGGTACAATAACAACCTGAGTAGGTGCGACTCTTGGAGGTAACACTAAACCATTGTCATCACCATGTACCATGATGATTGCACCTAATAGACGTGTAGATACACCCCATGAAGTCTGATGAACAAATTTCTGTTTATTATCCTTATCTAAGAACTGAATACCGAATGCTTCCGCAAATCCCTGTCCAAAATAGTGAGAAGTACCAGACTGAAGAACTTTTCCATCATGCATCAATGCTTCAATTGTATAAGTTTCTTCAGCACCTGCAAATTTTTCTTTGTCTGTCTTTCTCCCTGTCAACATTGGAATCGCAAGAACATCCTTAGCTGTTTCAAGATAGATATCTCTCATCTGTAAAGTTTCTTTTCTTGCTTCTTCTTCAGTGGCATGAACTGTATGACCTTCCTGCCATAAGAATTCAGATCCTCTTAAAAATGGTCTTGTGGTTTTTTCCCAACGTACAACAGAGCACCACTGATTATATTTCTTTGGAAGATCACGATATGATTTTACGATTTTAGCATAATGTTCACTAAATAATGTTTCAGAAGTTGGTCTAATAATAAGATTTTCTTCTAATTCATTCACACCACCTCTAGTGACAACAGCACATTCAGGTGCGAACCCTTCTACGTGATCCTTTTCTTTCTGTAATAATGATTCAGGGATGACTAAAGGCATATAGACATTCTCATGTCCTGTCTCCTTAAATCTTTTGTCCATATAATTCTGAATCTGTTCCCACATCGCATAACCATATGGTCTATAGATGATAAAGCCCTTTACACTTGAATAATCCATTAGCTCAGCTTTACGACATACATCTGTATACCACTGGGCGAAGTTTTCATCTCTTGATGTAATGGCATCGTTTTTAATATTTTTTGCCATGTTTATTCCCCTTTCGTATTCTTTGATATTATATAAGAAAAATATTGAAAGGAAAAGAGTAAAATCAAGAATACATAAGGTTTTTCTTTAATAATGGACATAAAGCGA
>NZ_JNKN01000014.1 GCF_000702065.1 Kandleria vitulina DSM 20405 | reverse complement strand
TAGTTCCACAAACTCTTCTCTAAGAATTTTACTTGTATATCCTTTTATTTGTCGCATAATGCCTGAAGGACTTAATGTTGGAGGACAATTCAAGAACATATAAGAATAGTCCTTATCACATTCGATTGCAATAATTTCAATTTCTAACTCCTTACATTTTATTTTGACCAGTTCTTTAAAGCGTCTTTCTACATTTGATATCAGAAAAATTTTACGCCTGTATCTTGGGCAAAAGACAAAATGGTAGTTTATCAAAGATACCGTTGTGTTCGTATGTCTATATTTATTTTCCATACATATACTATATCATAATATATGTACGCTTCCGTTATCTACATACACTTTTTTTATTTTATTCTATCCATCCCACACCTAAAGGAGTGGGCTTTTCGCACAGTCTTTTGTGAACGCAATGAGTCTTTCTTTATTCATTGATGTACCTCCTTTTTTTATTTTATTATTTTAAAGAAAAAAAGAAAAGCGCATTGCTTTTCCTTTTATAAAGTAGTGATATCTACAAGTGAAACGTCACCTTTGTGTTTACTTTCTAATGAATTGATTAACGCTTGAGCAGTATCTAATGAAGTATAGATTGGAATACCTGCTTCTACCGCAAATCTACGGATGCGGAAACCATCTTTTAAGTTGTCATTTCTTGTTGGGATATCAATGACAAGGTCCACTGTATCAGTAAGCATCAAGTCGAAGATTGTATTGTTCTTATCATTAATGCGATTAACCTTATGACATGGTACATCATGTTCTTTTAAGAAGTTATATGTTCCCTCTGTCGCATATAAGTCATAACCGAACATGTAGTACTGTTTTGCGATTGGCAAGAATTCTTCTTTTGAAGAATCTTTGATTGTACAGATGATATTCTTTTTCTTAGGAAGATCAAGACCTGTACCAATGAAGGCTTTGTACATAGCTTCATCCAAGTCTTCAGATACACCTAATACTTCTCCTGTAGATTTCATTTCAGGGCCAAGAGAGATTTCAGCACCTGTGATTTTTTCAAATGAGAAGACTGGCATCTTTACAGCGATTGTCTTCTTTTCTGGAGCTAATCCATAATCATATCCTAATTCCTTGATTGTATGTCCAATGATAACCTGTGTTGCCACATCTACTAGTGGAATACCTGTTACTTTTGAGATATATGGAATTGTACGTGATGATCTTGGGTTAACTTCAATAACGTAGACTTCATCTTCATAGACAATGAACTGGATGTTCATTAATCCCTTAACCTTTAATGCTTTAGCTAAACGTGTTGAGTAATCTACGATTCTTTCTTTCATCGCTTCACTGATTTTTTGAGGTGGGTAAACTGAAATTGAGTCTCCAGAGTGAACCCCTGCTCTTTCTACGTGTTCCATGATACCTGGAATAAGGATTCCGTTATCATCGCAGATGGCATCTACTTCACATTCTTTTCCAGCTAAGTATTTATCGATAAGGATTGGATGATCCTTGATATCAAATTCTTCTGTGATATGTGTGATGAAACGTTTTACATCCGCATCATTTAAGGCAATTTCCATACCTGATCCACCTAGTACGTACGATGGTCTTACAAGGACTGGATATCCTAATTCATTAGCGACTGATAATGCTTCTTCTACAGTAAAGACTGTTCTTCCTTTTGGACGATCGATATGACATTTTTCAAGGATTTCATCAAAACGTTCTCTATCTTCTGCGGCATCAACTGAATTAGCAGATGTACCTAAGATTGGAACACCCATTGATAATAGATCCTGTGAAAGCTTGATGGCAGTCTGTCCACCAAACTGTACAATGGCACCTTCTGGTTTTTCTAGTTCAATGATTGACTGAACATCTTCAGCTGTTAATGGTTCAAAGTATAATCTATCAGCGATATCGAAGTCAGTTGAAACTGTTTCTGGGTTATTGTTTACAATAATTGTTTCATATCCAGCTTTCTTTAATGCCCATACACAATGTACTGAACAGTAATCAAATTCGATACCCTGTCCAATACGGATTGGACCTGAACCAAAGACGATGATTTTCTTTTTATTATGTGTTGGCTGAATTTCATGTTCTCCTCCATATACACTATAGAAGTATGGAGTTTTAGCATCAAATTCGGCTGCACATGTATCTACTGTCTTGAAGGCTGCTGTAATATTGTTTCCTTTACGTAAGTAGTAGATTTCTTCTGTTGTTTTTCCTGTTAATTCAGCGATAACTAAATCCGGGAATTCTAGACGTTTTGCCTGTTTTAATAATTCAGGTGTTAATTCTTCTTCTTTTAATTTGTTTTCTACTTCAATAAGGTGTTTGATCTTATCGATAAACCACATATCAATCTTTGTGATTGAATGAATTTCCTGCATTGATACGCCTTTTCTTAATGCTTCTGCGATAACGAATAGACGTTTGTCATCTACTTTCTTAAGTTCAGCTCTTAACTCTTCAATAGTTAACTCGGCTAGTTCTTCATGATATAAGTAGTAGACATTCTGTTCAAGCGAACGCAATGCTTTCATAAGTGAACCTTCGAAGTTATTGCAGATGGCCATAACTTCCCCAGTGGCTTTCATCTGTGTACCAAGATTTCTTGATGCATCATAGAATTTATCAAATGGCCACTTTGGAATCTTACATACAATGTAGTCCAATGTTGGTTCGTAAGAAGCGTATGTTTTTCCTGTTACCGCATTGACGATTTCATCTAGTGTATATCCCAAGGCAATCTTAGCTGCTAATTTAGCGATTGGGTATCCTGTTGCTTTTGAAGCTAAGGCACTTGAACGTGATACACGAGGATTTACTTCGATAACACAGTATTCAAATGAATCTGGATTTAAGGCGAACTGTACATTACATCCACCATTGATGTTAAGTGCTGTAATGATATTTAAGGCAGATGTTCTTAACATTTGGTAGTCTTTATCTGATAAAGTCTGAGATGGCGCAACGACGATACTATCTCCGGTATGTACACCAACTGGATCAAGGTTTTCCATGTTACATACAGTGATGCAGTTTCCTGCACCATCACGCATAACTTCGTATTCTACTTCTTTCCATCCGGCAATTGATTTTTCGATAAGACATTCTGTTACTCGTGAAAGTCTTAAACCATTTGAACAGATATCGTGAAGTTCTTTTTCATTATGAGCGATTCCGCCCCCAGTTCCACCTAATGTGTAGGCTGGTCTAACAACAACTGGGTAACCGATTTTATTGGCAAATGCGATAGCGTCATCCACATAGTTGACAACTGTTGAAGGTGCGATTGGCTCATGAATACGTTCCATCAAATTCTTGAATTCAAGACGATCTTCAGCCATCTTGATAGTATCTGTATCAGTACCGATTGTTTCTACATTATGTTCTTCAAGGAACCCTTCATCTGCTAATGCCATTGCGATATTTAAGGCATTCTGTCCTCCAAGTGTAGGAAGAATGCAGTCTGGCTTTTCTTTTAGGATTAACTGTTTTACTACTGGTACAGTTAATGGTTCGATGTAGACATGATCAGCCATATCTCCATCAGTCATGATTGTGGCAGGATTGGAGTTGATCAGTACAACTTCCACTCCTTCTTCTCTTAATGCACGACACGCCTGTGTACCTGCATAGTCGAATTCGGCAGCCTGTCCGATAATGATTGGTCCTGAACCGATAACTAATACTTTCTTTATATCATTTCTTTTAGGCATTTTTAGATCCTCCCATCATTTCAATAAATGTATCAAATAAGTAGTTTGTGTCCACTGGTCCTGCACAAGCTTCTGGATGGAACTGTACAGTCTTAATATTTTCATTTAAGTATTCTAATCCTTCAATTGTGTCATCGTTGACATTCTTGAACCATACTTTTGCTTTAGAAGCATCAATTGAATCTTCCTTGATCACATAGTTGTGGTTCTGTGTTGAAATATACACACGATTTGTATGAAGGTCTTTTACTGGATGGTTAGCCCCATGATGACCATAAACCATCTTTTCAGTAGTAAAGCCATGTGCCAATGCCATTAACTGATGCCCTAGACAGATCGCAAAGATTGGCATTTTTGAATCGATAAGCTTCTTGATTTCTTCAATGATTTCTGTACATTCACTTGGATCCCCTGGCCCATTTGATAATAGGATACCATCATATTTTCCATCAAGGATAGCACTTGCAGGTGTTGATGCTGGTACAACTGTTACATCACATCCACGATTTGCAAGTTCACGTGCGATATTGCGCTTAGCACCAAAGTCATATAATGCCACTTTGTATCCGCCAACTTCTCCTACTCTGTATGGTTCATCACAGCTACATCTTGATACAACACCTGTTACCTTGTATGCCTTAAGCTTTTCGATAACTTCATCGATATCATATTTTTTAGTTGTGATCATTCCGTTCATGCATCCTTTATTTCTAATGATCTTTGTGATTGCACGTGTATCTACTCCTTGGATACCTGGAATGTTATTTTCTATCATGTAGTCATTAAGACTCATATTCATTCTAAAGTTTGAACCTAAACGTGAAAGTTCATTCACCACAAATCCTTCCACGAATGGATGTGCTGATTCCTGATCATCAAGTGGTACACCGTAGTTTCCAATTAATGGATAAGTCATAACGACACTCTGACCAGCATAAGATGGATCTGTCAATACTTCGACATATCCTGTCATAGATGTGTTGAACACAAATTCACTGATGACTTCCTTGACTGCACCAAAGCTTTCACCTTCGAATACATGTCCATCTTCTAGTATTAAATAAGCTTTCATTTTATGCCCCCCTACAAAAAAAGACACATCAATAAATGATATGTCTTAAAATGAAATATTAAAAACAAAAGAAAGGGACGCCTGTGCAATTGTGTATGAAGTAATCATTGTTGTTGTCATGGCCATCACCCTTTCTTTTTTTCATAGTATACTTGAACTGCTCTTAAGAATCAATGATTTTTTATTACTTCTATGCAATTTTATCATTGAATTATTATTTACGGTCCTTATTAGCAGCTTTATAAGAATCATAAAGTTTTGTTACATAGTTTCCTGAGAAACATGACATACATAATGAATCACATTCAGCGTTATCTCTGACTGCTTTCTTTAGTCCTTTTTCTGAAATGAACGCTAATGAATCAGCTTTAATATAATCTCCTAACTCTTCTACATTCATACGATGAGAAATCAATTCTTCTACTGTTGATGTATCTACACCGTAGAAACATGGATACTTGATGGCTGGTGAAGCAATACGTACATGGACTTCAGTTGCCCCTGCTTCTTTTAATAAAGAAACAATACGTCTTGAAGTTGTTCCTCGTACAATTGAGTCATCAATCATGACAACACGTTTTCCTGCCACGATAGAACGTACAGCTGAAAGCTTCATACGTACACCCATTTCACGCAATTCCTGAGTAGGCTGAATGAATGTTCTACCTACATATTTGTTTTTAACAAGACCCATTTCATATGGAATACCACTAGCTTCAGCGTAACCCGTTGCGGCAGAAAGTGATGAATCAGGCACCCCGATTACAACATCCGCATCAGCTGGTGATTCTTCAAATAAGATCTTACCACAGCGTTTTCTTGCAGAATGAACATTGACTCCTTCAATATCAGAATCTGGTCTTGAGAAGTAAATATATTCCATAGCACAGATATTGTCGCTTGCTTCCTGATATTCATTCATATAGAAACAAGATTTAAGTTCACCATTTCTGACTCTTACCACTTCTCCTGGCTTTACATCCCTAATATATTTTGCCCCGACAATATCAAAGGCACATGTTTCAGAACTAAAGACATATGCTCCACTTGGCATCTGTCCAATAGATAATGGTCTAAGACCATAACGGTCTCTTGCGGCATATAATCCGCTATCCAATAAAATCAAGAAGGCAAAAGCTCCATCGATATGTTGCAAAGATTTGCAGACACGGTCAATGAATCGCCCGTGATGACGTTTAATCAAATGTCCTAATACTTCTGTATCACTTGATGAATTAAAGATTGATCCACGATCTTCTAATTCTTTTTTTAATACATTCGCATTAACAAGGTTCCCATTATGGCAGATTCCCATTTCTCCACTCAATGTCTTAAATAAGAAAGGCTGCACATTAAGAATACCTCCCCCACCAGCTGTAGAGTAACGTACATGTCCAATGGCTGCATCACCGCTTAATGCTTCAATCTTATCAGCATCAAAAATTTCAGTGACTAGTCCTTCTCCTTTATGAATGTGAAGATGATTTCTTTTTACAAGAATCCCTGCTGCTTCCTGTCCACGATGCTGCAAAGCATGTAAACCATAATATGTCAATCGCGCCGCGTTCGGATCTCCATAAATTCCAAATACGCCACATTCTTCATGAATTTCAGCTAAATCAGTTATTTTCATTTTCATTATATCCCCCAGTTTTACGAATACATTATATAGGGTAAAAGACATGCACGACAAGACTTTTTAAAAGTATTTTATCAATATGAGAATTCTTTATATTGTAGAAATGAAATATTACCCATAAATAGGGCAAAAAATATAGTCCCAGGGGCGGATAACCCTGGGACTTAAACGAAGAATATATTTATATGAAGCGTGTGAATATTTTGTTGCGGATATATAATTTTTATGGCTATTAATCTTTATCGTAATCTAATGCATCAACACCAGTTGTGTTTGATGAAATACGAACTACATCTTCTACATCGTAGATGAAGATCTTTCCATCTCCCATTTCACCAGTGTATAAAGCTTTCTTAGCCGCATTGACAACTGTTTCTGTTGGGATCTTAGAAATGATAACTTCAACTTTAAGTTTAGGTAATAATTTCATATCTACCTTAGCTCCACGATAGTATGTAGTTGAGCCTTTCTGTAAACCACATCCAGAAACTCGTGTAGCAGTCAAGCCGGCAACACCGATCTTGTTCATTTCATCTTTCAATGCACCAAAACGTTCTGGTTTAGTAACAATAACAACTTTTGTGATCTTGCCATCTTTCTTAGAGTAATCAGTTACTGGGACAGTATCTAATTTAACAGGGGCATAATCTTTTTCATCGTATACTTCACCATTACTTAATTCTGATTCAAAAGCAAAACCAGCATAAGCACTTTCTAGACCATGTTCTAACTTATCAAGACCAATGATTTCTTCTTCAGGTGTAACACGTAAACCAATTGTCTTTTTAATAGCAACGAATGTAATTGTCATAGTGATGGCTGTCCATACACCAATAGCAAGTAATCCAAGAATCTGAACTAATAATAATCTTGTACCTCCTCCATAGAAGAGACCAACAACTTTAGAAGCAGTATTGCATCCAAATAATCCAACACAGATTGTTCCTAAGGCACCGTTAGCAAAGTGAACTGGTACAGCACCTACTGGATCATCAATATGTAATTTGTAGTCTAAGAACCAAGTAAAGAAGCAAACGTTGAATCCTGAAAGGATTCCAATGATGAATGCTCCCATGACATTAACAACATCACAGCCAGCTGTAATAGCAACAAGTCCAGCAAGTGAACCGTTTAATGATAAAGCTACATCTGGTTTACCATACTTTAACCAAGTAAAGATCATGACTGTTACAGTAGCAATTGCTGGAGCAACAGTTGTAGTTGAGAAGATTGTCGCTAACATACGACCATTTGTAGCAGCGGCACCGTTGAATCCATACCATCCAAACCAAAGAATGAATACCCCTAATGCACCAATTGTTAAGTTATGACCAGGAATACCATTTGGAGTCTTGTCTTTGTTGAATTTTCCAATACGAGGACCAAGCAATGATGCACCGATCAAAGCTGTTAAACCACCAGCGTAGTGAATAACTGCACTACCAGCAAAATCATGGAATCCTAATGCTGTTAGGAATCCATCTGGACCCCATACCCAATGCGCTTCGATTGGGTAAACAACCAAACTAATAACGAAACTGTAAATACAATAAGAAATGAATTTTGTTCTTTCTGCCATAGCTCCAGAAACAATTGTTGCAGCTGTAGCACAGAACACTAAGTTGAATACAAATAATGACCAGTCAGTATTTGCAAAATCAAATAGTGGACCTTTTAAAATAGGTAACCACCCAATTAAACCATGTCCGGCATCATTACCACAAAGTAATGCATACCCCACAAATAAGAATGCGACAGTTCCTAAGCAGAAGTCCATCAAGTTTTTCATAATGATGTTCCCCGCGTTTTTCGCACGAGTGAACCCTGCCTCTACCATCGCGAAACCAGCCTGCATGAAGAATACCAATGCAGCACCGATCAAATACCAAATCGCAAATATTTCTTTAAGCATATTTTCTTTCCCCCCCTCTTGGTATGACTACATTATAATAGTTTTTTATCACTTTGCAATAATAAATTATTATATCAATAAATAATTATCTATTATAATTTGTATTTTTACCGATAAAATGGGGATATTTTAATTATAAATTTTTATCATTTTAATAAATATTATTGGTAATATAATAAAAAATTATCACTTATAATAAAAAAAGCGAAGCATTATGCTTCGCTTAATAAAATTATCTCATTGTAGTATAACCCATTAAATAGTCATCAACGCTCTTAGCGCAGCCTCTACCTTCTGTAATTGCCCATACGACAAGAGACTGTCCACGACGTCCATCTCCAGCCGCAAAGATTTTAGTGTCTCCGCACTGATAGTTATCTTTAGCGTCAATTGTATTACGTTTAGTGACATTTAAGTTGAAAGCTTTTGAAACATAGCCATTGATGCCGACAAATCCAGCCGCAATGATCAATAGATCACAATCCAATGTTTTTTCGCTGCCTGGTACTTCTACAATCTTACCTGCTTCAAAGCGTACCTGTACTGTAACGATTTTCTTGATTGCGCCTTTTTCTTCAATAACTTCCTTAACAGTAGTTTCATAGACACGAGGGTCGTGTCCAAAGACTGCAATTGCTTCTTTCTGCCCATAGTCAGTCTTCTTGACATTTGGCCATTCTGGCCATGGATTATCTGCTGTACGTTCTAGTGGTGGTTCTCCCATCATTTCTAGCTGTACAACGCTTTTGGCATGCTGACGGATGGCTGTAGCGACACAGTCATTTCCTGTATCCCCACCACCAACGATAACGACATGTTTACCTTTTGCTTCTGTGTCATCTTTTTTAGCCAATACGTTCTTTGTAGAGGCAGTAAGATAGTCTACGGCGTAATGTACACCTTTTGTCTTTAAAGAGACACCTTTAAGCTTACGTGGTTCTTTTGCACCTACGCATAATACGACTGCATCATAATCAACTAATAATGCTTTTACCTTTACATCTTTACCAACATTAGCTGAAGTAATGAAATGTACGCCTTCTTCTTCCATGATCTTAACACGACGGTCGATGACAGACTTATCAAGTTTCATATTAGGAATACCATACATTAATAATCCCCCAACACGATCTTCTCTTTCATAGACATCGACACTGTGTCCACGATGATTTAATTCATCAGCGCAGGCAAGACCTGAAGGCCCACTTCCGATCACAGCGACTTTCTTTCCGCTTCTCTTGGCAGGGATTCTTGGTTTCATTAACCCAGCTGCATAGGCTGATTCGATAATATAGTTTTCGTTATCATGAATAGTGACACTTTCTCCATCAACACCGTTTAAGCATGCTTTTTCACATAGAGCAGGACATACTCTTGATGTAAATTCTGGGAAATTGTTTGTCTTTAACAGACGAGATAAGGCATGGACAAGATGTCCATGATAGATTTCATCATTCCATTCTGGAATGAGGTTATGTAATGGACATCCGACCACTCTATTTTTTATTGACAAGGCAGACTGACAATATGGTACCCCACAGTCCATACAGCGTGCCGCCTGGTTCTTTCTTTCTTCACTATTTAAAGTTGAATGGAATTCAAAGTAATCTTTGATTCTTTCATCAATATCCCTTTCAGGATTTGCACATCTTTCGTATTCTAAGAAACCAGTTGGTTTTCCCATACTGACACCTACCCTTCTAAGCTTACTTTTTTGTAAGCTTCCATTAAGGCATTTTCATGCGAAATACCCTGTTCTTCAAAATGACCAATTAATTTAACGACCTTGGCATAGTCATTTGGCACAATCTTCTTGAAGTCAGTAATATAGTCATCGAAATGATCAAGAATTTCTTTTGCTTTTGGAGAATTTGTTTCTTTATAGTAGTCCTTAATCAAATCAAGTAATTCCTGTTTATCATATTTTTCTGTTACTTCGTACATTGTAACCATATCTTTATTTAATTTTAAGTAAAGTGTATGATCTTGATCTAATACATAAGCAATACCGCCACTCATACCAGCTGCAAAGTTCTTACCTGTATTACCTAAGATAACAGCTTTACCACCTGTCATATATTCAAGACCGTGGTCTCCGCATCCTTCGCTGACAGCGATAGCACCTGAGTTTCTGACACAGAAACGTTCACCAGCTACCCCTTCAAAGTATGCTTTACCGCTTGTTGCACCATATAAGGCAACGTTACCGATAATGATGTTTTCTGATGGTTCAAAGCTTGAAGATTCATCAGGTGTGATAACGATCTTACCACCTGATAATCCTTTACCTACGCCATCATTGGCATCACCGTGTAAGTTGATTGTTACACCATTTGGCAAGAAGGCACCAAGTGACTGACCTGCTCCACCGTAGGCATTGATCTTATAGAAATCTTCTGGTAATGATTTCTTGTATTTATTAGCAACCACTGAACCGAAATGAGTACCAAATGAACGGTCTGTTGATGTAATGTCTACATCAATAGTTAATGATGACTTGCGTTCAACAGCGTTCTTGAACATTGGAATCAATA
Source organism: Kandleria vitulina DSM 20405 (assembly GCF_000702065.1). Taxonomy (GTDB): domain Bacteria; phylum Bacillota_I; class Bacilli_A; order Erysipelotrichales; family Coprobacillaceae; genus Kandleria; species Kandleria vitulina. Next base: position 38,732 of record NZ_JNKN01000014.1, on the reverse strand, counting down.
CTTTTTCATCTGCAGTTGTTTCAAGCTTGAAGTCGTATGCAGATTTAGGATTGAAGTGGTTGATTGAAGATGATGCATATGTATCATCCAATAATTCTTCAAAGTTCATCTGAGCAGCTACATCGTTAGAGAAACGTGGTTCTAAGAAATCAGTATGACCGACCATTTCATCGACAGTCTTGAATCCTAATTCTGCCATGATTTCACGTACTTCTTCTGCGATGAACATCATGAAGTTCATAACGTGTTCAGGTTTACCCTTGAAACGTTTTCTTAATTCTTCATTCTGAGTCGCAACCCCAAATGGACATGTATCTTTTGAGCAGACTCTCATCATCATACATCCCATTGATACTAATGCAGTAGTGGCGAAACCGAATTCTTCTGCACCTAATAATGCAGCGATCACAACGTCACGACCACTCATTAATTTACCATCAGTTTCAACGATGACATGATCTCTTAAGCCATTTTCTACTAATGCCTTATGTGCTTCCGCAACACCCTGTTCCCAAGGTAAACCAGCATGGTGGATAGAACTGATTGGAGCAGCTCCAGTACCTCCATCGTAACCTGAGATAAGGATAACCTGAGCACCAGCTTTAGCAACACCAGAAGCGATAGTTCCTACACCTGCTTCTGATACAAGCTTAACTGAGATTCTAGCTCTCTCATTGACATTCTTTAAGTCGTAGATTAACTGTGCAAGATCTTCAATTGAGTAAATATCATGATGTGGTGGTGGTGAAATTAATGATACACCCGGAGTTGAACATCTTGTCTTAGCAACCCATGGATAAACTTTCTTACCTGGAAGGTGTCCACCTTCACCAGGCTTAGCACCCTGAGCCATTTTGATCTGGATTTCAGAAGCACTATTCAAGTAAGCTGAAGTAACACCGAAACGTCCTGATGCAACCTGTTTGATTGCACTGTTTCTAAGTGTTCCATAACGATCTTCGTCTTCTCCACCTTCACCAGTGTTGCTCTTTGCATGAAGCTTGTTCATGGCAATAGCCATTGTTTCATGCGCTTCTTTAGAAAGTGAACCATAACTCATGGCACCAGTTTTAAATCTCTTAACGATTTCACTAGCACTTTCTACTTCTGTAATTGGGACAGGTTTTCTATTTTTCTTGAATGTAAGCTGAGAACGTAATGTATGAGGACGTTCAGGATCATCAATCATCTTAGTGTAATCCTTGAACTTCTTATAATCACCATTTCTTACAGCTTCCTGTAAAGTTGTGATAGCTTCTGGTGTATAAAGATGATCTTCTTTATCGTCACCGCTTCTTAATGAATGCATACCAATTGAATCAAGTGAAGCATCTACACCTAATCCCATTGGATCGAAGGCATGATCATGTCTTTCAACAACATCTTCTTCGATTTCTTTTAAGTGGATCCCGCCAACTTTAGATACGATACCTGTGAAGTATTCATCGATGACTTCTTGAGATAAGCCAACTGCTTCAAAGATATGTGCTGACTGATATGACTGTAATGTAGAAATACCCATCTTAGCCATAACTTTAACGATACCGCCTAAGATTGCATTATTAAAATCAGCAACTGCAGTATAGTAATCTTTATCTAATGTACCAAGCTTGATTACTTCTTCGATACATTCATGTGCTAAATAGGGATGAATAGCACGAGCACCGAAACCTAATAATGTTGCAAACTGATGAACATCTCTAGGTTCTGCTGATTCAAGAATCAATGATACAGCTGTACGTTTCTTAGTACGTACTAAATGCTGTTCTGCTGAAGATACAGCTAATAATGAAGGAATAGCCACATGGTTTTCATCGATGCCTCTATCACTTAAGATGATGATATTAAAGCCTTCATTGTAGGCTTTATCAATCTTAAGATTTAATGCATCAAGAGCTTTCTTCAATGAAGTGTGTTTATAGTAAAGTAAAGAAATAGTTGTAGTCTTGAAACCTTCCTGGTTTAATTTCTTGATCTTTAATAGATCAACACCAGTTAAGATTGGGTTATTTAATTCAAGAACACGACAGTTGTCGCTCTTTTCCTGAAGAAGGTTACCATCACTTCCGATATAGACTGTTGTGTCAGTAACAATCTTTTCTCTTAGTGAGTCAATTGGTGGGTTTGTAACCTGTGCAAAGAGCTGTTTGAAGTAGTAGAACAATGGCTGATGTTTCTTTGAAAGAATAGCTAATGGAATATCATGTCCCATTGAAGCAGTTGGTTCTTTACCATTCATAGCCATTGGGATAATGCCGTTCTTGACATCTTCATAAGCCCAACCGAAGACCTTATATAATTTATCTCTTTCTTTTTGTGTATGTGATGGCACCTTCTGATTAGGAATCTTAAGATCTCCTAAATGAAGAAGATGACGATCTAGCCATTCACCATAAGGTTTACGTGTAGCATAAGCTGTCTTTAATTCATCATCAGAGATGATACGTTTTTTCATTGTATCAACAAGTAACATCTTACCTGGTTCAAGTCTTGATTTCTTGATGATATGTTTTGGATCAATGTCTAATACACCAACTTCTGATGCAAGAATTAATCTGTGATCATCTGTTAAATAATAACGTGATGGACGAAGTCCGTTACGGTCAAGAGTTGCTCCTAAGATATCACCATCTGTATAAAGGATAGCAGCTGGTCCATCCCATGCTTCCATCATTGTTGCATAGTAATGATAGAAATCTCTCTTCTTAGATGACATGAATCTATTATGTTTCCATGGTTCTGGAATAAGTGTCATCATTGCTAATGGCAAGTCCATGCCATTCATATATAAGAATTCTAATGTGTTATCCAACATGGCAGAATCGGAACCTGTCTTATGGATAACTGGAAGAATCTTATCCATATCTTCAGTAAGATAAGAAGAACTCATAGTTTCTTCTCTCGCTAACATTCTATCAGCGTTACCTCTGATTGTATTGATTTCCCCATTGTGGGCAATCATACGATATGGATGGGCACGTTCCCAAGATGGAACAGTGTTAGTAGAGAAACGTGAATGTACTACAGCGATAGCACTTGTGTAAGATGGATCTCTTAAATCATCATAGAAGGCTCTTAGCTGGGTAACAAGGAACATTCCCTTGTAAACGATTGTTCTTGATGATAAAGAACAGATATAAGTATTTTCAGATGATTGTTCAAATTCTCTTCGTACAACATAAAGCAAACGATCAAATGCAACACCACGTTCTACATCGCTAGGACGTTCAATGAATGCCTGTTCAATAGATGGCATGCAGTTTAAGGCAAGATCACCTAAAATTTCAGGATGAACAGGAACTTTTCTCCATCCTAAGAATTTTAGACCATTCTTTTCTACAATGACTTCGAATCTACGTTTAGCAAAGGTATTTTCTAATGAATCTTCTGGAAGGAAGAACATACCAATACCGTAGTCTCTTTCATCTTTAATTGTGATTGTTGATTTCTTTAATGCTTTTTTGAAGAAGGAATGCGAAATCTGAAGCAATATACCAACGCCATCTCCTACTTTTCCGCTCGCATCTTTACCTGCTCTGTGTTCGAGCTTTTCTACAATGTGTAAGGCATCATCCAATACTTGATAGTCTTTTTTACCATCAATGTTGACGATAGCACCAATACCACAGGCATCGTGATCTTGTAATGTATACTTTCTATTCATCTCTCGTATTCCTTTCTATTTATCTTAATGAGAATAGTAATTCATCATATGTTGGGTAATTTAATGCTTCACTTGGAATCTTAGATTCAGCAGTATCCACTGGTGTTCTTAATAGATTCATATCTTCTAATATAACATCGTGATATAATCTTGCTTTTTCTAATGAATCATCAGTGTTTTCAGCCTTGATGACATCAGCTTCAAGTTTTTCTAAAGCTTCATCAATTGCAACTGAACAAGCATCTAATTCTTTTAATACACGTAATTCATATCCATGAACTGCGCCTAATAATTCTTTTTTCTGTAATAATTCTTTTTCTACACCTTTCATGTATTTAAATAATGAAGGAGTGAAATCACGTTTTACCATATCGATCATAGTTAATGCTTCGATATGAATTGTTTTTGCGTAGTTTTCTAGATAGATTTCATAACGTGAATCAATTTCTTCTTTTGTGAAGATGTGATATTTAGTAAATAAATCTACGTTCTTTGGATCTTTTAGCTGAGGTACAGCATCAGGCAATGATTTTAAGTTATATAAGCCTCTCTTTTCAGCTTCTTCAATCCATGCATCTGTATAACCGTTACCGTTGAATAAGATACGTTTATGTTCATCTAATGTTTTCTTTAATAACTTATAGATTTCTGCTTCCATATCTTCTTCTTTAACATCTTTTAATGTTTCATAGATATCTTCAAGAGTTGAAGCAACAGCAGTGTTTAAGATGATATTTGGATCAGCTACTGATAATGCTGAACCTGGCATTCTGAATTCGAATTTGTTTCCAGTAAATGCGAATGGAGAAGTTCTGTTTCTATCTGTAGTATCTTTTACGAAGTTTGGAAGAACAGTAGCACCAATTGACATTTCAGTCTTTTCAGTAGTTCCTTCAAATGTTTCTGTATCGATAGAATGTAGAACTTTAGCAAGTTCATCACCTACATAAATTGAGACAACTGCTGGTGGTGCTTCGTTGGCACCAAGACGATGATCGTTACCAGCAGAGGCAACAGACACTCTTAATAAATCCTGATAGTTATCTACAGCGGCAATTGTAGCCATTAAGAACACTAGGAATGTGATGTTGTGATATGGATCGTCTCCTGGATCTAACAAGTTAAGTTTTGTGTTCGTTACAATTGACCAGTTATCATGTTTACCTGAACCATTGACACCTTCAAATGGTTTTTCATGTAACAAGCAAGCGAAGTGATGCTTATCTGCTACTTTCTTCATGATTTCCATAGTCAACTGGTTATGATCACAGGCGATATTAGCTGTTTCAAACACAGGTGCTAGCTCATGCTGAGCGGGAGCCACTTCGTTGTGTTTTGTTTTAGCTGGTACGCCAAGTTTCCATAACTCTTCATCAAGATCATGCATAAATGCTGCTACTTTTGGTTTTAACACACCAAAGTAATGATCTTCCATTTCCTGTCCTTTAGGAGCAGGTGCACCAAGCAATGTTCTTCCTGTTAATAATAAATCCTTTCTTTTCTTGTAAAGATCTTTATCAATAAGGAAGTATTCCTGTTCACTACCAATAGTTGTATCGATATGTGTTACATCCTTCTTTCCTAATAAATGCAGCACTTTTACAGCCTGTTCATTTAAGGCATCCATACTTCTTAGTAATGGTGTCTTCTTATCCAAAGCTTCTCCACTATATGAGCAGAATGCTGTTGGAATATAAAGAGACTTATCTTTAATAAATGCTGGAGAAGATGGATCCCATGCAGTATATCCTCTCGCTTCAAATGTTGCTCTTAAACCACCACTTGGGAATGAAGATGCGTCAGGTTCACCTTTCACAAGTTCTTTTCCAGAGAATTCCATAATGATTTCTCCATTTGATCTTGGCGATACAAATGAGTCGTGTTTTTCAGCAGTAACACCAGTCATTGGCTGGAACCAATGAGTATAATGAGTTGCCCCATTTTCAATAGCCCAGTTCTTCATAGCTGCCGCTACTGTATTGGCAACATCTATATCTAAAGATGCACCATACTTAGTCGTTTTATGTAAAGCCTTGTAAACGTCACTTGGTAATCTTTTCTTCATTACCGTGTCGTTGAAAACGAGACTTCCATACATATCAGGTATTGATTTGTCCATGCTTATGCCCCCTCCTAAAGTGATAAGTATTTATCACTCATTAATTTTCTCTCATTATACCTGTATACTACCTCCTGTCAACTATAAATTGAGTTTTTTGTGCATCGATATTGGAATTTACTAAAAAAATAAATATTTGCTTGTTTATAATACAAAAAGACCTCCATCTTTTATAAAATGGAGATCTTTTCATCTTATTTTAACTCGGTGTCCTTTTTTAATAATTTTTTATCATTTTATCATATTTTCTCATTTGCAACTTTTTTCTTACTGGAAATGAACAGAGAAAAGCAATAATGCCTATGATTAGGCCATATTTTCCTTTTAGAAGAAAAATCAAGAGAATAATAATCATCCAGTAGATAAGCTTTGTCTTCCTATTATACTTGTTTAATTCTTCGATAAGATCCACTTCATCTTTCTTGTAAGGCGCTCCTTCAATATAATCTACTGCTTTCTTTACGCCTCCTGAGGATATGAAGTCTTGTCTATATTGCATGGCTGAAGATACAAATTGTGGGTTATGTAAAATCTTCATAGCTGAAGAATGAATATCATCATCAAGCATAATGCCTGCTCCTATCTCTTTTGTACGTCTTGCTACAGCACGCTGCTCTGCAGTCTGTGGACACAATAACATCGGTGTTGCCATATAGAGACTCTCAGACACACTGTTCATGCCACAGTGAGTAATAAACAGATTGGCTCTTGATAAGACTTCCAACTGATTAACAGATGGATAAATATGTACTTTTTCTTTATTGAAATGTAATTGTTCAATAGGAACATTGTTTCCTACTGAGATGATAATGTCTACATCTTCATCTTGAAGACAATCAATACATTTCTGATAAAAATCTAATCGCTCATTAATGATTGTTCCCATTGAAATATAGATCAGAGCTCTTTCATGATGTTTGTCTAATGTATAATGATCAAACAAGGATGGTCCTACAAATTGATAATGTGATGAAAAGCTTTCTGCAAATGGCTGAAATGATTTTGAAGTATAGACCAGGGTATCTGTATGATTATCACTTGATACTAATGAAATTGCATTTTTGACATGGTATCCATACTGCTCTAGCTTTTTTAGTTCCTTTGATACTTTTGGCAAACCAAATATGATATCAGCAACTTCTTTAAATGATTGTTTCATATAACTGCTAGATAATTGATTGAAAGCAAAGGTGGTCGTTGAAACAACGTATGGGATCTTATATTTCATAGCACTTAGCTTTCCCCAAAAACATGCGGAATCGGTTATGATCAGATCTGGCTTTTCTTTCTTGAATTCTTCATTTAGAAAAGAATCCATTTCTATTGTGATATGAATAGATTGAATTGTCATCTCAGTAGTAGAGATATTCTTTAGCTTCTTTTCTTGTTTATTAGTAAGTGAAGATAGAAATCTATCACATGAAATATAGGTAGCTTTTGTACTTTCTATCTTTTCTTTAAAAAGATCAAATGAATAAAATCTTACATGATGACCACGTTCTACAAGTTCACGAGCAATGGGCAACAAGGGATTCGTATGTCCGAATGCTGGAATACAGAAGAATGCAATGTTCTTCATCAGCCTTCACCTTCTTCAAATGCTTTTTCAAACAGTGTCGCAAAAGCACCTTTTGGTGGTATCGCAATGCCTTTCTCTTCATCTCCCAATAGCAACAATGTGTCGCCTGGCTTAATCTGAAATAAATTTCTTGCCTGCTTAGGGATGACAATCTGTCCTTTTTCTCCTACAGTCGCAGTCCATGCGTATTTTCCATTCTTTTTCATATTTATCCCTCCAAAGTATGATTTGTATAACTAATTATACTTTTTATATTTAGAAAAGGCCAGTGATTCTCACTGGTCTAATTTTTTTATTGGATGACGTACAACCGTCTTGCGTTTTTCTTCAGCGACTCTTCTTGCATCGCTTAAATAGATTTCATGATGTCTGCGTTGATCATTTATGTCTAAAACATATTCATCTTTGATGAATTCATGCATCAATGATACGGTCGCAACTTCATCATCATAGGAACCTATGTGCATGCACTGAACACATAGTCCTTCTTCATAGTGAAAGAATTCTACCTTTGAGAAATCCATTTTCTTCTTTTTAGTGGCACTCTCTTTGGCCCACTCTACATCTTCTTTAGTAATAAAGTCTGGTAGACGTATCACTGAGATCCACTGCAATTGATCTTTTTTATTGTAATCCATGCCTTTTATATTTTCCTGCCACCAAAATCCTTCTAATGGTGGAACAACATAATCAAAGTAGCCTTCTATTTGATGATCTGTCTTCTTGCTCATCTTTAAAGTATAAGCTACACCATAAAGAAGCGTAATGGACTGTTTATATTCTCCATCTTCTTTATTGGGATCTCCTTTTCCTCTTACGGCAATATAATTCATTGGTGGTACTTCTACAATACTTGGCTTTTTTTGTGGCATGTAGAATTCTTTATATTCTTTTTTATAGTCAAATGGCATAATGTTCACCTCTTCTTTTATTATAAAGAAACGTGAGTATGAATCCAATTGTATCATTATGCTAATCCATCTAAAACATCTAAATTCACATTATAGTGGTAACTTCTTCCTTTTTTATCACATTCTACATATCCTAATTGCTCAAGCTTTTTTAGTTTAATAATAAGAGTTTTATTTGAAATATTTGATACTTCCCATGCCTGAAGGCAGGGGGAGTGTCAAGTACAAATAAATAACTTATAGAAAAAAATTTCATATTAATAGAGCACCTCGCGTTTCAAATAATTACATAAAACTTTATTTCAAAATCTTCTCCATCAAATAAAACTCACCCATATGCCAATGTGCATGACCTCTTTTTACAAAACCGTTCTTCTCATAAAGATGTCTCGCATAAGGATTAAGTGAAAAGACATCTAATCTAATGGCATCATAGCCCATGTCTTTTGCTTGTTTTTCAATTTGTGATAATACTGTTTTACCAATCCCTTTTCCTTGTCTATTAGGAGATACACATAAGCGATGAAGAACACAATAGTGATCTGTACTCCATTTAAATTGATTATAGTCTTCGTCACATTCTTCATTGATTGAATAAACTGCGAGTAGTTCATCTTCTTCTGCTAGATAGAGATTATTATTCTTTATGTCTTCTTCAAAATCATTCTTATGTGGATAATACTCATTCCATTGATATATACCCTGTTTTCTCATTAATGTTTTTGCATCTTCAATTAGTATACATATACTAGGAAGATCCTGTATTGTTGCTTTTCTATAATTCATATTTATCCTCTTATTCTATGATATTTTATTTATCTTAGTTACATTCCGTAAGTGCTGATTCGAGAGATATTCTTTCTAAATCTTATATGTATATATTTAATCTCCAGCAATGAAAATATTATAATACAACAAAAAGCAATTCAGCTTTCTCACTACTCGTATATTAACATATATCACAGGAAACCATAGAACCTCTATACTAAAAAATAAGCTTTATTATTCATATAGGCATAAAAAATGTCTAGTTTTATTTTAAAGGAGCACATAATCATGAGTGCTCCTTCATAAATTAAATTGTCATTATTTTCTTGTAAGCTTCTACTTCTTTATCTCTGAAGCCACAGAAATAGATATACATTTTTGTATCTTTATGTTCATCAATCCATGACATGACAGCTTGATAAGATACCTGAGCAGCTTCTTCAATTGGATAGCCGTAGACACCTGTAGAAATGCCAGGAAAAGCAATGCTTTTACATTTATTGTCTAAGGCGAGATCTAAACTTTTCAGATAGCACGATCTTAAAAGCTGTGCATCATCACTACTGCCACAATAGATTGGACCTACAGTATGAATAATATAGTGTGCATTTTTAATATTATAAGCAAAAGTAATCTTAGCCTCTCCGCACTCACAGCCATGAAGGCTGCGACATTCTTTTAAGAGCTGAGGGCCTGCTGCGCGATGAATCGCGCCGTCTACGCCCCCGCCTCCTAACAGCGTGCTGTTAGCCGCATTTACGATAGCGTCGACAGGCATGTCGACAACGCTGGCTTTAACGAGTGTTATGGTGGAGAGATGTTGTTGTTTTGTTAAGATGATATCCATGATCTCACTTCCTTGTAAGAATTATATCATAGAAAAAGATTCATAGGTCGTACATTATAAATACCTATCGTGTTTAATTTTATTTCAATTAGTAATTGAAATAATAATGTTATTTGTGTTTCATTAAAAACTATAAAAGAGCACTTTTGAGTGCTCTTTTATGAGTAGATCATCATAATCTTAGTAACATAACCTTTTTTAACGACTACGATCAATCCACAATTCCAATCTCCAGACTTACGGATATCTTTAATAGTACTTGTGATCTTCTTATATTTGATTCTTTGTGTATAGGTAGAATCAAATAATCTTCTTCCATCTGAAGAAACTGATGTTAAATAGTATTTACATTTCTTGCTTACTTTAAACACTTTGTATCTACCGACTTTTTTCATTCTATTAATATTATTTGTCTTACAATACTCAATCGATCTTCCTTTTACGTTTTTAACATACAACTTTCTTCCTTTTTTCTTGAAAGTTGTACAAACTGAAGTATCAGTGGAGTAGTATCCTGATGCTGTTTTAGCATTTGTGTTTTTTGCAGTTAATGTAAATAACATCATCATACATAATGCCATTGTGACAATTTTTAAAGATAGTTTTCTCATATTTCCATTTTCCTTTCTTATAATTGTAGTTTTATAGTCTTATGATTTATTTTTCTTCATCCCTCCCACCAGCAAGCTGTTGTTTGCTTATGTTTACTACAGTCTCATCATATTAAAATAGTGAGACACTAATAGTGTCCCACTAAAATATTAATTAATATTTTGTTTAAGAATAAACCATCATAATTTTTGTAACATATCCTTTTTTACCTTGAAAAGAACCACAAAATCTCCAGAATCCAGATATTTTATCACATATCAAACAGTATTTTTTATGTCAGTAAATGTCAATTTTTCTAACCTTTTTGTATCATAAAGCTTAGTAGTCCCAGAAATAGTTGTATAATACTTACACTTCTTACTTATCTTAAACACTTTAAATCTACCTATATATTTCATGGTATGATGATTATTTTTCTTATAATATTCAATAGAAGATCCTTTTATTGTTTTTACAGACAACTTTTTCTTAAAGGTCATACAGGCAGAAACATAAACAACATAATAACCAGATTTTGTTTTTGCATTAATACTGCTTAATGTCAATGCAAATAAAAGCATTACGATTAACACTATCGTCATTAGCTTTGCAAAATGTTTTTCATAATTATCACTATTTTAATATAATCACACACTTAACTCAGAAGAAGGATTATACTTAAGCTTTCCTTTTCTCAATTTTGCTAAAGTTTTCAAATTTGCATCTTCGTATGTATTCCATACCATTTGTGAATCTTCATATAGATATTCATCTTTATAATACCAATTCTTCGCATCAAAATATCTTTGAATAGAAGGATTCTTAATAAATGAATAACCATGTCTTGCATAGATTTCATTAATAGCAATTCTTAATTGAGTTGGTGTCTTAATTGAAGATAACTGTGAGGCAGTTAAATATTCTGAATCACTATTTTCAAATACATACCCATCAGCATCTCTAATTCTCTCATCTACTGTTTGTCCATTCACTCTTGCTTCATATTTACTTGTGTCATAATTCACTACAAATGATTTTTGTCCAGTTACAGTATAATCATCTTCATCAATATTTATTGTAACAGTAACTTCTTCACCATTTTTCAATCCTGTAGATTTACTATACTTAAAGTATTCATTTTTAATATTATTTATGATTTCTTGAGATTTTGTACCATCGCTATCCGTACGCCAATGAAATTTTGTTTTTGTATAATCAATATCAGCATTGTTTTCATTTACAGTGTATGCTGGTTCAACAGCAGATAAAGTAATATGAATTTTATCATCACTCTTTGTTTTTACAGTTGATGTTAAAGATGAAGATTTAGTTTTAGTAGTGTCACTCTTTTTATTTAGAAAATAAAAGCCACCTGTAAATACACCTACTGCTAATACAAAGCACAATGCTATCAGTAAGGCTTTCTTCGTTTGCTTAGAACTTTCTGGAGAACTATGATTATTAGTATTCTCTTCAGAAATAGTCTCTTCTTTATTTTCTTCCTCTACTGAATCGTTTGTATCATCAAATTCAAATTTCTTATTTGAGTTTTCATCTTCATTTTGAACATTATCATCTATAGCTTCTGATAAATCATTTTCTTCAATTATCTCTTGATCATTATCTTCTTTTTGATCTTCGTCTAACTCAACTTTATCGTTTAATGCAGCACTATCTAAATCGACTTGATCTTCATCCTCGATAGAATTCTTTTCCATCTCTTGATTATCATCAATAACGCTTTCTTCTGATTTGTGATTATCGTCATCATTTAATAGATCTTCAGGTAATTTGTAACCACAATGGCCACAAAATACTGACCCTTCCATTAATGGTTTACCACAATTTGGACAAAATCTCATATTAATTCCTCATTTCATTTAATATATTAATCAGCTTGAAGTATTCCTATTTTCATAATTGTTTTATTTTTGACATATACAGATATTTTTTCATCCATATAAACAGTTCTTTTTAATTGTTTTTTTAATTCATGTCCATCTAACCAATACACATACCCAATTTTCTTTTTATGTTTAAAATATAAAGAAACTTTTTTTAAAAATTTTTTCTTAGAGATTCGTTCTATAAATTTGCCTTTATAAAAACATTTCATATAATACTTCGTTTTCTTATTGATCTTATAACTATATGTCTTTCCAATTCCCACACGATCTGCATCGTCATAACCATCCAAAACACACTCTGCAAGTTTTCTATAATACAATCGATTACCTTTAATCCTTACAAAAGCAACATCCCTATAAAATGTACGTGCATACGTTTTCTTTTGTTGTGTTACTAAAACAGTAAATATCATTAAAATAGCTACAAATACTTTTAATACTCTTTTCATTGTTTCATCTCCTTTATTATTAATCTACTTCGATAACATCTTCCGTAATTTCTGAATTAATATTATGTAAAGAAGATGCTATATCATCATCTCTTTTAATGTATTCATCTTCATTATCTTTCAGCATTGACTTATATGTAGAATAGTTACCAAATGTTTCATTATTTAAATCAGAATTTACATTCGTGATTTCATAGTAGTAATAATCTGTAGAAGTCGTTACTGTGTCATAATAATCTTTTGAAGTATGATTATCTTTAAATACCGCTACAAGTGAATCTTTCTTGTTATATTTCACAAGGTATGTTCCACAATATGAGAATCGATATGTTTCATAGTAATCATTTGTATACTCATTCTTTAGATATGTTAAAGCCTTATCTTTAATTAGTGCGATAGTATCCTTTGGAACTTCTTTTGCTTCTTTGAATCTATGAATAAGATTTTCAACTTTAATCACTTTTGAAGCACTTGTGACATGTAACTTTAATTTATCAGCAGTATCTTTATTGTAAACAGTAGTAACAGTAACACTGTCTCCGTTTTCCAAGTTCTCATCTTTTGAATAGTTATACTCGATACTATTAACAAAATCAGCAATTTCCTTATTGCTTTTATCATATTCAACATTATTAGTCACATCATCAATATAAGCTTCTCCAGATATTCCTTTATATGACAAGTTGATATTCTTAGCTAGATCAATATTGGTATAATTTAAATAATCATCCCATATGTAATAACCAATACCCATTGCCAATAATAATCCTATAACTAAGCAACCAATTGTTTTTTGTTTTCTTGTAAAACTAAGGGTGTCTTTTTTATTAGCGGCATTTGTTTTCTTCAATGAATTCAAAGAAATAGTCTCATATGTTTGTTGCTCTTTCTTATAATAAGTAACAAATAGATAAATAGAGTAAGCGAGAATAACAGCCCCAAACCCTAATGCTAAAATAAGAGAATTTACAGTTTCTTCCGGATTTTTTAAGATATTATAGGCATCCGAGACTAATCCTGATGATATTTTTCCACTAAATACATCTGATAAATCCAACGATAGCAATGATTGAATTGTGCTTATCGTTTTAAAATTAATAATAAGCAATAAAACATTAATACCGCTTAATCCTGCTAATATTGTAGTCTTGATATCTTTATGTTTTCTCGTATTAATAATTGAAAAAAAACAAACATAAAGACAAAGTACCATTGCTATGTAATAACAAGGTGGTATTAATTTTAATGATTGAATAGCTGAAGAAATACTACTCATACTATCAGAAAGAGAGTTAGAAGAAATGGAACCACTAATTCCTTTTAAATAGACAATGATAAATAATAATAAAGCACCTACTATCATCCCACATATTGATAGCTGCTTTACATTGCTAAACTCTCTCACCAACGAAAATTTTTTTGTTTCCTTTTGCTGATCATTATTAATAGACTTGTTTTGCTTTTCTACTTTACTACCGCAGTAGGGGCAAAAATTAGTAGACCCATTAAACTCCTTTCCACACTTCGCACATTTCATAAAAATCACCCTCTCTTTTATTAAAAAATATAATATTCATTTCCTTGATATACAATTAATACTTGCTCTTTAAAGCAAATTTGATTGGTCTTGTTCCCTGATCCACTTCATATGATGCAATACATACATAAACCTTATGACCATTAACATAAAACTGAATCTTATTAGGATGACTAATATAGTTTCTTATACTTGAACCATTTATTCCCTCTTTGAGAAGAGCATTTTTAATACTTACTAAAACACACGCTTTTTTCCCTTTTGTAACATCAAAAAGCTTTAATAATTTTCCTTTCTTATTAAATGTATATCCATAGTAATACCTATTGGCTACTCCTCCAAAGTGAGAATCATTTGTTCGACAAATACTGAAAATAGACTTTGTATTCTTTGTAACTCTAACATTGCTTTTATCCCACCAGTCATACGAGTCTTGTCTAAATTCAGCATTGCTCATTGATTTATTGACTTTAGTCTGATCTCTTTTATCAATTTTCTTTAAGTATGCTCTGATCTTTTTAATTCTCTTTGAGTGTCCTTTTACCAATACTTTTGTATAGTATTTTGTAAAAGTTCTTCCGCGATAATGATACGTATAATCTATCTTTTTATATTTATAAGATAATGCATTCACGTTATTCATAGATAACGTCATCATTAACATAGATAAAATCACAATTAAATATTTCTTCATAAAACACACCTTCCTTAATATGCTCTAATACGCTTCTTAATCTTTGCTGCTGAAACAAATTTTCCTCTAATCTTTCTACTCTTTTTCTTATTAAATGCAGCTTTTAATTTCTTTTTATATGTTTTCTTAGAGACCTTTTTATTATTCCATTCATAATGTTTTAAAGTTGCTTCTTCACTATATGGATACATACCGCCAGTAACTTTAAACTTACCTTTTTTTACAGAAATAATGTAATCAAAGCCAATGAACTTATAAAAATATTGATTATAGATTTTATTCTTACCTGGAATATATCTAAGATCACTTATTAACAAATTAAAATATAGGGTATCGATTTTTTTATTATTACTCGTTACCACAATATCACTTCTTCTATAATCTGTAAGCCAAACATCATTTTCGATAAATAATTCAGGGATTGAATCCTTATTAATATCTAATAATAAATATCTTATTTTTTCAGTTGCATGTGTCTTACGTTTTTCATTTTCAATCTTATTAATAAATTTGATATACTCAGTCTTCCAATGATTACGTTTTGCCTGAACACTAGTCATACTTACTCCCATCATAAATATACAGACAAAACAAATAATTATCCTTTTTAGCATAATTATTTCTCCCTTCTTAAATTTATATTTGTACCCTTAACAAAAGTTTACCATTTTTTGACAGTGCTACCAAATAGTTGCGGTGTTTTTAAAAAAATAATTGAAATTCAAATATTTTATCATTGTCAAAAAACAGTCAAAATATTTTTTGCTACCATATGGTTGTTCTTGAATACCTGCGATTTTCTTGTTTATAATGACTTTAGGAAAGTATGAAAGGGATGAATTAATATGATGAAAAGAAGATTTTTTAGCTTCTTTATAGCAATTGTGATGACATGCTCACTAATAATAATGAATCAAGTGAATAATTCTCAAGCTGCTTCGGGGGTCTATAATAAACTTGAAAGTCTTAAATCAGCGTATCCTAGTGGAAGGTTCTGGAATCACAAGGTTACAAACTCAAGCAATACTGGTGATGCTTTAGTAAAAAACAGGAATGAAAGCTACGCAGACTCTGTTACAACAACTTGTTGCTATTCACATAAGATGTCCAATGTCCCATCACAAAAATACGATTGTAACTACTTTGATGGTGGTATGCAATGTGATGGTTTTGCAAAGAGAATATTCAATAGAGTATTTGGTCAAAGAGTTTCACAACTCGGTAAAAGAACGGATACCGCTAATCTTAGAGTAGGTGATTTCGTAAGATTTAATTTTGGACATTCAGCAATTGTGTATTCTATTAATGGTAATGCAATCAGAGTTGTAGAATGTAATCTAAGTGGATATGGTGCACATAGAAACTGTGAAATAAGATGGAATGGATTTGAAAAAAATTATTATAAAGCTAACATTTCCTATTTTAAACGTGCCAGCAATTATGACTCTATCAATAATACTGATACTACAAAGCCAGTTATTTCTAACGTAAAAATTACAAATATCACTTCTTCAAGCTATACTGTTTCATGTACAGCAACAGATAACGTAGGCATTGATCGCGTACAGTTCCCTACTTGGACTGGAAATAAAGGTCAGGATGATCTTGCTTCATCTTGGTGGACAAATACAAGTGTACGTGGTTCTAAGAACGGTAATACTTATAGTTTCACTGTTTATATTTCTGCTCATAACAATGAACGTGGAAATTATTACACTCATATTTATGCTTATGATAAAGCTGGAAACTATCAAGTTTATGGTTGTCCTATTGTAACGTTACATGAAGCACCTTCTAAATCGACATTATCTGTCAATGCAGGAACAAGTTATGAACCAACTCGCTTTAATTGGACTGCTACAAAGAATACCGGTCATTATGATTTACGTATTTATCTAGGTAAGAATCTTTATAAATATGAACATCATATCAAGAGTACTAACTATTCTATTACATTACCTGAAGGACAATATTCTGCTTTTATTTGCTCTGTGAATTTTGAACATGGAGAAAACTTTACAATGGGCAATTGGGTTAACTTCACTGTTGTCAAAGGTGTCCCTAAACCAAAACCGGTTGTTCCAAAAAAAGTATCTCCACAGACTTATACAATCAATTCTGTAGTTTGGCGTTTTGCAAAAGGTAAGAAAAAATCTATTAGTACAAGATGGAACAAAGTCACTAATGCAAAATATGAAGTCTGGTATAAACTAACTGGAAAGAAAAAATGGTCTAAGAAACGTTGTTCTAAGACAGCTTATACTATCAAAAACTTAAAAAAGAAAAAGAAATACCAAGTAAAAATCCGTGCCTACAATAAGAGTAGTAGCGCATTCTCTTCAACTAAGACCGTTAAGACTAAATAAGACTATAAAAGATCAATCAGTAAAGTAACTACTGATTGATCTTTTTTTATTGGGAATTATTCTTTTTACATTGAATATGTAGATAAATGCAATAGCCTAAAAGAATGAATCCAAAACCGAAAGCAATTGTTAAATCTTTCATCGCTTGCTCTGGATCTTGTATAAATCTACCAGCACTGTTAACTAAAGATGAAGAAATATCACCTTCCATTGCATCTGATAAATCTAATGAATACAATCCTGATATTAATTTTATAGTATTCATACTTCCTAAAAGCAACAGTGAATTGATACCTGTCACTAGAGCTAATATAAATACCTTTATCTCTATTTCCTTAAGTAAATTAACAATCGCAAAAATACAAACAAAACAACATGCAATTAAAGAGATATAGTAGACAACCGGTACAATCTTACATACATTAATAAAAGCTTTCATGCTTTCAAATGTAGATGAAATAGATTCCGTGCTCATAGCATTACTGATTCCAAATACCAAAACAAGGGTTCCCGATAATAGTGCACCTACTATAATACCGATTTTAGATAATAGTTTAACTTGAGTAAATAACTGCACATAGTAATTCTTAAAAAATGGACTTTCCTTAAACTTATCACCAGCGAACCTTATTGTATTATTCTCACTTTGTATTTCATACTTTTCACCACAAAATGGACAAAAGTTCATTTCTATATTAAATGCTTTATCACATTTTTTACAAAGCTTTTTACCATTTCTTCTTAAGAGTTCTTCTCTCATAGCTTGTGTATCTACAAGTTTCTTTACCCTCTCTGCCTTTTGCCCACAATATGGGCAAAAATTCATATCTTTTGCAAACTCTTTACCACATTTTTTGCAATAGTTTTTATGCTCTTCAATTGTTACTGGTTCTCCACATGAAGGGCAAAATTTCATATCCACATCTAATGTTCGACCACACTTTGCACAGCTAGCTTTACTATTCAGCTTTGCTTGTTCGCTTTTTAAATCTTCGTATTTATTAGATACTGTCTTTTGAATAGTCTCTAAATATTTAAAATTAAACTTTTCATACTTGTGAGGCTGATTCAAATAGAAAATGAACATAAGAACAGCAGCAATAAGAAAAAGTATTCCAAAACCTGCTTCTCCTTGAATACCTTGTACTAATCGATCTGGATTTTTTAAAAGTCTATAAGCAGACTCATTAGAAGAAAAGAAATAGAAAGAACTATATAATGATGATAAATCAAGATTCATAATCTGCTTTAATATACTGACTGTTTTTGAATTAATGATCAATACAAAAGCATTCAGTGCACTTAAAGATGATAACACAATATAATCTATTTCTTTTTTTCTAATTGCATTAACTAGTGAAACAACAAAAACATATATGCTTAAATATTTTGACCAATCAAAATATCTTGGTATAGAGCTAATGCTATTGGATGCTGCCTTTAACACTTTAAATGGTTCTGAGATTTCTTCTGTTTCAAGATATGATTGAAATGATGATACTTTGATAAATGACAACGCTAATAATCCACCAGCTACTACGCAAATAGCAGATAATACAGTTTTACTGCAAATAATATTGAGAATACGGTTAAGTGTACCACCATAATTATTATCCATCTCAATATTATCTTGTACTACATGAGACTTTTCTCCACAAAATGGACAGAAGTTTAATTTGTCATCATACGTCTTTCCACATTTTAAGCATTTCATATAATTCACTTCCCTTTTATTATCAATTTAATTATTACCCTTAATAAAAGTTTACCATTTTTTGACAATGCTACCAAACAGTTGCGATTTTTTCCAAAAAAAAGCAGAACATTTCTGTTCCGCTTATCATTATATTAAAACAGAGCTTGGGAAGGGGGGATTAGCTCCGTTTTAAGCAATTTAATTTATGCAGATACTGCAAGTACTTTAGTAACTACACCATTCTTTACTACAAATACAATTCTGAATTCCCAAGAATCGTACTGTCTAGCTTTAATAATAGATGATTTAATATTTGAGAAAGTCGTCTTCTTCATGTATTTCTTATCGTATAAACGATTATATCCTGCAATTGCAGCCCAATAATACTTACACTTTTTACTTAACTTAAACTTCTTTGAATAACCGACATATTTAACTTTTGCCATATTATTTTTTTTATAGTAGGCAATCTTATAATATTTTTTCGTTTTAACAGTCAGTTTGCGTCCGCTCTTCTTAAATGTCTTAACACCTTGATTCAATACTGAATAATATCTTGTAGAAGCAGCATCTACATTATTAACGCATACTGAAAGCATAAAGAGACAAACAATAACCGACATTACTTTTAATAGTTTTCTTTTCATATTATCCCTCATTTCTTATTGATCTTTTAATATGCCATGTCCCTTATCTATTTTTATTTTACTTAAATATGACGTTTCTTTCCATTAAAATTGTGTTTTAGAAAAAAATAATCTTTGAATAATACTTTACATAAGTTAAAAAATAAGTTAAATGATTTTCGAAATTCTCGCATAGATCGATTGTCAAAAAATAGTCAAATAATTTTATGCAACCATATGGTAGTTCTTGCTCCCCTACTTTGTTAATAGTTATAATAACTATAGAAAGGATGATTTTATATGATTAAAAGAAAGATTTTTAGATTATCTATAGTTATAATGATGTTATTCTCTATAACTCTCAATTCAAAAATAATTAGTGTTCATGCAACTTCTAAAACTGCTGATGAGGCTATTAATTGGGTGAAATCAAAGGTTGGACAAAAAGTAGGCACAGGTCAATGTGTAAGTTTAATTTGTTACTATTATGATTTTCTAGGTGTTTCACGTGTTCCTGGTAATGCAAAAGATTATGCAACAAATGCATTACCTAGTGGTTGGTCAAGAATAAAAGGTGCTGTTCCACAAAAGGGAGATATATTAGTTTATTCAGCAGGTCCAGGCGGATCATATGGTCATGTTGCAATTGCTGAATCTGCAAATATCAGTTATCATCAAAACTATAATAATGTGCAAATAGTACAAAAAAAGACTTTTGCATATAATAGCCCGAGCTATATAAATAATTATACACCTTATTGGGGTGTCATCCGTCCTAACTTCTCTTCAGGATCAACAGCTAAACCTTCTATAACAAATGTAAAAGTTACTGCTATATCTAGAGACGGATACACGGTTTCATGTACCGTTACAGGCGGCAATAAAATTAATAGAGTTCAGTTTCCAACTTGGACTGTTTATAAAGGTCAAGATGATTTAGCTTCTAACTGGTCTACAAATACATCAATAAGAGGTTCTCAAAGCGGAAATACTTGGACTTTCCGTGTAAAGGCGTCTGATCATAATAATGAAGAAGGATATTATTCTACACATATTTATGCTTATGATAATGCAGGAAATGTTGCATCATATCAGCCAGGAAGTCCATCTGCATATGTTGATAGAACAAATCCAACGGTATCAAACATTAAAATAAGTAATGTTTCTGAATCAGGGTATACAGTAAGTTGTACAGCTACTGATAGAAGTGGAATTGATCGAGTACAATTTCCTACTTGGACAAGCTATAATTTTCAGGATGATATTCAACCAAATTGGATGACAAATACTTCAGCAAGAGGAACAGTTAATGGCAACACATACAGTTACAGAGTAAATATTACCGATCATAAAAATGAATATGGAAACTACAATACTCACATTTACATCTATGATAAACAGGGAAATTGTACCTCAGCTACTGCTCCATCAACATACATTAATCCGAAAACTACAAAGAAATCTGATGGATGGACATATGCTCCAGTATTACCAACTTATGTAAATAAAAATCAATATACCATTGAGTATTTAAATAAAGAAGAAAAAATCTCGACGAGTTCTCCAGGGGCTAATTGGACTAATGCTGGTCTAGTAAAAACTGAATATGTAAATAGTGGTGGAACATATAGAAGCGATAATAAGCTAACTACATCTGAAACAAGAGTCCAGGTAGGATTTTATTATTTCCATTGGTGTGGGCCAACTGAAGGAATTTATTCAAACTATGAAAAAACAAGTAAATTTAATCATCGTGATGAAATTTCTACAAACATGACAGTCTTTAAAAGAGGAACAGATAATGGGCACGAATACGTATATTTGTATTGGCCTGGTACTACGAACTATGGAAAATGTATTCATGAATGTTGTGGTGACAGTAGCCATACTAGTCCTAGATCTTATGCATGGTACATTGGTTATATTTATCAAAATAAGAAAGCTGTTAATTATTATAAATTTACTAATTCAACAACTTGGTCATCTAATTCAAGTAATGCAATTCAAGTAAGATTTAAATTAAAAACTTCTCCTGTCATCTCATTTTCTAAAAAAAGAGCATCTATTCATGTAGAAAAAATATCAATCAGAAAAACTTCAGCCGGTAAAAAGAAGATCACTATTTCATGGAATAAAGCAAGTAATGCAAAAACATATAAAATTGCATATAAGCTAAAAAAATCAAAATCTTGGAAATACAAAACAACTAAAAAATTATCATTGGTTATCAAAAAACTAAAATCAAAAAAGAAATACCAGATTAAAGTATGTGGTGTTAATGGTAAAGTAAATGGAAACTGGTCAACTATAAAAACAGTTAAAGTAAAATAACACGAAAAAGATATGGGCCCACCCCATATCTTTTTTGTGTTATCTTTTTATGAGAAACAGCAAACCACTTTTGTAGCTACACCGTTCTTAACAACCAAAATGATATAGCACTCACCATAATCATTTTGTGCATCTTTTATAGAGTTTTTTATTTTTTTTAGTGATCCTTTTTTTACTGATTTTGGATTATATAGACGCATATGATTATCTACTTCAGCACTATAATATTTGATTTTCTTACTTAACTTAAATGTCTTTTTCTTACCTTTAGTCTTCCCTGTAAACAAACGATTCTTCTTATAGTAATCAATCGGACTTCTGACTTTTACAGTAAGCTTATTGCCTTTCTTCTTAAATACAGTCGTTTCTGATCCATAGAATCCATAATATACTGTTGTAGTCTTTGCATTAATGTTTGTTATTGCTATAGATATTATTGTAATAAAACATACTGCAATTGATACCAATCTCTTCATAATTCTTCTCCTCTCCTAAAACTCAAATGTAATGATCTTTCTTAATCATATTGTACTAAACTTACATATTTTTATCTAATAATTCAGTATATTCTAAAAAAATTATTCTATTGTTTAAATTACATATTAAAAATATATTTTTGAATGAGTTTAAAGATTAGAAGCTACTAAAAAAGTGGTTTATCAACCACTTTTTAAAGTTTACTATGTTTACGGAAGATAAAGACGGAAATTAAAGCCAAAAGAGAAATAGTAGCAAGGAGAATATACATAACAACATTTGTATCATCTCCTGTTTTTACATTATTATTAACAGATTTATTTGAAGAAACATAAAGAACACCAACAACGGACATATGAGCAAATTTTGCAGTAATTGTTTTATTTGCTAAATCAACAGATTCAGGTTTAACAATTGACCACTCTTCTGTCACTTTATCATAAACAAGAAGGTAGACATTCTTAGACATAAGATTATTAACTTCCCAAGTTATCATCATGTCAGTGTAGAACTTACCACTATCAGATCTGATTTCCTGTAATCTTGTTAATAATTTAAACTGTCCTAATGAATACTTTGTCGTATTATTAATTTTCTTTGAAGAGAATACTTTAGTTAAAGGTACACCCGAATTGATATCCTTGATTGTCGCGAGATTATTTCCTACCCCAGTAAAAGTATTTTTCAATCTAATAGTATCACCGGTAATTTTCTTTCCTCTTGAATAAGCAGAAATAACTCTTCCTCGTCTTTGAATACTATTAGCAGCTGTTACCGGTGTCGCTAGGAATGCAAGAGATAAAAACAAACATATAATTGTTTTGAAATATTTCATTTTTATGACCCCCTTAGTAACTATTTCAATATATCTTTATTTTACCTCTATTTTACTATTTTTTTCAATAGTAAATGAAAGCGTTTTAAAAAATATTTTTTCATTACTTTTTGATTCTTGAATTTATAATCTAAGTGCAACAAAAAAGTAACTCATAGAAAATCCGTTTTATAATGTGCTTGGGAATACAAATCATAAAGGAGGATTATTCTATGAGCCACTATAAACATCTTACACTAATTGAACGTGAATGTATAATGTATTAGGTCTTACTGTTACTGAAATAGCCAATATTTTAAATAGAGATAAATCTACCGTATCACGTGAATTACATAGAAACAGTATCGGTGAAGAATATCTTCCATACATAGCCCAGAAGCTTTATGAGAAAAGGGATCAGGTTTAACTGATCCCTTTAAAGTGGATTACAAGTTATAAACATTATTGTTTTTTCTTAAATTCTAAATACTTATTCAATGCATCCTCATAGGTACTATCTGGATTTTCGTCAAGCCATTTAATAAACTCTTCATCAAAGTTTTCACCAACATATTCTCTAAAGAAATCTCGGTTCTTATCTTCTAGTGTAAAGTTCTCTCCTAGCTTTTCACTGAAGTTGATTTCACTTATATCTGGCTCTTCATCTATGATAGGATCTATACGTCTTCCTGTCTTCAGATAATAGACGATGCGTTTTTCTAAATCTTCTTTTGTACCAATGGTTGATAAACCATGCATTTTGCAAAAGACAATGAGTTCTTTTTCATTTGGTAATTTTCTACGTAGAAATAGAAGATCACCGGTTAAATCCTTTGGCATTGAATGCCCCCTTTTCGTGAAGGACTTTACTTAATGTGATTAGAATTTCATTGTGTATTTCATTAAGACAATAAATATTAATACTGCTAATGAGAGAACTGCTGATAGAGTTAATTTCATTAGTTTTGTTTCATCACCTGTTTTTACAACTTTTATTGTTTTTGTAGGTGTTTCTTCTCCTTGATAAGTATTAGTGATTGTAAATCCATTTTTTGTATCTCCAGTTATTCTAGAAGAATAGTCTTCTACTTCTTCTTCATTAACTGAATAAGTGATTTCTTGTCCTTCTTCATCATACTTATCAAGATTTTCAAATGAGAACTGCCAGTTTAGTTTTTCTGATACAGTTGCACTTTGAACAACTTTTCCATTTGCGAGTAAGTTGACCGTAATTTCTTCTGGTCGTTTACCGCTCTGGTTATCTTTGTCGTTCCATACTTTCTTACCTTCTACAATAGTCTTTCCAGTTTTTGTATTAGTGAAGATAATACCACTTTCAATATCTCCTGTTTTTGATGAAGTATATCCTGCTACTTCTTTTTCTTCTACTGTATAAGTGATTTCTTTTCCATCCTGATATTTTTCAAGATCTTTGAAGGTATACTGCCAATCATTATCTTTTGATAATGTCTTAGTTTCTACTTCTTCTCCATTTGCATAAAGTATAATCTGTACTTCACTGGCTGCTTCACCTTTCCATATCTTAGTAACTGGAATGGATACCTTTCCTGAGATTGTGTTGGTAATTGTAAATCCATTTTCAGCACTGCCAGAAATACCTGTTGTATAGCCATTGATTTCTACTTCTTCAATAGTGTAGTTGACTTCATGACCATCTTTTTCATCATACTTATTGAGTTTCTCAAAAGTACCTTTCCAGTTATCTGATTCAGTAAGTGTCAAAGTCTTTCCACTATCCTTGCCATCTGCAAGTAATTTCACTGTGACAGAGTCAGTTGGTTTTCCTACCCATGTCTTAGTAACTGGAATATCGATTGTTTCAGTGTTTGTGTTCGTGATGATGAATCCACCGTTGCTGTCCTTTGTTACCTTTGAAGAATAGTTTTCAAGCTTATCTTCCTTGACTGTGTATTCAATTTCATTGCCTGATGTATCATATTGACGAACATCCTTGAATTCATCTTTCCAGTTATTATCCGCATTTAATACGACTGTCTTTCCTGTATCTTTTCCATCAGCATACAAATGTACAGTTATTGAATCTGCCTGTTTGCCTATCCATTTCTTTTCTACTGGAATATTGATTTTCAATGGTACATTGGTAACAGTTTGAATAGTAGCTTCTCCATCTTTTACTGTGACACTATACTCCTTTGAATCAAGTTCATAGCCTACCGGCGCAGTTATTTCTTTAATCTTATATTCACCAGCGACAAGCTTTTCAGAGACTGCTTCACCTTGTGCATCAGTTGTAAATTCGTATTCTTTGCCATCTGATACACGTGTAAGCTTGAATTTTGCCCCTGCTAATTTTGATTCATTATCATCCGCATCTACTTTTACAATCTTGATCTTATTGTTAAGATCTCCCTGACCTGTACCTGAAGATGAAGCATCCTTGTATGAGCTAGTTGTATGTTTTGTCTTTTCAGTAGTTTCTAATTCCACATTATTTCTAAGTCTCTTACCTGGTTCATAAGTTGTCTTATATTCAAGACGATACTGTTTGTTTCCTAAGTTGAGATCTTTTAGATTAATAGTGAACTCTGTATCATTGTTTTCAAATGTAACTCTATCGGTTAATGAGATAGGCTCTCCCCAATCAACAACGCCACCATTTTCATGGTATGTGACTTCCCACATCTTAAATGAATCTCGTATGTATTTCATACTACCGATATCATCATTATCTGCAGACAGCCTATCTGTAATAACAACATTTTCTAGATTGTTTTTCATATGATTAATACGCACAATCCATTGTACTGCATTTTCATCTGTATCGATGGCCTGTCCCCATTTAGCTACAAATTCATCATTAATACCAACTGGTCCAGAGACATTGACATTGGTTGTATAAGTGTTAGTACCTACCAATACTTTAAATGTGTTTTCTTCATTATGTGTTACATCAGAGAAAGTCGCTTGAAGGTTTAATGTTCCTTTAATATTTTGATGATTATTTACATAATCAGTAAAAGTCACTTTCACACTTCCACCATTCTTTTCTCCAGGACTGACAACTGCCTTAGCGACAACTGCTCCATCTGGTGACAATACATCAAAATGTGTAGCGCTATGTCCTACTGGGAACTTGAAGTTATCAGGAAGAGTGACATTAAAATAATCGCCTTCCTTGAGATCATCACCATAAGCACTTGCATCCCAAGTCAAGTGAAGTCTTAGCGTTTCATTGTAGGCATAGCTATCTTTTTCTTTCTCATAGTAATCTGTAATGGTAAAATCAGTAATCTTAATATCAGTCTTTTCTGTTGCATCAGCGGCCTTAGCAGCTGTCACATTTCCAATAGTCATCAATATCGCAATAAGTGAAACAAAAATAATTTTCAGCTTCTTATTCATAAATATTTCTCCTATTCTTTTTATTAATATTGCAGATGAATGATCTTTAAGTTGTTTACTCCTCCTTCCAGATTTTCATGCAATAAATGAAAAAAACGCATGAAAGCTGTTTCTTACTTATATATAACACAAGTATTTTGATATTAAAACTGTTTGACTTTCTTATAACCGAACTATTTTTGAAGCAAAAATTTATGTATCAAAATGTGACTTTTGCATAAAAAAGATGGAACATCTACAGATGTTCCATCAGATAATCTTTCTTGTCTTCATTGGATAATTGTTTTGTATTAATGAATTTCTCTTTGTTTTTATCTAGATATTCATTAACATCTTCAATGACACGAGCAGGAACGCCTACTGCAATTGAGCCATCAGGAATGTCTTTTGTGACAATGGATCCTACACCAATGATACAGTTGTTTCCAATGGATACCCCTGGCATAATAACTGCATTGGTACCAATATGGACATTGTCACCTACTTTAATTTTTCCAAAGAGATCGACATTCTTATATTTTCTATATTTATTTCTGATGACCCATACGCCACCATCATGAGTAACAAACTGAACACCCTCATTGATTCTCACATTGTTTCCTAAACTTATTAAATAGGGTTCCATAAAGTTTGCGGAAGGATAGATTTCACAGCCTTCTCCTATGTGAGCTCCTAATGAGCGTAAATACGATATTGGTCTTTTTCTCATTTGATATTTATTGATTATGCCTCTTATCACTCCCATGTATGATCTCCTTTATTATAATATATCATCACCTATATTATACATACTTAACGTCTTACAATAGTAAAATATAAAAAGGCATTATATGGCGACAGTCTTATACAAGTAAAATATATAAATAAATAAAAAAATACCGAATAAATCGGTATTTTTCGTTAAGCGTTAATCTTACTTACTGTTCTTCCTCTAAAGAGTGAATAGTTTGTGATATTAGATTCAATCATAGAAGCATCAGAGATCAATATATGATCTGTAGTCTGTAAGAAGTTTCCATATCCATAAAGATTGTTTCCAATAATACGCACTGACGTGTTTCCATTCCATACTTTTGAAGTGTTTTCATAGTTTGTATGCACTCCTGTTGTAGTGTAGGTATAGGCATAATAATGAACACTTCTGTTTGTAGCTTTATACAATAATGTTAAATCATATACTGCCACAACGTAATCTTTATCTGTAGATGATTTTAGAAGATACATGGAATGATATGTTGGTGTAACCTGCCATGTTGTACTATCAATCAAAGTGACCATCTGTTTCATTTTTTCATCCGCATCACTTTTCATCTTATTCGCAATTGTACTAGAGACCTTGCTGCCATCTTCAAATTTTTCACCTAAGCCTGATATAGTGATTTCTTTTTCTGCATTTGTCACTTTGACTTTGCATTCTTTTGCAAGAGATTCACTATATACAACTGTGACTTTGACTTTATCACCGTTTTTAATGGCCATATTTTTGCTTACTGAATATCTGATGCTATTGACAAATGTCTTTAATTTCTCATTTGATTTATCGTAGTCTACATTATTTCTTACATTGGAACTACTTAAAGTTGCCGTTCCAGATTCACCTGATAACTTTAATGAAACATTCTTGGCAAGATCAATTCTTGTATATCCAATGAAGTTGTTAAATCCCCAATAGACTAAACCAAGTATAAGAACTAATGAAAGAGCAATCGCAATAATGCCTTTGGTAGTCTTATAAAATGGCATATTGCCTTGTGGTGGAATATTTCCCCCATTATTGCTATAGGGATTCTGCTGATCATACTGATAAGCATTGTTCTGCTGAGAATTAGCATTGTAGCTTCCTGCCTGTGAAGCATTATAGCTACCATTAGAATTATTGTTAGAGTTAAACTGATTGTTATCCATACATTTTCCTCCATATCTGATTTTTCAATCATTTTCCATTTTACATGCAGAAAGTCGTATTATCGTAAAAAACAGAGCACCTTAAAAAATAAGCTTTGAATTTAAAAATACCAGCATTATTTTGCTGGTATTTTTAATGCCTATTAAACTGTTGGAATCGTGATTTCTACACGACGGTTTTTCTGCTTTCCTGCAGCGGTCTTGTTAGTAGCAATTGGTTTGCTTTCACCATATCCCTTTGTCGTAATTGTTGCACTTACTCCTTGAGATGCTAAATACTTCTTAACAGAATTTGCTCTATTTTCAGATAATGTCTGGTTGTGTGCTTCGCTCGCATCTGAATCCGTGTGGCCATCAATCTGGAAAGATTTGATGTCCGCCTTCTTTAAAATACCAGCTAAATCATTCAGCACTTTTTGAGCATCCTTGCGGATATTGTACTTATCTACATCAAAAAGTACACCTGCATCCAATGTGATCTTAATAGAATTTGCTTCTACTGCAGGAATGGCTGGAACAACCTTTAACTTAGGAAGCTTGCCATATGCATCTAAAGGATCCGCCTTCACTTTCTTTGTTTCACTTCCTAATGTGATAGTAGCTATTCCTTGTCCATCATTTTTAATGATTAATGATTTACTTGAATCAGTATAAGAACCTGTTCCATCACCATTATTCATGATAACTATATCTCCATGCTTATAGATAGCCTTATCACCTACTACTGTAATTGACTGATCCTTTTCTTCATTCTTGTATGATCCCTCACCAGTACTTGTTACCTGCAAAGAAATCCCATCTTTTTCATTATTGAACTGGCCAGAACCATCACTGATCACCTGCATAGTGATTTTATTTTTTGTATCAGAATACTGACCTGATCCATCTGGTGCCCTTTGAATAGTAACTGTTCCATCAGTGTACTGACCAGCACCGCTGCCATCAGTCTGTACTGACTTCTCATCATCACTATACTGGCCTTCACCATCTTCTCCTGTCTGTACTGTGGCACTACCAGAAGTCACCTGTCCATTCTTAATTCGTACAGGTGTTACAGTAATACCTTCAACAGAAGAAAGAGACTTTGTCATATCAAGAGTAATCTTCGCATCAGTACTTTCAACCAATCCTAAGCCCTTAATCTCAGGAATTGGGATTTCTGGAATCACACCTAACTTATAACCACTGACAATAAACTTATCATCTGCACTCTTAGAGGCAGTCGTACTGCTTGAACTTTTCTTCTTGGAATTACTAGAAGAACTTCCACAAGCCGTTAAAAACAAAAGACAACTAACTACAACTAAAAACATTTTTTTATTCATAGATCATTCTCCTTTTTCATAATGTCCCCACTATAACAAAATATTCTTTGAATATCAACGTAATTTCAATTTATCTAAAAAAGAAATAAATATTGTAATTTACACGTTAATTTCATTGTTTTTAATGACATACAAATAAGCAAAAAAGGACATGTTTCATGTCCTTTATTGAGATTTCAATTTCATTAAAATACGTTTCTTGAAGTTCATTAATTTATTTTCTTTATTGTTGGTAATAAGAACACCAATAAAAATCATGGCGATAGAGACACCTACACAAAATCCCTGAACAAATTCAAATATTGGACTTGGATCTGATGGTTCAATAAATAGTGAAATAAGATAAAACACATCAAGTATTAACGCTAAAATAAACCACACATGAATACGTCTCATATTTTTTATTGTTTCTTCATTCATATAATCCGCAACCTTTAAAACAGTTTCCTCTGTCTCTTTATTCATATGATCTCTTCTCCTTTCACCATCCAAAAGTTCACGAATATCCACTTCATAAAAATCAGCTAACTCTAAAAGAATATCTAAATCTGGCATATTGTTTCCTGTTTCCCAGCGAGAAACACTGCGACGAGAAACACCTACCTGACAAGCAAGCTCTTCTTGTGTAAGTGATTTTTCTTTTCTTAAAGTCTTTAAAAATAACCCAATCTTTTTTTGATCCATTGTTTATCTCCTTTCGCTTATACTTTATCTATTTCTCAATAACAATAACAGGACATATTACACGCATTATAGCATGAGACATCATTGTCTCATACAATAAAAGATGTAGCAGTCTGTGACTGCCACATCTTATTGGTGTTTGATCTTTAGTTTTGAAGAAATGAATGGAAGTACCATATATATCATGAAATAAACAACGATACCGATCGTAAATACGAACAATAAAATATTCAAGAAATATTCATATTTAAATTCCATTATACTTACAACCCATGCAATAAGAATATAGCCAAAATAGAGAATAAGCATAGCTAGGATTTCCTGAGATCTTTTGCTAATTTTTCCATGAGTTGTATTTCTTTGATCTGGATAAACAAATAGTATATCTAAAAAATAATCTTTAAATTTATAGGTTACTTTAGCTACTAATAATGCCAATAAAACGCCTGTCATGTTTAAGATGATATCATCAATGTCTACCATATGACTTGGTATTCTTGTGATAATATTTGTCATCATTTGTGTGAATTCTATTCCTATATCAATAATAAGACAAGTTATAAATACTTTTTTCACGGACATATCTTTTAATATTCTCATGCTATAGGCAAGCGGGAATAAAAAAAGAATGTTTCCAACATTCTGAAAGATTTGATACTACAAGAAGATCTAAGGATAGTTATCTAAAACAATAAGAAAGCTTATTTATAAAGCAATAAAAAATAATTCTTGTATACGATGGAAACTACTATCACATCCTTACACCATCTGTTTTTATCTTTAGATAATTAAAGACTTTACAAAAAAGGAGTTTTATATGTCATAGATTAATAGGCTTGCATTCTATTTTCTATTCTACTAATTATATAATAAGCAATTTGATGCTTCTTGTACCATTTAAAGTAAACGTGACAGTCTTATGACTGTCACGTTTTATCTCATACTGAATTTATTTAATTCTTCCATCATAGCTTTTCTATTTTTGTACATCTGTTTCCAGCTCGCAATAATTCTCATAACTGTATCTTCACTTTGATCTAATGTCTTTAGTCTTTCAAGTTGTTCTATTAATTCCACATATCGATCTCTACCTCGTACTAGATAAGCCATACGGTTTAATGTATCTTCATATATGTTCATAACTTCATCATGATAATTCTTCTGTAAGATTGATGCATATTCATTAATAAGAGAAAAATCTTCTGAATCTTTAATAACCTTGATAAGACGTTCATACAGTTTCTCTTCTGCGTATAGATGTGCTATTCCTGAATAATCATGAAGATCTAAGAATATATCTTCTCTTATATCTATCCACTCTTCAGGAGAATACTGATTCTTTAATTCCTTATAATACCTAATATCTCCGGCAGTATATTTCGTAATAAGATCATATAATTCTTTCTTATAAGCTTCTTTGTTAGATTGTGATAAGAAGATTTCTTTTTTCATATCACTATATTCTATTAAACTTAATTTATCATCTTTTTCTAAGTTCATACATTCATCTAATAATGGCAGTAAATGGTCATAAACCTTTAACTCTTTACAATAGTGAAGGAATTCATCTCTTATTTTCTTAATATCCCAATATGTTCTACAGAACTTTTCAATCTCATCTATTGAGACATGGCATTCTTCAATAATATGTATATAGGTAATAGTCCATTTAAGATAATATAAAAAGTTAGAATGAAAACGATTTAATGCTGGTGGAAATGTTGCGACCTTTTGTTTAAGAAATTCAGCTTTTCTATAAAGATATTCATCTTCATAGAAATTATTAAATACTATATCATATAGAAAATCTTCTGCTTCATCACGTGCATCATCTAATTCTTGAATTGCCCATGTAAATATACTATCTTTTAGATCTTCATCCGCAACTTCGATGATTTTTTCAAGATATTCTAATAACTCATCATATATAAAGAAGTCAGTATCATCTCTAAAAATAATCGCATATATTTTTTCATATATGTATTTTATAAAAGAGAAAGCTTCATCATAATGTTTATACTCTATTAATTTGAAAGCATCATCAACAGTGAATTCTGTTTCCTCAACGAATTCTGGCATGTAATAATCTTGAATTTGATCATCATAACTAGAATAATGTTCAAACACTTCATTAAAGCGTTCTATATATGGCTTTATACTTATATGTTTTTCATAATATCCTGTTAGAATATAAAAATTATTTTGTAGTCTGGAATCATTTAGTAGTATTTGTGCAAGGTAATCTTTTATTGTATGGTCATCTACTTCATCAAGATACTTGCGTATATCATTATAATTGTCTTCTTTCAAATGGCCTTTGCTATAGTGAAATAAGACTGCTGCCATGTGTTTACAGTTATAACCTCTTTTGGCATATGGACAGTTACATTCCATATCTTTTATTTTATTATTATCTAAATAAATATTAACTTTATAAACATTTTCTCCTATAACAGTAGAAGAAATTTGATCATCAGATATTTCCAAATTATTTACACGACCTTTTAAATAATAATCATAACCTCTCCCTAGAATCTGAGGAGCAAATAGTTTTTTCCAATCCATACTTTTCTCCTTTCGCCTTATACATTAGTTTACTAGAGAGAGTAAATATTGTCTAATAAAGCTAATAATTTAAGTTCATAACTATTTATAGAAATCAAAGTATTTTTCTAAACATTTGATGTAATCAAATTACTTAGTAGTTCTTCCGCAAATGATGGATCGTTAAGTTTATAAGCAAGTTCAAGTTTATCCTGGTATCCAAAGAACGAACTATTGCTTAGCCAAATTATCTTTTTATCTATAATGACTAGATTGGATGGATGTAATGTATGTCTTAAATGAACTCCTAGTGAGTGTAAATATGAAATAATTTCTTTTGTTAGTTCTATATCAGTAAAAAGGTGAACATGAATTCCTTTCATAACCAACCCTTCTATCATTTTATAGTATGATTTAATTCTGGAAAGATAGATAGTATTACAAGAAATGACGATTTCATTATGAGCAGCACATATATTATTGATCATGTTTTTCTGATATTCTTCATATTCATAAAGATAACGTTCAAGTGAAATGATTTTATTATTGTTAATTTGAATATCATATCCTTCACTTCTATAGACCTTTAATCTATTCTGATACATTCGTTTTAACATTTCTACATGTCGATCTACATAGTCATAGACTTTAATGACTTCTTTTCCTTCATGATTACGATGAAGTCTACCTATATACTGACTTGTTCTCCCTTTCCATGAGAATGGAGACGCCATGAACATTGTTTCTAGACTTGGTAGATCAAATCCTTCTCCTATCAACTTGTAGGAAGCAAGAAGAATATAGTTTTCATCTTTTAATCGATTAACTGTTTCGATGATTCTATTTTTCTCTCTTACTTTTGTTTTACCTGTTAATAAGAATGAATTTATTGTAATATGTTTTATCCGTTCATAAAGGTAATCCAAGTGTTCAATACGATCTGATAATACAATGATATTTCTTGATTTATTGTATTCATGGATAACATCTTGAATAATTTCATTGTTTCTTTTTTGATTGTTTACTAGTTTTTTTACAATATTAGTAAAGTCATGATCTTCATCGAGATAAGTAAATGTGGTATATCTAGGAATGAGAATCTGTTTGAAATGCCTTAATGTTTTAATGACTTCAAACGGTACTTCGCTTACGATTCTTCCTAGATACATGCTTACAATTTTATCTAGTCCATCTTGTCTTTCAGGTGTTGCGGTAAAGGAATAAATGTTTTTTGCAGGAATATTCTTTAATGTTTCTCTGTATGTCGTACTTGCACTATGATGTCCTTCATCAATTATGACTAATCCATATCTTTCAAATATCTCTTTGTCTTTTAAATGACTTAATGATTGCACTAAAGCAATATCAATATTGCCAAACATTTTCTTTTTTGATCCGGAATATTCTCCAATAAACTGATTTCTTTTTTTGTCTTTATCAGGATAATCAAGGAAGTCATTGATTCTCTTTTTCCATTGTTTGGCAAGTTCTGTATTACCTAAAATTATCAATGTAGAAACTTTTAGTTGAGCAACGATGTTTAATGCCATCACGGTCTTACCAGACCCAGTAGGCGCTTTAATAACGCCTATAGAATGCTTCAAAGCATTCGTGATGGCTTCTTGTTGATAGGAATAAAGTTTTCCAATAAAAGAAACGTCAATAGGATGTCCTATAGAGATATGATCATCATAAATAATATTTGTATGTTCTTCTATAATTTCATCTAACGCTCTTGGAAGATAAATATAATTTTCAGTTTCTTCATACTCACTAAGAATGGCACTAACTCCATTTCCTTTCCACAAAGGTTCATGATTTCTTTGTTTTCTAAAGTATTCAGGGTTCCACATAGAAGATATTTTTCTTAAAAATTGAATTGTATGAGAACTAAGTCCTTTCTTTTCTATTTTGAGAATACCTGTTCTCTTGATATGTATTGTATTAAGATTATTTGTATCGATATCAAGATTTTCTAAGGTCATTTCTTTGTTTTGATTAATATAGTTCTCAATAGTCTTTGTAAATATTTTTTTGATTGTACTTAAATAGTAGAATTGTTTAGTAATCTTCTGATTATATTCGTTAATAAAAACAGCATTACCTTTCATGAGAGCATCAAATGCAAAAGGCAAGGCAATAAGATTTCCAAACCCTCCCTCGGGCATTGTATCCTGAGCAGGAAATAAGCGATCATATGATTCATAAGTGATATCTTTATTAATCCTCATCGCTTCATTAAGAAGAGTACGTCCAAACATTCTAGCCATATATGCGGGGATCGGTTCTTGAAAGAAAAACCATAGATGCCCACCATTACCAGAAAACGAACGCTCCATGGCGCTATCGATACCATAGCGTTTGGCCAGTCGATAGACTGAAAGCATGGCACTGAACCAATCGTCTTCATCAAAGTCAATGGCAAGGAGGAAACAAGTATTATCCTTCAACAATGGATACAAGCCTATTCTTTTATGAGATGTTGATATATGATCCAATAGAACGAAATCTGTTAATGATGAAAAATTTTGATTACTACATTTACGACACCACTTGCTGCCATTCTTTTTTCTTTTACATAATCTACCGCTTATTCTATTTTTGCAGGCTGGAAAAAATGTTTCTTTATAGTTTAAAGCATAAACATCTTCTCTTCCTTTAAAGAGATTTTTATAGATTCTTAGTTTATCTTCTTTATGATAGAATGGAATTTCTTCTGTATTAATAAGATTATGTTCTATAAGTATTCTTTTATATTTCTCATTTTCTCTTTTTAATTTTCTATTTTCTTCTTGCAAGCGTTCTATCTGATTCATCTATTTCATCTCCTTCTTTATTTATTATATCTTTAAAAAAAACCAATCTTTTTTTGATCCATTGTTTATCTCCTTTCGCTTATACTTTATCTATTTCTCAATAACAAAAACAGGACATATTACACGCATTATAGCATGAGACATCATTGTCTCATACAATAAAAGATGTAGCAGTCTGTGACTGCCACATCTTATTGGTGTTTGATCTTTAGTTTTGAAGAAATGAATGGAAGTACCATATATATCATGAAATAAACAACGATACCGATCGTAAATACGAACAATAAAATATTCAAGAAATATTCATATTTAAATTCCATTATACTTACAACCCATGCAATAAGAATATAGCCAAAATAGAGAATAAGCATAGCTAGGATTTCCTGAGATCTTTTGCTAATTTTTCCATGAGTTATATTTTGATGATCTGGATAAACAAATAGTATATCTAAGAAATAATCTTTAAATTTATAGGTTACTTTAGCTACTAATAATGCCAATACAACGCCTGTCATGTTTAAGATGATATCATCAATGTTTACCCAATGACTTGGTATTCTTGTGATAATATTTGTCATCATTTGTATGAATTCAATTCCTACATTAATAATAAGACAAGTAATAAATACTTTTTTTGCGGACATATCTTTTAATATTCTCATGCTATAGGCAAGCGGGAATAATAAAAGAATACTTCCTATAATCTGAATAGTTGGATATTCCCATGTCCCTGCTCCTTCATACGTTGATCTTATTGAAAAGAATGGTATGAATTGAAAAAATGAATATCCCCTACTCTCTTTGATTATATCTTGTAACATCTCTCCTGTTGCAACTTTAAAGCCAAAAATTGCAGTATTAAACAAGATAAGAAAATAATAAGTCATAATTGCTTTAGTAAATAGTGAATACTTTGCTATTCCTTTCTTCTTGCGATAGAAATGAATAGCAGTGACGATTATCATCAAAAAAACATAACAGTTAAAAATACCTTCAATCGATGAAATTCCAATTAATCTGTACATAATAGTTTTTCTTAGTTGTTACAAATAGCTAACAAAAACCTAAAATACTTTCTCTTTGTAACATGCTCCTTTCCCAATATTTTTTTATTATATATATCTATTATAATATATAATTATAAAATTTGATATATTTATCGAATTGAAAATAAAAAATAGTGCTATTTCACTTTAATTTTTTGTTTTGAAGAAAAAAATTGAGGTGCAATAAATATCAAGAAATAAAGAATGATAATGATTGTAAATGCTAATAAGACCATCAACAAGAAAGGTTTAGATATAAAATCCATTATACTTATAACCCACGCAATAAAAAGATAACCACAATAGATGATAAGCATTGTTAAGAATATCTGAGATCTTTTGCTGATTTTTCCATGAGTTGTATTTCTTTGATCTGGATAAACAAATAGTATATCTAAGAAATAATCTTTAAATTTATAGGTTACTTTAGCTACTAATAATGCCAATACAACACCTGTCATATTTAAGATGATATCATCAATGTCTACCATATGACTTGGTATTCTTGTGATAATATTTGTCATCATTTGTATGAATTCTATTCCTATATCAACAATAAGACAAGTTATAAATACTTTTTTTGCGGACATATCTTTTAATATTCTCATGCTATAGGCAAGCGGGAATAGTAAAAGAATGTTTCCAACATTCTGAATAACCGCAAATTCCCACAATTGCGGTTCAATAAATGCTGTTTTGATTGAATAAAAAGGTATGAATTGGAAAAATGAATATCCCCTACTCTCTTTGATTATTTCTTGTAACATCTCTCCTGTTGCAACTTCAAAGCCAAGAATAGCGGTATCAATCAATAAAAGAAAATAGAAAGTCAGAATTGCTTTAGTAAATAGTGAATACTTTGCTTTCCCTTTCTTCTTACGATAGAAATGAATAGCAGTAACAAATATCATTACGAAAATAAAATAGATGAAAACATCCACAATAGGGATTTTAATTAACATGTGCATTATACTTTTTTAGTTGTTACAAATAGCCAACAAAACTAAAAGACTTTCTCTTTGTAACATTATCCTTTCATAATATTTTTCTATTATATATAGTTTAATATAAATTATTATGAAATTTAATATATTTATCGAATTAAAAATAAAAACATGGCAGTCTTAGACTGTCATATCTTTATTAGTCTTGATAATCATCCGGAAAACATAATCCAAAATTTGTATGTCTCTCTAATGAATGTAAATCTTTCTGAATGTAGTCCCATGATTCTCTATAGTCTGATTTCACTACAAAATCTGACTCTTGTATAAACTTTATAAATGCGGGAATATTCTTAGAATACTTCTTTGCGAATTGATAAGCATCCTCTTCTTTTTCATCATCCGTAGAGTTTAACTTATTGTACAGAGCGTGGTCTAAATTACATGACATTTGACACTCCACACGACTAAAGTCGTGGGATTCTTGCTTCAACCACTACTGCGTTCCTAACAAGTCACCTTGTCGGCTCGTCTTACACAATGTCCACAAGCGTAAATTTCCGTATGTCCTACGGTATTTTTATATGTTAGGCTACCGAAAGCCCTTTGTTCAAGATATTTATACTCGCATTAGTGTCTCTATCGTGCCTTGTGTGGCATTTAGGGCACTCCCATTCTCTAACAGAGAGGTTCTTTACAAGTGGATTT
>NZ_JNKN01000013.1 GCF_000702065.1 Kandleria vitulina DSM 20405 | reverse complement strand
CTGCATGTAGGCAAAAAGAATAGCCTTAAGCATCCTGAAGTTATCATGTCCTTTACGTCCTCTGGTCTCGTTCTTTTTCATGTACCTTGAAAAATCAATTCCTCCTATCGCTTTCAGGAACGAGAACAGTTCATCATCTTCATCAAGAACATATTCAAGATTAAGTGGCAAACACATCTGATATAGGTTATAATAATTACTGTAATTAGGTTCTTTTATATTCTTGTAACTCATAACCTAATTATACCAAAAAAGTGGCTGCACTCACTAAATAGTGAGTACGCCACTTTTTTTACTGTATTTTATTTCGTTACAGCCTCTTTTTTATTTATGATAAAAGATATAGAGGATTTTCAAGCCTGTAAGATGAAGGTTTTATATTCATATAAACTCTTTTATGTTATAATGTGTGGGAATGTGAAGTCTCGGCTTTTTTGAAAGGAAAATCATATGAGTAGAAAAATACTTTCGTTATTATTAATTGTATTCGAAATATTAATCTATTATTTCTTCTTTAACTTATTTGATATCAATGTCGGACTATTTAGACAGACATTAGGATTATTTATAGTATATATGTTCATCTTTGGACATTATTCTATTGAAGATACATTGGTGTGGGAAGAAATCAAGAATGTGTTTAAGGCATGTCTTGTTTACATCTTAACTTTTATCGTTGTTATTCCTCAGGGGATTCATCAGGATAAAAGACGTTACATTGTCTTTCTGGCAATGGTTATGTTTGTCGCATGTATCTTCTTGTCTAGAACATTGCGTATTGTTTTAAGACATCAGCTTAAGACAAAGACATTGGTTATGGGAACAAGCAGTGATTCATTGCGTTATGCGAGAATTGCCAATAATAACCGCTTTGCGATTACTGAAGTGCTAGGTTTCGTGGATCTTAATGATCCAGATGTATTTAAGCAGGCTTTCCCTAATGTTATTGAAGAAGAAAGAATACCAAAAGATCGTTTTAAGGTCTTTAAGTATAAGGATGTTATAGATGTCATTAAGGACAATGATATCCAACAGGTTGTAATTGTAGAAAACAGCATTACAGAAGAAGGATATGATACAATCATGTCTACAGTAGGAGATCTTGTAGAATCTGTTAAATATATGCCAAGAGATAATAATACAATGAATTTCTCTTCACAGGTTCAGGATTTCGATGGGATTCTGCTTATTTCTACTTCTAGAGATAAGATGAGTGTGTTTGATACAATCCTTAAACGTTTCTTTGATATTATCTTTGGATTAATTGGATCAATATTAACTGTCTTTTTAGCTATTTTTGTGAAGATCATCTGTCTAAAGAATGGTGATCATGATTCTATTTTCTTTAAGCAGACAAGAATTGGTCATCATGGCAAAGAGATTACAATCTATAAGTTTAGAAGCATGATTCCTAATGCGGAAGAGAAGCTAGAAGAACTTATGAGAGATGATCCTAAAATCAGAGAGGAATATTTAAAGAATAAGAAACTAGAAAATGATCCTCGTATTACTAAGGTAGGACATTTTCTTAGAAAATCATCACTTGATGAATTTCCACAGTTCTTTAATGTTCTGCTTGGAGATATGGCATTGGTAGGACCAAGACCATACCTTCCTCGTGAAAAGCAGGATATGGGATATTATTATTCCAATATTATTGAAGTTAAGCCAGGTATTACTGGTATGTGGCAGGCCAATGGCCGCAGCAATCTTTCTTTTGAAGGAAGATGCAAATTAGATGTCTATTATTATAAGAACTGGTCATTGTGGCTTGATATTGTCATTGTCTATAAGACCGTTCGTAGTATTATTCATGGAACAGGAGCCATGTAAGGAGGGCTGTTTATGATAAAGGTTTTCGTAGCGACACATAAGCGCTATAGAATGCCAAATGATGAGATGTATCTTCCTCTTCATGTAGGCGCTAGTGGCAAAGAAAGCATCGGTTTTCAAAGAGATGATGAAGGAGACAATATTTCCTATCTCAATTATGCTTTCTGTGAATTGACTGGACTCTACTGGGGATG
Organism: Kandleria vitulina DSM 20405; assembly: GCF_000702065.1. Lineage (GTDB taxonomy): Bacteria > Bacillota_I > Bacilli_A > Erysipelotrichales > Coprobacillaceae > Kandleria > Kandleria vitulina. The sequence goes on along the minus strand of NZ_JNKN01000013.1, from coordinate 48,721 downwards.
GAAAAACTGTGATGCATCTTATAAGGGATTAGCACACTATCGTCGTCATTTTAGAGGAGAAAAGAAAACAAAAGATCCATTTGATTGTGTACTTACACAAAAAGAAGCTGAAGACTATCTAAAAGATACAGATATATTAGTGACAAAAAAAAGAAACTATTATATTGAAACAATCTATGATCACTATGTCCATACGCTCTATCCAGAACCATTGGATGAGACAAGAAAGATTATTGCGAGAAAGTATCCGCAGTACTTGCAGTCATTTGATCATCATATGAAAGAAAAGGGTATGCATGCATTTAATATGTTCATCATGAGCAAAGAGAAGTATGATGCTTATTGCACATGGCTCTTTGATATTCTTTTTGAATTATATGATGCATTCCAAGATGAAGAATACAACAGCTTCCATGCAAGATTCCCAGGAAGAATCTCGGAATTATTATTGGATGTGTGGATTGAAAAGAATCAATATAGTTATAAGGAAGTTCCTTTTGTCTATATGGAAAAGATCAATAAGATCAAAAAAGGAACTGATTTCTTGAAAGCAAAGTTCTTTCATAAAAAATACGGAGAAAGTTTTTAAAGGAGAAATAATATGGCACAGTATGATTATTTGGTAGTAGGAACAGGTCTATTTGGTTCCATCTTTGCTTATGAAGCAAACAAGAGAGGCAAGAAGGTTCTTGTTATTGATAAAAGAGATCATGTAGCAGGAAACATCTATACAGAAAATGTAGAAGGCATCAATGTTCATAAATATGGTGCACATATCTTCCATACAAGCAACAAGGAAGTATGGGATTATATTCAGCAGTTTGCGGAATTCAATAGATATACAAATTCCCCAGTGGCATTCTACAAGGATGAAGTCTACAATCTTCCATTCAACATGAATACCTTCAGCAAGCTTTGGGGAATCAGAACACCAAAAGAAGCTATGGCTAAGATTGAAGAACAGAAGAAAGAAGCCGGCATCACTGAACCAAAGAACCTTGAAGAACAGGCAATCAGCTTAATTGGTACAGATATTTATGAAAAATTAATTAAAGGCTATACTCAAAAACAATGGGGTAAGCTTTGTACAGAACTTCCTTCATTTATCATTAAGAGACTTCCAGTAAGATTAACTTACGACAACAACTACTTCAATGATGATTATCAGGGAATCCCTAAAGGTGGATATACACAGATTATCGAAAAGATGCTAGAAGGCATTGAAGTCAGATTAAATACAGACTTCTTAGAAAATCGTGAAGAATTAGAAAACATTGCAGATAAGATTATCTATACAGGTATGATTGATCAGTATTACGACTACAAGTTTGGTGAATTGGAATATCGTTCATTACGTTTTGAAACTGAAGTATTGGATGAAGAAAACTATCAGGGTAATGCGGTTGTAAACTACACTGAATATGAAGTACCTTATACAAGAATCATTGAACATAAACATTTTGAATACGGTACACAGCCACGTACAGTTATCACTAGAGAATATCCTGCATCATGGTCTAGAGGGGATGAACCTTACTACGCTATGAACAATGAGAAAAACAATAGTCTTTATGCTAAATATAAAGCATTGGCTGATGAAGAAGGACATGTCATCTTTGGTGGTAGACTTGGTATGTACAAGTACTTCGATATGGATGATACAATTGCAGTTGCACTTAACTGTGTGAAAAAAGAATTAGACTAGGAATAAGGGAAATGTGTATTCATTTCCCTTTATTTGTAAATCTTGAAATACATACATATTTCAAGTAATATATGTGAGATAAGGAGGTCCTATCATGATATCTTTTATTATTCCTGCCTATAATGCAGAAAAGAGTCTAAAGAGATGTGTGGAAAGTATTCGTTCACACCATGAAAACTATGAAATTATCATTGTAGAAAATGGATCTACAGATCAGACTTACGAATTGGCAAATTCATTGGATAAGGTTCGCGTCTTTCAGTCAGAAAAGGGTGTATCCAATGCGAGAAATATGGGATTGGATCATGCGAGAGGTGAATGGATTGCTTTTGTGGATGCGGATGATTATGTATTAAACAGCTATGAGGAAAGAGATGAAGATCTGATTGTCATGAGCTATGAAGTTGGATCTCATCGTGTCGATCTAGGATTGTGGCAAGAAAATAATACTGATATAGAAAGTGCTACAATCATGATGTTAGAGAATCCTACTAAATGTATGGCTGTATGGGGTCTTCTTATGAGGAGAGATATCATTGAAAGATATCAATTGCGTTTTGCGTCGCATTTACGTGTAGCTGAAGATGGAGATTTTACTTTGCGTTATGTTCTTCATTGTAAAAGCATCTATTTTTCTTCACGTAATGTCTATCATTATTCACTAGATGATACTTCAGTTATGAGAAGCTATGATGGAAGAAAGACAGAGGGCTACATTGAAGCAATGAATGAAAGCAAGAATGCGATCAATGATGCATCCTTGTCTATCAGGAAGGCGTTTTCATCATATGTCTTGATGCATTTTAATGTTATAATGGTACGAGAGAATTATGCTTTATCGAATCAATCAAGCTATAAGGAAAAAGTAGAAAATATGAAGCGTGTGCTTAATGTTCCTATTTTTAAGGAAGCTTATCAGGATCTTTCTTTGAAAACTTCATTGAAGCCACGTTATTTACCTTTCTTATTGATGAAATGCCATTTACATTCCTTAGCAGGATTGATTTATGTATTAAGAGTAAAGCAGAATGCGAGAAAAAAGTAATATGAGAAAATTAAACTTAGATGAAATAAAAAAGACTGAATTAGATATTCTTTTAGAATTGCAGAAGGTGTGCGATGCACACGGATTAAGACTTTATCTTGCGGGAGGAAGTCTTCTTGGGGCAATCAGACATAAGGGATTTATTCCTTGGGATGATGATATTGATGTTTGTATGCCTCGTCCTGATTATATGAAGCTTATTCATCTTGAAGATGAATTCTCAAAACATTTAAAACTTGTCTGTTATGAAAATGGTACTGATTCATATCCATTTATGAAACTTATTGATACACGTACTAAAGTGAAAGAGAAGTATATGCAAGAGGATGCTTCCTCTTCATTATGGGTTGATATTTTACCTGTGGATGGCCTTCCTGATAAGGAAGAAGAGATTGAAAAGATCTACAAGAAGACTAATTTCTATAGAAAACTATTAAAGCTTAACTGGGCTAATCCCAATGAAGGAAAGACAAGATTAAAGAGAATGTTAAAACGTTTTGTGATTCCTTTTGCGAAAATCTATGGGATTGATAAATGTAATAAGAAGATATTAGAACAAGCATACAAGGTTCCTTTTGATAAAGCTAATAAAGCAGGTGTAGTAACTTGGGGATTATATGGTAAAGGGGAAGCCATGGATAAAGAGAAATTCCTGAAGAGTGATGATGTCTTATTTGAAGGATATACATTTAAGGCAATGAGCTGTTGGGATGAATATCTTACGGGAATCTATGGTAACTACATGGAATTACCACCAATTGAAAAAAGACAGACACATGAAATGCATGTGACACTGGAGGATGAATAATGAATTATTATATTAAAGAAATCAAGTATGGAGATGACCTTTCACGTACTGCTGGCTTTAAGGCTAGAGATGATGTAGAAAGCATCTTTGAAGATATGGGCATTAAGCCTTTTCCAATTCAAAGTGTAATAGAAGATCGAGAAAAAGGGAATGCCTTCACTAAGCTGATGGCTCATCATAAAATTAAAGTAAACTGGGCAAAGAGATTAAGTGCTCTTCATGATGGAGATACATTATTTGTACAGTTCCCAATCGTAGATCATTCATTATTTTTATATAAAGTCTTTAAGTCATTAAAGAAAAGACAGGTAAAGATCGTTCTTCTTGTTCATGATTTAGAAATGCTGAGATGGTCAAAGAGAGAAGATGTATCTTTAAAAGAAAGAAAAAGATTAAAGTTTGAAGAATATTCTATTTTAGATTACGCAGATCATATCATTGTTCATAATGAAAAGATGAAAGATTATATGAGTGATCTTGTAGATGTAAATAAATTAGTTGTACTTGAAATCTTTGATTATCTATTAAGTGATTTTAATGTAGAAGATAATCAGAAGAAATACAGTAAAGATGGTGCTGTCATTATTGCTGGTAATCTAAGAAAAAGAAAAGCAGCCTATGCTTATGATTTACCTGAAAATTATCCTTTCCATCTTTATGGTATTGAATATGAAGGAAAAACCAATGATATGATTTCATACTTTGGTTCATTCCCACCAAATGATTTGCCTTATGCAATTGAAGGTGGCTATGGTCTTGTATGGGATGGTGAAAGCAAGGATACTTGTACAGGTACTTATGGTGATTATTTACGTATTAATAATCCCCATAAGACATCGTTCTACTTATCAGTTGGACTTCCAGTTGTCATCTGGTCCCATGCGGCTTTAGCAGATTTTGTAAAGGCGCATCATTGTGGTATTGTCGTAGATTCATTGGATGATATCAAGTCTGTTGTAGATCAAATGAGTGAAGAAGATTATCAGGATATTCTTCTTCATACCAAAGAAATGAGTCAGAAACTGACAAATGGATATTATACAAGAAAAGCAATTCAGGCATGTCTTTAAGGAGATCGGTATGAAATATTATGTAAAAGAAACAAAACAGGGAGAAGATCTTGCAAGAACAGCTGGCTATAAGGCTAGAGATGACTTTGAAGCATTCTGTGAACGTTTTGGCATCAAGAGACTGCTTGTCACTACGAGTGTTGAAGATCGCAAGAATCTGAATGTATTTAATAAATTGAAATGTCATTTCATTATTAAGAAGAACTGGGAAGATGCTCTTTCTTCATTAAATAAAGGAGATGATCTCTTTATCCAGTTCCCGATTGTCGAACACTCTTTACTTTTAGCAGGTGTCTTTAAGAAAGCACAAAAGAAAGGTGTTAAGATCAATCTTCTTATTCATGATATTGAACTCTTTAGAGCAATGAAGAGAGAGAATGCGGATCGCAAGAAACGTTTTAGAATTCAAAGAGAAGAAACAGATATCTTAAAGATTGCTCATAAGGTGATTGTTCATAATAGTCATATGAGAGAGACACTTAAGGAGCTTATCGATATTGATGATGATCATATGGTAGATCTAGAAATCTTTGATTATCTTGTAGATGATTTCCATTATGATGAAGTCAGAAAACATTTAAGAAAAGATCAGCCTATCATTATTGCGGCTAATCTTATTAAAGAAAAAGCAGGATATGTCTATGATCTTCCAGATAATCAGTCTTTCAATCTTTATGGCATCAATTACACTGGCAATGAAACAGATCTTATTCGCTATCATGGTTCATTTGAACCAGAAGCATTGCCTTACGCTGTTAAGGGAAGCTTTGGTCTTGTATGGGATGGCTTGACATCTAAGACATGTACTGGTGTATTTGGAGAATACTTGAAGATCAATAATCCTCATAAAACATCGTTCTATCTATCTAGCGGTATACCGGTAGTGATATGGAAACAGGCAGCTTTAGCTGACTTTGTGTTGAAGCATCATTGTGGTATTGTCGTTGATGATGTGAAAGATATTCATGATACTTTATCTTCATTGTCTGATGAAGAGTATCAGTCAATGCTTGATAGCACAAAGATGCTTTCACAAAAATTAAGAGAAGGCTACTTTACTAAAAAAGCCATCGAGGCCTGCCTATGAGAGAGAAGAATATGGTAGAAAGATTCCTAGAACAGGAGAAGCTTGTTTTAGGAATCTATGGCTTTTATTATTTGACATTGCTTATTAATGGAACATCCTTGGTTAATCGTTTTGGCTTTATGCCCGTGATATTAAAGATTAATCGTTTGGCATGTTTTGCCTTCTTTATTATTGAATCTCTTTATCTTCTCTATGATTTCTATAAAGAAAGAAAAGAGAAACAATTTAGCATACAGGATATTATTTTTTCAGTACTGCTTATTGCTTTAGTGATGGCGAGTCTTATTAACTATAAGGTTACTGGTGGCTATCAGTTTGTGATGATGGTTCTATTGGCTATAGTCTTATCACGCTATCCTTTAAAGCATGTTGCGGGTGTTACAGCTGGTATTCTTTTAGGTGTTGGATTATTTATACCACTATTAAGTTCTTTTGGACTGATTGATAATTATCTTACTTTTAGAGATGCGGATAGTGGAGTAACACGTTTTGCGGTTGGCTTTGGCTATTCTGCAACAGTATCTTCAATTGTTGGATTTGCCTCTTTGTATTATGTCTATATCAAGAAGATGGATCTTTCTTGGAAAGATCTTATGATTATAGAGATGGCAAGTTTAGCTACTTATTTTATTACGGATACCCGTACATACTTCTTGATGGTACAGTTACTTCTTGTTTTAGTTGTAATAAAGAAGACACCATTTATGGAATGGGTAAGACCAATACTATTATGGGGTGAGAAAGCATTTGTCTTTCTTTTTGCCTTGGTTCCGGTAGGAACATTGCTTATGACATTATGTTATAGACTTGGTGGTATCTTCTTTAGATTGAATGATATTCTTTCTAGAAGATTGTCTTTTGTCTATGGAAATATTGTCAATAATGGTATTCATCTTTTTGGTAATCATATGAAGACATATGGCTATGATGCACTTCATTATAATGTTTCAGAAGTGTTTGGTTCTAACTTCATTGATAGTGGCTATATGCAGCTTATTGTAGAAAGAGGAATTATCATTTCTATTTTGATGCTTATTTTAATTAGTGCTGGTCTGATTGCTTTTTATAAGAGAGAAAAGCATCATGAGATCTTTGTGATGTTTATGATTCTCATGTTGTCGTGCATTACTTCAGGATTAATGAGCAATGCGTCATTGGTACTTGTCTTTACGTTGTCATCTTTAAGAGCATTTAGAGGCAAACCTTTGCTTAAGGGTGCTCAAAAGATTGGCAGCTGTATTGTGTTAGGATGTGTTGTCATTATGATGGTGGTATCTACAATTGAATATCATCGCATGAATCGCAATGTGATGATTATTCATCCTGATGAATATACAATCAATCTTAAACATAGCTTTGGGATGGAAGAGTATTATGTCAAGGATGGCATGCTTTATTGTAAAGGATGGTATGTCCTTGATCGTCATGGAAGTACTCCTAAGACGAAGATGACCGTTGTTCTTCGTGCAAAGAAATCTAATCTTTATTATAAGATGGATACGACATTATCTAAGCGTGATGATGTCAATGATTACTATCAGAAACGTATTCAGAATCCACAGTCCTATAAATATAGTGGATTTGAGGCATCCCTTGATGTTTCAAAAATGATTCCTGATACGTATATGACTTATATCTATTATGAGACAGGTAACTTAAAAGTATTGGATCCTGTTGAACATAATATCTACTTGTAGGAGGGCAAACATGAATACAATCAAAAAAATACTCACTGCCTTCCTTGCCTGCGCATTGCTTTGCGGATGTCATTCAGGAAAGAAGACAAGTGGGATTATAAGAATCGGTATCGAGAAGGACTATCGTCCTTTCTCTTACAGTGATGGCAATAAGTACGTCGGATACGACGTGGATATCGCCAAAGAGATTGCGTCAAGACTTGGCTATAAGGTGGAGTTTGTGACAAAGACAGCGGATCAGTTGTTAAAAGATTTAGACAATAAGAAAATAGACATGCTCGCAAATCAGGTGGAACCTGATCGCGAGACGGATAAGGAAGTCAGATATCTTTATTCGACAATGTATAAATGTGATTATGGGGTCATTGTCACAAACAAAGGGGAAAACAATATCAAGCTTTTCCAGGATATTAGAAATAGGAAGACAAGTGGTGTGAAAGGTACTTATTGGGAATATCTAGATCACTTCAATGGGGGACTTATGACACCTGTTGAAAATAGTGAAGAAGCACTTAATCTTGTTTCTAATAAGAAAGTTGTGGCCAGTGTTACTGACCTTATGACATATAATGATTATAAGAGAAGACATCCTCAAAGTGATGTGAAGATTGCATTAATGACAAGTCTTATCTATGATTTCTCTTTCTTGATGAGATTGGATCAGACTTCTCTTAACAATAAAGTAAGTCGCATTATTATGAAGATGGATCGTGATGGGACTATGAGTAAGATTTCTAAGAAGTATTTTGAAGAAGATATTTCTAAGAATAAGAGGTAATCAAGACGATGAAACAGCCTAGCTTAAAAAAGAATTTCATATTGAGCATGATGTATCAGATATTAAAGATCATTATGCCATTATTGACCGCCCCTTATATTTCAAGAGTACTGGGAGCTAAGAATATCGGTATTTACAGTTATACGAATTCTTATTCCATGTATTTCACTTTATTTGCAGCTTTAGGGACTGTAACTTATGGGACACGTGAAATTGCACGTGTGAGAAATGATAAAGAAAGACGTAGTCAGCTGTTCTGGGAGATTGAGATCTTAACAGTGCTGACAACGTCTGCAGCACTTGTTTTCTGGGGCATTTTCACATTCTTTAATAAGAGTGATGCGATTTATTATGCGGTATTAAGTTTTAACTTGTTGGCCGTCATGTTTGATATTTCATGGTTCTATGCCGGTATTGAACATTTTGAATTCACGATCGTATGGAATTCAATCTTTAGAGTATTAAGTGTTATTGCCATGTTCTTATTTGTGAAGAAGCCTAGTGATTTGTTTATTTATATATTTATTGTGGCTTTCCAGAACTTTGCAGGTAATGTGGGAATGTGGACTGGTCTTTCTAAGTTTATCTGTAAGATTGACTTTAAGACGATTAAATTGAAGCATCATTTTCATGAAACACTGGTATACTTTATTCCAACGATTGCGACTTCAGTCTATAATGTTCTAGATAAAACATTGATTCAGCTTATTACTCATAATAAGGCTGAAAATGGTTATTATGAACAGGCTAATAAGATTCTTGATATGATGAAAACATTGACTTTTGTAGCCTTGAATATGGTTATGCAGTCACGTATTTCTTATCTTTTTGAACAAAAGAAATATGATGAAATCAAAAGAAGAATCCATACGTCTGTGAACTATGTTCTCTTTATGGGAATAGGGATTCTCTTTGGTATGATGGGGATTGCGAGAACATTTGTACCTTGGTTCTTTGGACCAGGATATGATCGTACAATTGTGCTATTAGAGATTATGAGTCCAGTTGTCGTAATTATTGGCTTATCTAACTGTCTAGGGGCACAGTATTATACTCCTTCAGGGAAAAGAAAGCAGTCTGCTAATTATATTATTGCTGGATCAGTCATCAACTTTGTATTGAACTGTCTGTTTATTCCTCATCTGATGAGTGCAGGTGCGGCGATTGCGACTGTTATTGCGGAGAGTGCGATCACTATTTTATATGTTGGACACTGCAATCGTTATCTGACTTGGGGTGTTATTCTTTCACATTTATGGCGCAAGCTTATTGCGGGAGCACTTATGCTTGCGGTGATCTTGTTTATCAATCAATATATGAACGTTGGATTTATTGCACTCATTGTTCAGGTTGGTGTAGGATTTAGTGTATACTGTCTTATGTTAGTTATCTTGAAAGATGACTTTGTCATAGATTTTGCAAAGAATCAGCTTCTTGCTAAATTAAGACATTAGGAGGAACTCATGTTAAATATCAAATTGGAATTGCCTGAAGGTTTTCTTGAAGAAGAAGAACGTGATGGCTATCTTGTCAGTGCAGAAATGAAGAAGATCTGGGCTGTTGAATTAGATTTATTAAATGAATTTATGCGTGTATGTAAAGAACATGATATCAGATGGTTCGCAGATGGCGGTACAATTCTTGGGGCTATCAGACATAATGGGATGATTCCTTGGGATGATGATATCGATGTATGCATGTATAGAGAAGATTATGAAAAACTATGTGAGATTGCGCCAGCAGCTTTTAAAGCGCCTTACTTCTTCCAGACTGAAGAAACGGATCGCGGCAGCATGCGTGGTCATGCGCAGCTAAGAAATTCTTCTACAACTGGAATGTTAAAGATGGAAGATAAGCGACATGTACTCTATAATCAGGGAATCTTCTTAGATATTTTCCCACTTGATGATTTACCTGAAGAACAAGAAGAACGTGCTCATTATATGAGCGATTGTTTTAAGACCTTGCTTGATGCAAGAGAATACACTTACTTCTGGGAAAATATGTATAGAAGAACTGGTCTTAAAGGTTTTGTAAAGAATATTATTACGACATTAAGACATGTCTATGATTTCAAGAATCCTATCTATGAAGATTTTAAGAAGAAATGTGTGAAATATCAAAATACCAATACACCATTATTTGGTAAAGTGATGTTTAGATACAGAGAAAAACTTGTCTTAAAGAAAGCATGGTTTAGTGATGTCACATATCATAAGTTTGAAATGCTGGAGATTCCTCTTCCTAATGGCTATGAAGACTTCTTAAATCAGTTCTATGGCAACTGGAAGGAATTTGTGATAGGAGGAGGCGCTCATGGTGGTGTTTTCTTTGATCCAGAGAAATCCTACCTTGAATATGTGCATGAAGATAGGTATGATAGATTTATAAAAAAGGTCGATAGAAGGAGGGGTTAAGCATGGTCATTGGTTATACTGCTGGTGTCTATGATTTATTTCATATCGGACATTTGAATTTATTAAAGAACGCTAAGGGAATGTGTGACAAGCTTGTCGTTGGTGTTACAGTGGATGAACTTGTAAGCTATAAGGGCAAGAAGGCAATGATTCCTTTTGAAGATCGTATTGAAATTGTACGTTCAATTAAATATGTGGATGCAGCTGTCCCACAGTATAATATGGATAAGCTAGAAGCATGCAAAAAATTGAATGCCCAGATTCTATTTGTAGGTGATGACTGGTATGGTACTGATAAATGGAAAGCCTATGAAAAAGAATTTGAAGAAGCAGGCATCAAGATAGTTTATTTCCCATATACTAAGGGTACAAGTTCAACTCAGATCAGAAAAGCGTTGAACTATATTAGAAAAGATACATTGGAGGATGTTAAATAATGATTGAAGATAGAGATTATTGCATGAGCTCTTTTCTGACTTATAGAACAGTCATTGATCAGACAAAATGCTTTTCATTAAAGTATCCTCCACGTTATACAAAGATTCCGGAGAACAGAGTACAGGTTCATAATAGTGATGAACTTTATAAAACTCTTAAAAATCAAGTAGAAGAACTATGCAAAAATCACAAGGTTGCTCTTGCTTTATCTGGGGGCATTGATTCAGCTGTACTTGCAAAGTTTATGCCAAAAGGTTCTACAGCTTATACATTTCAGTGTATTGTGCCTGGTAAAGAAGTTACTAATGAAGTACCAGCTGCACAAAAGTATGCAAAAGAGTGTGGACTTAATCATAAGGTTGTAAAGATCTACTGGGAAGATATGGAGAAATATGCACCATTATTGATGAAGCAGAAAGGTGCTCCTATTCATTCTATTGAAGTACAGATCTATAAAGCAGCTATGCAGGCAAAAGCTGATGGCTTTGATACATTATTATTTGGAGAAAGTGCTGATTCATTATACGGTGGATTAAGTATGCTTTTAAGCAGAGATTGGACAATGGGAGAATTCATTGATCGTTTCTCAAATGTCCTTCCACATCATGCATTAATGAATCCACAGTGGGAACTAGAACCATTTAAACAATATACAAAAGATGGTTATGTCGATGTACATGGCTTCTTATCTCATATCTTCTTCCCTGAAAGCATTGGATCATATATCAATGCTGGAACTGCAGCTGGAGTAGAATGCTATATGCCATATGCGATGACAGAAATGGCAGTAGACTTAGATCTTGAACGTGTACGTAAAGGAGAAAACAAATATCTTATTAGAGAAGTATTTGAAAGTCTATATCCAGGATTTGTAGTTCCTCCTAAGACACCTATGCCTCGACCAGTTAATGAATGGTTTGAGAATTGGGAAGGACCAAAAAGAAAAGAATTTATTCCTCATTGCCAGAAGGCAATGACTGGTAATCAGAAATGGCTGTTATGGTCATTAGAGACATTCTTGAATATTTTAGATGAAGAGTAGTTTTTCTACTCTTCTTTTAAGAAGGAATAATTATGAAGAGATTATTAGGATTTGTGCTTGTAGTTTGTCTATTGGCAACTTCTGTGCAAGAAAGTAATGCAAGAAAAGCAAAATTAAATAAAAATAAGCTTACCTTAGGTATTAATGTAGGATATCGTTTACGTGTTAAATACAGTCGCAAGAAAGTGAAGTGGAAAACATCCAATAAGAAAATTGCGACTGTATCTAAAAAAGGCTATGTTAAAACGAAGAAGAAGGGGAAAGTGACTATTACTGCGAAGATAGGTAGAAAATCTTTAAAGTGTAAAGTGACTGTTAAAGCTCCCTCTCTAAAAGAAAAGCAGATTACCATCAATAGGTATGAAAAGCATTTATTGATAGTAAATTATGCGAAAAAGATAAAATGGACAAGTGCGAATAATGATATAGCGACTATCAGTCAAAAAGGTGAGCTAAGAGGAATAAGACAGGGTGATACAATTATTACTGCTAAGGCAGATAAGTATACTTTAACTTGTAAGGTGAAGGTGGATAATGATCCAAGTGAACAGGGATCATATATTCATCCTAATACAGTTAAGGTAAGAAGTATCAGTACACCTCTTCTACATGGGAAAGGATACGCTCAAGGTGGTGCCATATGGGGTTCAGAATACTTTTTTGTTTCATCTAAGGCAGATGTGATTGTGTATGACTTTAATCAAAATGAAGTGACTAAGCATTTTGTTTTAGATCAAAGTGAAAAACATGAAATTCATTGTAATAGCGTATGTTTTGGTAGAAAGTATGATGAAAATGATCCTTATCCTCTTCTTTATGTGAATGCTTATAATAGTAAGGTGAGTCCTGAAGGGACATGCTTTGTCTATCGATTAACTGAAACAGAAGATGGATTGACATCCACTCTTGTTTCTACAATTAGGATTGGCTTTACTGATCAGAAGCTATGGAAAGAGGAAGGCAATCCTCTTGCTTATGGCAATTTTGTGGTGAATAGGGATCTAGGAAAACTGTATGTCTATAACTTGAATGACAAGCATCATGTCACTCGTTTCTTTGTTTTTGATGAACCAACAGAAAATGATGATGTGGACTTAAATAAAGAAGACTTATTATCAGTTAAAGATTTACCTTATTTTCCTTATATTCAAGATAACTGTTATAAAGATGGAAAGATTTATATTGTAAGTGGTGGGTTATATGGAACACCACCAATGTTAAGAATTATATCCATTAATAGTATGAAACAGGAAAAGTATCTTTATTTAAATGATATCGGTTTACCATATGAACCTGAATCAATTGATATCTATAATAATAAGCTTTATCTTAGATTTAATATTAGGGATAAGATTCAGCTTTATGAGTTGACGATTTAGGGACTGTAATGAAGTTACTATTTCACTACAGTCTCTTTTTTAATATGGAAAAATGTCAAAAAGCAGTTATAATAGAAAAGTGAATTTGGAATAATTAGGGAGATTTTATGTTAAAAGAAAAATGGAAAGAACGCTTTTTTCTAGTGTTCATATTTATTATTTTGTTATTATGGATGTTTATTGTTCCCTATGATCAAGGACCAGATGAGTTAGCACGAATGAAAGTTCCACTTTACCTAGCTAAACATTTACAATTACCTTTTGGTGGAGATCCAGAGGTACGAATTGATAAATGGGGATTCTCCTACGCTTTTCAACCTATTCTAGGATATTTTCTACCTGCTTTCTTTATGAAAATAGGAATGATATTTAAAGTAGCGAAAGAAAATTTATATCTATGGGGAAGAATGGCTACAGTTATCTATTCAGTTATTACGGTCTACTTAACAATGAAAATAGGAGATCGTTTATTTAGTAAAAGAGGCAAGTGGTTTTTTGTTATACTTGTGTCCTTTTTACCGATGTTTCAATTTATCTCTTGTTACATTAACTTAGATGCGTTCGCAGTTATGTGTGTTACATGGGTAATTTATCAATTGATAATTGGAAAAGAAAACATGTGGGATATTAAGAGCTGTATTTTATTGGGATTGTCCTTAGGGATAACTGCTTTATCTTATTTTAATTCATATGGAATAATAATATGTGCCATTATTTATTGTGTATGGGATGTTATTACATGTAAAGAAATTGAAAACAAACCTCAATTCTTATTAAAGAAAGCTTCAATTGTGGCAGGTGTTTCTTTCTTAGTTGCTGGATGGTGGTTTATTAGAAATGGAATAATTTACAATGGAGATTTTTTAGGATTGAAAACATCTAACATGTATGCAAAAAAATACGCTATACCAATGTATTTGCCGGATAATCGTGGAATTATTAATAGTGAAAATCCTACGTTGAGTTATATGTTATTTGATAGAAGATGGATACATATAACCCTATATAGTTTTGTGGGTACTTTTGGGTATATGAATGTATTTATGGAACATGCAGTATCATGGTTGTTTTTTATGATTCCGATCTTATCTCTAATATTGTATCTTGTTAAAGATAAGAACAAGAAATTTGATATGTTCTATTTTTTAATGTTTATTATGTGCATAATTACAACTTGTCTTAATATGTATTATTCTTTCTTTAATGATTTTCAACCTCAAGGAAGATACTGTATGCCAATGTTAATCCCTTTGATGTTACTAATTACTAAAGGATTTGAAGCACATACAAAGAAAGATAATGGTGCACTTGTCAAACATTTAAGCTGTTTGGTAATTTTAATATCGCTTTATACTCTTTATTATGTGATTTATGGTCATTATATAAACCCTGAATTTGTATATGGTTTTTAATTTATGGATGTCGAGAGACATCCTTTTTAAATATCATGTCAATTTATTCAATAGATCCTATACTACTTCTTTTAGATAGTCATTTATCTTTATCTTTCTAAACAAATGATTAAGAAATTTAAAAAAGATTATTCTGATTTAGTATTTTTCAATAGAATATATTTTTGAAGTTGAAGTTCTCTAAAAGTTTTCTTTATATTTAACTTAAGATAGAGTAGAATAAATACGATTAGACATAATGATGGAGGAGTTAGTATGGAATATATAAAAGGCATAATATACGTTATTATTTATCTAATTATTCCATTTTTAGTGGGGACAGCGTTTACTAAACAGAAAAGTGCACCTTCACGTACAGTTTCAGGATATATATTATATACGATAATAACAGGTTTTTTTGGGGTAATAACCCAAATGTTTAAGTTTGATTGGAAAATCTATTATTGGTTCGTGATTATTTTAGATATCTTTCTTATTGTTTCTAGTGTATATATCATCATCAAGAAAAAGAAAGATTTATTTGAAGGATCATTCAAGACTTTTATTAAGAGATATTGGTTCTTAATCTTTGTTTCTGTTATTGCAATTACAATGGTGACATTCCAAAATGCACAATTATGGAGTAATAATGAATCAGATGATTCATATTATTTAAATAAGATTGCGACATTACCTTATGAAACTGATTCATTCAATATTAATGTGAGAACAGGTTTACATGCTACTTCATCAATGTTTGGAATGAGAATTTTCAACACGTTTGAATTAGAATCATCTGTATATTGTTACTTGTTTAAGATGATTCCAACATTATTTGCAAGATGTTTCTTGTCATTCAATCATTATTTTATTCTTGTTTGTACACTCTATACATTTGCAGAGAAGATTTTTGAAAAGGCAGGAAAGAGCGTAAATAAAAATACGTTACAGTACATTGGAGTTGTACTTGTAATGTATTGTTTCGATACTAATGTTTTAGCTACACACGGCATTTTAGAATTAAGAGATGGATGGATGATTCATACAGGTATGTTCTTTGGTTCATTGGTAGTAAAAACGTGCGGATTTATTTGGCTGTTATTGCCGTTATTAAATGAAAAGCGTTCATATTTAATGAAAGCTATACAATTTGGTTTAATCTTATTTGCATTAGTGAATAAGTCTACAACAGTGTTGCCAATTGCGGCAGTTGTATTAATGAGCTATGGATTGAAAGAATTGTATTTTAAAGATAAGAAATACTTTATGATAGCGTTGTTTATAATTATGTTCATTGGAGTGTTTGTGAAAAATGACGGTGCTAGATTCCTTCCTAAATTTGAATCAGAGGGTGGAACATGGGATTATTTTGCGGATAATATGGCATCTATTGTTATTGTACCGTTTATTTGTTCAATAATTTGGTTAACTTATAAATATAGAAACATAAAGTTTATTAAGGAATTATCAATGATGTTCTTAGGATTCTTTGTATTATGTGGATTAGATCCATTTAATAATATTTTTGAGCTTGTTTCTAATTATTCATTTGTGGTAGGAAGAACTAATGCATCTCTTACAATGCTTATTGTTGCTTATGGAAGTACTTTGTTAGGTTTTGAATATGCGAATAGAAAACATTCAGTAGTTAGATTTAGACCAGTTTTATTTGCATTTATTGCAGTGATATTAAGTTGTACATCCATTTATGCGAAAGAAGGTTCACTTCATAATATAAAAAGAGAAATGAGAACTTTCTATCACAATAGATACTTTGTAACGACAGAAGTTAAAGAATTAGGTGAAGCATTAAATGTGATGAATAAGGAAAAAGGAGAAATCATTGCATTTGTTCCTGAAAGATTACCAACATCAATGGATACAAGAATTGTGGTTGGCAAACATCGTAATTATTTATTAGATATGCAAGTTGCAGGAGCAGTAAGACAGTTTGCGCCTAATATCATTTCATTAGTTCCTTACTGGAGATTTGGAGGAACAGACGATCCTCGATTTGAAAAATATAATGGTAAGGCAGAAAAAGCTTATGTTAAGTTCTTCTGGAATCCAACAGAAGAAA
The DNA here is from genome assembly GCF_000702065.1 of Kandleria vitulina DSM 20405. Classification (GTDB taxonomy): domain Bacteria; phylum Bacillota_I; class Bacilli_A; order Erysipelotrichales; family Coprobacillaceae; genus Kandleria; species Kandleria vitulina. The sequence continues at coordinate 31,784 of NZ_JNKN01000013.1, read as the reverse complement.
CATATAAAGCATTTAGAAAAGAATTCTTGAAATGGCCTGTTAATACAGTAATTACTTTTAAACCAGCTTGCAATCCATATATCGAAAAAATGGGATATAAATGTTATAAAAAAATAGATGGGGTATATAAAGACTTCTATATTTACTATAAGAAATAAAAAAGTAAGTATTATCATATGAAGTTTCATTTGATAATACTTACTTTGTGAGATTGAATTTGACCTATAAATATGATACCATACAATGGTTAAAAGAGATGGGAGAAAGAGCATGTCGATACTTATTATTATTCCTGCATATAATGAAGAAGAAACTATCTTAAATGCAGTAAATAAGATAAAGAAATATAATGAAGAACACAATGTAAATTATGATTATGTTGTTATCAACGATGGATCAACTGATAAGACTGAAACAATCTTAAGAGAGAATAATTTAAATCATGTAGAACTCGTTCATAATTTAGGTATAGGGGGAGCTGTTCAAGCTGGTTACATTTATGCTTATCAAAATAATTATGATGTAGCTGTTCAATATGATGGTGATGGCCAACATGATATTGCCTATGTTTCTAAAATTGTAGAACCAATTATTAATGAAGGTTACAATATGGTTATTGGTTCAAGATTTGTGGATGGACATAAAAGTAAGTTCCAGACTACAGGAGCAAGAAGAATGGGTATTAAACTTATTTCAAATGTAATTAAGTTTAAGACAAAGAAGAGAATTAAAGATACGACTTCTGGATTTAGAGCGGTGGATAAAAAAGTTATTAAGATGTTTGTGAGAGATTATCCTGTTGAATATCCAGAACCTATATCTACAGTTAATGTGTTGTTATCAGGATTAAATGTTACAGAAGTTCCTGTAGAAATGAATGAGAGACAGGGTGGAACTTCTTCTATACAGTCATTAAAAAGTGCATATTATATGATTAATGTTATATTATCAATTTTATCATTGAAAGGAAGCAAATAATATGAGTCACTCGCTTGTCATTGCATTATTAATATATTCAATTGTTTGGTTTGGAATAGTTTGGAATTTTGTTAAAAAAGGAAAAATTGCAATCAAATACGGTATAGTTTGGTTTGGTGCCGCATTAGCAATATTCTTTGTAAGTGTTCTTCCTGGCTTCATGACAATGATTACTAATTTCTTTGGATTTAAGGCAATGTCAAACTTGATTATTGCATTTTTGATTACATTGTTGATGACTATTACTTTGATATTAACTATCATTGTTACTACACAAAAAAAACAAATCAAATTATTAATTCAAGAGTTTTCTTTATTGAAAAGTGAATTAGAAGATCATCTTGAGAGAAAAGAATAGACTGTTATTCAGTGACTTATTATTCTGAGGTTTTCTTGGAGGAAAAATATGAAAAAAACAATCGTGATTTTTCATGCCTATTATCTTCCACATTTAGGTGGGGTAGAGCAGTATACAAAAAATATAGCGCAGTTGTTAAAAAAGGATTATAACGTATATATCGTTGCTTCAAATGAAGAAGGATATCCAGATTATGAAGAATTAGATGGTATTCATCTTATTCATTTACCAATTTATAATATTTTTAAAGCTAGATATCCAATCTTGAAGAAGAATAAAAAATATAAAGCTTTATTAAAGAAAATACTTGATCTAGATATTGACTATGTTATTTGTAATACGCGTTATTTTCAAACAACTTTATTGGGTTGTGAAGTTGCAAAACAAAAAAATGCTGAACTTTTCTTAATCGATCATTCAAGTAGTCATATTCAAGTTGGTAATTCAATACTTGATTTTCTTGGAGCTAAATATGAAGATCATTTGACAAGAAAAATTAAAAAGTATAACCCAAGATTTTATGGTGTGGCTAAACGTACAAATGAATGGTTAAAATATTTTGGTATTAATGCAGAAGGCGTTTTTTATAATGCTATCGATGATGGGGCTTATATTGAGCCAAATAGAGATGAAAAGAAAATTAAGGTTTTGTTTACAGGTAGAATTATTGCGGAAAAAGGTATTGTTAATTTATTAGAAGCATTTAATAAAGTTGAAAAAAAATATGATAATATCGAGCTTACTGTTGCAGGTGATGGACCAATTTTAGAAGAACTTAAATCTAAATATTCATCTGAGAAAATTCATTATTTAGGAAAACAACCGCATGATGAAATCATGAAATTATGCAGTGAATCTGATATTTTTGTTTATCCATCAATGTATCCAGAAGGTTTACCAACTTCAATTCTTGAAGCAGGTTTAATGAAATGTGCAGTATTAGCTACTGATAGAGGTGGTACTAAAGAAGTAATTTTGAACGATGATTATGGATTCATCGTTGAAGAGAATGCTGAAGATTTAGCTGATAAGCTAAATCTAGTTATTTCAGATAAAGAGTTAAGAGAAAAAATGCAGAATAACATTTATGATAATGTTATTCATAACTTTACTTGGGTTCATACAGTAGAGACAATAAAAGAAGCTTTAAAGAAACATTAAGGAGGAGTGGACTTGAAGAGAAAATTCGTAATTGCGACACTAATTCTTAGTGTTTTTTGGGCAATAATTTTTACTATAGGGAATAGAAATAATACATTAAATAATCGTATAAGATATATTGACGGATTAACTAAAACAAAAGTAAATTCTGGTGAGATCACTAAAGGTGAATACATATATCAAGATTTTAAAGCACGCTTTAATAATCTTTATCAGTTTTCATTATATTTTTATGAATATTCTAGGGATAATGTAGGAAGTGTTAATGTTCAATTAATTGAATTAGACAGTAATAACGTGGTTTATAATACAGTTTTAGATGCAGAAAATCTAAATATCAATGGACATCATGATTTCACTTTTAAATCACAAAAAAATAGTAAAGGTAAGAAATATAGAATTAAAGTTACAACTGATAGTGAAAAAGGAAAAGCAGTAGGATTACTTGTTACTTTATTATCTGAGAAAAGTGAAATACCTCTTAAAACATCTTTAACACATTTAAATGAAGAAAATGAAGCATATCTTAGAGAAGGTAAAAAAGAGTTAAAGAAAAACGGGGTAAAGCCAAATGAAGATGTTACGCTAAAATATAAAGTAAATTATGATTTATCTTATAAAGTAGAAAATAAATTAAATGTATTTTCTACAAAAGTAGTAATCGTTTTATTAAGTTATGTCGTACTTTTTGCGATACTGATAAGAAAATCAAGAAAGAGCTTGGTGAGATAATAAAGTGAATAATTCAGTTGTTAAAAATAATGAAAAAACAATCCATAAGTTTTTGATAGTTATTGCATGTTTAATATTTGCTGTCTATAGCGAAAAGATTATTGGTCGTGGTCTTAAAATTACTGCTTTATACTCACTATTATGTGTATCAATTATAACTACGGGTATAGTAGGGATAAGGAGTGTTTTATATAAAAAAGATCAAATTCATTATCTTTATTTAAAAATTGCTATTCCTCTATTAATAGTATTTAGTTTCTTATTGCCACCTGGAATGGTTCCGGATGAAAATACTCATTTAAAGAACATTGCTTCATTATCTTCTCAACTACTAGGTGTTGAAATTAATCATAAGGCTACATTGACATATGATGAGTATCGAATGATTTATGATAATCATTGGGATGAAGCAACTAGATTAAACATTAAAGATGTTAGAAAATATGTTTTATCTAATTTAAGAGTAAAAACTAATAAATCTTTCGTAGCACTAGATAAAGTATCATCTGCTAAATATAGTATCATCTACTATCTTCCTGCAGTATTGGGATTAACTTTTGGAAGAATTTTTGGCTTGAATGCAATTATTTCATTCTTTTTTGCTAGATTTTTTGGAATGTTTGTTTATCTTGCATTAACTTATTACGCATTAAAGAAAATGCCAATTAAAAAGAATTTATTCTTTGGTATTTTATTAATGCCTGTTGTATTACAACAAGGAATGTCAATTTCTTATGACTTGATGTTAAATTCATGCTCATTTTTAGCAGTTTCTCTTGGTTTAGGATTTGTGATTACGCCTGAACAAAGTAGAAATAAAAAGAATTACTTCTTATATTTTCTTACGGCTGTAGTTCTTATATTTGTTAAAAGTGGAATCTACTCACTTTTATTGTTATCACCACTTATATTAATGACTAAAAGAGATATAAAAAATATCAATTATAAACAAGTGGGATTTGTTATTTCTTTTATAGTAGGACTAATTGCCATTCGTGTTTTGGCTACTATGTTTACTTATAAACCAGTAACTTTTACTAATTCATTATATTCAATGTTGCCTTGGAATAATCCAAAGACACAATTTATGTATTCTGTTAATTACTTTATAAATCATCCATTGAGATTACCATATATTTTGTTAAATGATATTAGAGTTCATTTTGGATTCTATTTTAGATCAGCATTCTCTTTGTTAGGATGGCTTAATATTCAGTTATCTACTGCATTAAATTATATATGGATATTTGTATTTATGCTTGCGTCCTCTTTTGAAAAAGATTTAGAGTATAATTTTAGCAAATTTCAGAGAATTCTATATTTGTTATTAATTATGGGAGTTACTGCTCTTGTTTTAGTTGGTTTACTTCTTTCATGGACACCACTTGGAGCTAATCATATTTTAGGTGTGCAAGGACGTTATTTTTTACCATTGATTTTACCGTTATTTATGCTTATTAGCACTTCAAAAAATAACACAAGTAAGATTGAAGGATCATATTTAAAATTAGCTTTCTTGTTATTAGCTATTATTGAATCACTTGATTTATTGTATTTAGCTTTTTAATCACAAGTTTGAATATTTTGTTTTATGCAAGTTTTGTTAATTTGATTTAAAATTAACAGAAAGGGTAATAGTAGTTGAGTTAAGAGAAATAGACTACAAGATGTAATAAGATGAGAAAAATAAGTATTATACTTTTATGTTTTTGTTTAATAGGTTGCACATCTTCAATCAAAAATCAACATAAAGGAAACATTGTTATAGGTGCAACTTCAAATGATGATGCACTAGTTGCTCAATTGTTATCTGATCAACTTGAAAAAGTGGGCTATAATGTTGAAAGAATCTATGGTTTATCAAGTAGAGAAATTATAAATAAAATAAATAATAATGAGATTAATATCGCTATTAATGGTTTAGAAAATATCTCAAAAGAATTAAATGTGAGTAGTAATGCATCAGATATTAATTCTTTATATGAATTAAATCAAAAAAAGATAAATAAAAGCTATAAGATTAATCTTAATTCTTTTACTAAAGCAAATAGAAAAATTTCATTTGTTATGGTGAAAAAGAATGCAAAAAAATTTAATGTTAGTAAATTAAGTGATTTAAAAAAAGTTTCCATTAAATTAAATGTTGGTTGTGATTCTATTAATTTAGATAAATTTAATGAAATTTGTAAAGTGTACGATATTAGAAAATGGGATAATGAATCTATAGTTTCATATAAAAAACGTTATAGAAAACTTTTAGAAAATAAATTAGATATTGTATTAGGAAGTTCTAATGAGTCTCCTATTAAAACAAGTAGATACGTTGTTTTAAAAGATGATAAAAATCTTATTAGTTCAAATCCTTGTGTTATGTTATCAAATAATGAGTATATAAAAAAACATAATGAGATTTTGAAATATTGGAATACTTTGAGAAAGGATATTACTGATAAGAAATTAAGTGAATTGAATAATAAAATGAATTCTACTGGTTTGTCTATCGAAGATATGAGTTTAGATTATTTAAATAAAAATGATTAACCTTTGTATGAAAGGAAGAATATTTATGAAAATTATTAATAAGTTACATGATAAATTGATGGATATTAAAGAATTGAGACGCATTGAAAGATTATGTCATCTTCTTGAAGATAGTAGTTTTGATCCTATTAGCAATCCTGAAATGCCTAAAGAAGTTAAAACAATGGCAATTGTTATACCAGTTTTAACCATGTCATCAGGTGGAGGAAGTTCCATTCTTAGAATAGGAACATATGTTGCTAGCAAAGGTGTTGAATTAACTTATCTTGTCCAGGGACATAAAACACATGAAGATATTAAAACTTTGAAGAAGAATGCAAGCATTAGTATTCCTGATTATAAAGGCACTTTTAAATTGTTTGAGGAACATGATGATCACTACGATATTTGTATGGCTACAAACTGGTTAAGTGTTTATTATTGTAAACAGTTAAATGGATATAAAACTTATTTTATCCAAGACTTTGAACCTTTTTTCTATGATGTTGGTGATGAGTATATGTTAGCTAAAAAAACATATACTTTTGGTTTTCATCATATTAGTTTGGGACCATGGAATCTTAAACAAATTGAAAATAACGTACAAGATGTTCACAGTAAATCTGACTACATAACTTTCCCATATGAACCAAAAGAATATAAAATGGTTGATAGAGATTATATGTCTTATAGGACTAAAAATAAATTTAATATGGCTGTTTATATTAAAGAGTCTGGAAGACGAATTCCTGCTATTATTCAATATCTATTAAAAGAAACTGAAAGTAAACTTAAAGAACATGGCATTGAATTAAATGTTTATTATTATGGTTTAAAAAAAGATGTGAAGGTATTAAGTGGAACAAATTTAGGTTTATTGACAAAGAAGCAATTATTTGAACTTTATAAAAAAGTTGATTTTGGTATGGTTGCATCAATGACTAATATCTCTTTAGTTCCTTATGAAATGTTAGCAACAGGTCTTCCTACATTTGAATTTAAAGATGGATCATATTCTGCATTCTTAGGTAATGATACCGCAATGTTAATTGGATTTGATCCAAATGAATTAACTAATAGAATTCTTGAGGTCATTAATAACCCACAACAGCTAATTGATATGAATAGCAAAGCAATGAATCAACTAAAAGAATTATCTTGGGAAAAGACTTGTGAGGAATTCTATAAAATTATTACTTCAGGATCAAAATTAAATGGATAAATATAAAAGTAAATCAATTCAATTAAATGCTATTTTAAATGGCTTTAAAACTATATTAACAATTATATTCCCGTTGATTACCTATCCATACGCTGCTCGTCTATTAGGAGCTGCAAATATTGGGAAAGTAGATTTTTCTAACTCCATAGTCAGTTATTTTGTTTTAATTGCAGGATTAGGTATTGCAACATATGCAGTTAGAGAGGGTGCTTATTTTAGAAATGATGATGAGAAGTTATCACGATTTTCAAGTGAAGTATTTTCTATTAATGTTATTTCTACAATTTTAGCTTTGATTCTACTTGCATTATTTGTTGTATTCTTTAAAAGAATTAACACATATTCAGATTTAATTCTTATTCAAAGTATAATGATTATAGGTAATCTAGTTGGTGTAAACTGGCTCTTTTCAATTGTTGAAGATTATCTTTATATCACAGTAAGAACATTAATTGTTTATATCTTAGCAATTATTCTTATGTTTGTTTTTGTTAGAAATAAAGATGATTATCTTTTCTATGCTGCTACTACTGTCATTGCTAATGCAGGAGCAAACTTCTTTAGCTTCTTTCATGCTAGAAAATATGTGAAGATTCGATTTACGTTACATTTGAATCTAAATTATCATATCAAACCAATTATGATATTGTTCTTAACAACAATTACAGCAACTATTTATGTTAATTCGGATAAAACTCTAATTGGTTTAATTAATGGTGATTATTATGTAGGACTTTATAGTATTGCAGTTAATGTTTATACTATTCTAAAGAATACTTTGGCTGCTGTTATTTTAGTTGCCTTGCCTCGTATGACTTCATTTATTGCAAGAGGCGATGCTGAGGAGTATCATATGCTTTCTGATAAACTTCTCAAAGTCACTATTCTTTTGTTATTTCCGATTGTATGCGGAATTATAGTAACTGCTCCTCATGTAGTTGTATTGATTGGTGGAATTAAATATGCTGATGCAAGTTTATCTTTACAGATATTAAGTTTAAGTTTGATTTTTGCAACATTGGCAATCTATTTTACAAATGTTGTTTTATTACCATATAAATTAGAAAAAGTTAATTTAGTAGCTTCTGCTATTTCAGCAATTGTTAATATAGTAATCAACCTTTTTATTTTAAAATATTTCCAACAAAATGGTGCAGCTGTAACAACGCTCATTGCAGAATTTTTGATGTTTATTATTGAATATTACTATGCTAAAAGGTATATTAAATTCAACTTGTCAAAAAGATTTATTACAAGTATTCTTTTGGGATGCATATCAATTTTTATTGTTGGTTATATCATCTCTACTTTCTTTAAAGGAATGTTTGTTGTATTGTTCCTAGAAATAGTTCTTGGTGCTATTTCGTATGGATTAATATTATTAGTTCTAAAAAATGAAATGTTTATGGCAATGTTAAATGTGGTATTAGATAAATTAAAGGTTAGTCATTAGATGATAGAAAATAGGTGAATGAAATGAAATATACAGATGATGTATTAAAAAAAGTACAAGAAGTAGAATTATCCATTTTAGATGATTTTATTAAGATATGCGAAGAAAATAATCTTAAATATTTTACTGTTAGTGGCACTGGTTTAGGTGCTATTCGTCATAAAGGTATGATTCCTTGGGATGATGATATTGATGTAGGAATGCTTAGAAAAGATTATGAAAAGTTTGTAGAAATTGCAAACAAAGAATATGCAGATAAATATGATATTGTTACTGCAGGAATGTATCCAGATTGTACTATTTTTAATGCACATTGGAGTAAAAAAGGAACTGCTTTTCGTGATAGAAATGCACTGAATGTTACTTATCCAACAGGAATATTTTTAGATATTTTCCCATTTGATAATATTGCTGATGATGATAAAGCAATGCATAAACAAGGAAAAAGAGCATGGACATGGCAAAAACTTATGATTATGAGTTTAAATCCAAAACCTGTTCTTCATTTTGGAAAAGTAAAGAATGCTTTAATAACAGCGGTATCTTATATTGCCCACTTTGGTTTAAAAATTTTGGGATTTACTCCTGAAAAATGTTATCAGAAAGCAATGAAGTATCTACGTATGTATGATGATGTAGAAACAAAAAGAATTGGATTCTTCTGTGGAACACAGCCGTTTACTACAATTCATGCACGTTCTGATTTAGATCCATTAGAAGAAGTTGAATTCAATGGTAGAAAAATGTATATGCCAAACAATATGAGAGAGGTATTAACTAATCTTTATGGGGATTATATGCAGCTCCCACCGGTAGAGAAAAGATATAATCATGCGCCTGAAATTGTTAAGTTTAAGGATGAGGATTAAAGATGAATACAGTTGGTATTTTAATGAGCACTTATAATGGTGAAAAATATGTATCTCAGCAAATTGATTCATTGCTTAATCAAAAGGGTATAAATATTGAAATCTATGTAAGAGATGATGGCTCAAAAGATAAGACAAAATCTATTATTCAGGAATATATGAAAAAATATCCTTGTATTCATTTTATTCAAGATAACAAAAATCTTGGTCCTGCCGGTAGCTTTATGGAATTAATTTATAATACTCCAAATCATGATTATTACGCTTTCTGTGATCAAGATGACATCTGGAAAGAAAACAAAGTAATTGAAGCAGTCAGACAAATTGAAGAAAAAGGATGTAAAAAGCCTTATTTTATATTGTTCGAATCAGACGCTTTATGTAGATGGACAAGAAACAAATATGCGATTCAATCATGAACCGCAACATAATTTACTGTGCGTTGTTATGCACAATTATATTTCTGGTTGTACCATGGTAATGAATAAGCAATTAAGAGATATTATCATAAAACAGGAATCTCGTCCTTCTTCTCAAACATTGCGAATGCATGACACTTGGATTATGTTAACGGCGAATTTATTTGGAGAAGTTATATAGAAGTTATATATGATAATAATTCATATATTGATTACCGTATTCATCAAAATAATACGGTCGGATTATCTAATGATTCATTTTTAAGTAAATTGAAACAATTTAAAAAGTCATACAAGAAAAAGAAAGAAGAAAAAAATAGATCTACTACAGCAAAAGAATTATTAAAAAGATTCCCGAATATGAATAAAGAGGATCATGATGTTTTATCTGTTATCGCTAAGTATGACACAAGTATCTCTACTAAATTTAAATTGTTATCAAATAAGAGAATACGAAAAGAAGCACACACTAATCGATTGATATTATTTATTAATGTCTTGATGAATTGGCTTTAAGGGGGTTATAACATGAACATAGGCGTTATATTTGCAGGTGGTATCGGTTCAAGAATGCACACCAAAGAAAAACCAAAGCAGTTTTTAGAAGTATATAATAAACCAATTATTATTTATACATTAGAATATTTTGAACATAATGATGACATTGATGCCATTGTTATTGCATGTGTAGAAGAATGGTTAGATTACTTAAAAGATCTAATCAAGAGATTCAATATCACAAAAGTAAAGAAAGTTGTTCCTGGAGGATCTACAGGACAGCTATCAATCTATAATGGATTACGTGCTGCTAAAGAAGTAGCAGGAGATGAAGAAAGTGTTGTTCTTATTCATGATGGTGTAAGACCACTTATCAATTCACAGTTATTGACTGATAATATCAATTGTGTAAGAGAAAATGGCAATGCGATTACTGTTGGTATTGTTAAAGAAACAATCATTGTCATTGATGATGAAAACAAGATTACAACTGTACCAGATCGTGCACACTCACGTGTTGCAAAAGCTCCACAGAGCTTCTGGTTAGATGATATCTTAAGTAAACATGAAAAAGCTTTATCTGAAGGTATTACTACATTCATTGATTCTTGTACAATGATGCAGCATTATGGAGAAGATCTTCATATCGTTAATGGACCATACGAAAATATCAAGATTACAACTCCAGATGATTACTACACAATGAGAGCAATCATTGAAGCAAAAGAAAATGCTCAAATTTATGGGTTAGATTAGAGGTATCATAATGTTTGATTCAAATAAATATGTAAATGCAGATATTGAACAGATTGTAAACAATGAAGCTATTGATTGGAATCAGTTTGTCAATAAATCAGTATTAGTTACTGGAGCAACAGGACTAATTGGTACTTTAGTTGTTAAAGCTTTATTAGCACGTGATATAAAAGTATATGCGGCTATTAGAAATGAAGAAAAAGCTAAAAAAATCTTCAATGACTTCCTAGATAATGACAAACTACAGTTTGTCATTATGGACATCATGAAGTTTGATACTTTTGATTTTGATGTAGATTACATCATCCATACTGCAAGTCAGACTTCAAGTAAACTATTTGTAGAAAAGCCAGTTGAGACTATCAATACAACATTAAAAGGTACACAAAATATTCTTTCTATTGCAAAAGAAAAAGCCGTAAAAGGCATGATTTTCTTATCTACTATGGAAGTATACGGGACACCTTCTACTGATGAAAAAATCAGAGAAGATCATCCTACAAATTTAGATACTACTGTAGTTAGAAACTGTTATCCAATCAGTAAACGTATGGCTGAAAACTTATGTACATCATATGCGAAAGAATATGATGTACCAGTGAAGGTATTGCGTTTGACTCAGACATTTGGACCTGGTGTTTTATATAATGATGGTCGCGTATTTGCGGAGTTTGCAAGATGTGCAATTGAAGGAAGAGATATTGTACTTCACACAAAAGGTGAAACTAAACGTAACTATCTCTATGTAGCAGACGCTGTTGCATCTATCTTAATTGCTTTAACAAAAGGTGAAGCAGGACAGGCATATAATGTTGCAAACGAAGCAACTTACTGTTCTATCTTTGAAATGGCTGAACTTGTAGCTAATGATATTGCCAAAGGCAATATCAAAGTGAAAGTTGAAGTAGAAGAAGACTTATCTAAATTTGGTTATGCCAACACATTAAAGATGAATTTAGATACTACTAAGATTCAATCTTTAGGATGGAAACCAGAAAAAGACTTAAAACAAATGTTTGATAATCTATCTATGTATATGAAGAACGAATAGAAAGTTGGAATACAAATGATAAACAATAAGAAACAAATTGCAGTATTATTAGCAACCTATAATGGTGAAAAATATCTTGAAACGCAATTAGATAGTCTTGTTAGTCAAACATCACATGATTTTAAGGTATATATTCATGATGATGGTTCTAAAGACAATACTGTTAGTATTATTAACAAGTATGTTGGAAGATACCCAGATTTATTTGAATTTATAGGATCTAATTCTACTGGAGGTCCTGTAAATAATTTTATGTATCTTCTTTCTAATGTTAATTCAAATTATTATATGTTTTGTGATCAAGATGATTATTGGTATAATTTTAAGATTGAAAAAACGTATGAAGCAATGTTACATCGTGAAACTAGCAAAGATATTCCTGTTCTCATATGTAGTGATGTAGAGCTTGTTGATCATAAATTAGGGATATTATTTGATTCATATTTCAAGTATAAAAAAATTGATTATGCTGATACATCAGTAAGGCATTTATTAAAACGAAATTTTGTGATTGGTTGTACTAGTATGATTAACAATCGATTAAAAGAATTATCTTTAGAAAAAGTCGATTTAAGCAATATTTACATGCATGATTGGTGGTTCGCATTAATTGCATCACAATGCGGTGTTTTGGGTGTATTGCCTAATTGTACATTAAAATATCGTCAGCATGGAAATAATGCGTCAGGAAGTTCATTGAAAGTTGGTTATCGTAAATTATTGAGAGAAATCATTCATTTTAAAAAATCTATTGATATTAAAAAATCTATTAGAAATAGACGTGTAAATTTCGCTAAAGAATTATTAAAGTATATAGATAAAGAAGATAAAAACTATAATTTTATTAAAGAATTATCTTGTTTGAATTCATTTTCTAAAATGAAAAGAATTAAAATCTATTCAAAATATGATTTGTATCCATTTTCTTCAAACATTATTTGGGAAAAAATTTGGATGTGATGCATTGATGAGGAGAATAAAATGAAAGTAAGTGTAATTATACCAGTTTATAATTCAGAAAAGTATGTTAGAACTGCAGTTGAAAGTATCTTAAAAGATCCTCTAGATGATTTTGAAATCATGCTTATTGATGATGGTTCAACTGATTCAAGTGGTAAAATTTGTGATGAGCTTCAAAAAGAGTATTCTAAAATTGTTACATATCATAAACCAAATGGTGGAATGTGTTCTGCAAGAAATTTTGCGTTGCAACATGCTAAGGGTGAATATATTACTTTTATGGATAATGATGATATTTGTCATGAAGGGTTTGTTGGTGAAAACTATAAAATTGCAAAAAAATATGACGCTGATGTTGTTAGATTTGGACGAGAATATTTAGTCTTAGATCATGATAAAACAATACATAGAGATGTTTATCAACCAAAGAAAGAAATCGCTTATTATGATGATGATATTTATAATCATTATGAAGAAATTAGAGAGAGTAATGGTGTATGGACTGGAATGTATAGAAAGTCTTTCTTGGATGAACATAATATTCGTTTTGATGAAACATTAAGACATGGACATGAAGATACATTATTTAATCTTTCTGCGTATAAAGATGCTAAAACTATTGCAATGAATCCACATAGTTACTATGTTTGGATGAGACGATATGAACATAGCTCTTCTGCAAAATTAAATCAAAATAGATTAGATGGAATATATAAGGCATTAAAAGTTGAAAATGATCTTATGACTGAAAAAGGTGTTAGATCTACTTATTTCGATGTTTATTCTAGACGTATAATGAATTATTGTGCAGAGTCTATTATTGCCGGTTTTGCATATGGAAATACGTGTACTTTTTCACAGTTTAAGAAAATATGTAAAAGGGCACGTAAAATTATTAAAAACACGAAAACAAGAAAAAGTGATTTGGATTTTAAATCAAAAGTTGTATTTACATTGTTAAAACTTCGACTATATTTAGTGTTATTTGTTTTGTGTAAGATTTTATATAGATAAGTCTTAGTTTAGAATAAATAATTTTGAAAGAGTTATTCATTATTAATGAGCAGATATTTAAGAAATATTATTCTTGTTTATTATTTATTTCCCGTAAATCAAAAAAAGGGCGTGTCCTGAAAATAATTTCCAGTATCTCGCTGAAAGTAACAGAAAGATGATTTCCCACAGTTTGGAATATCATCCGTATTCATATACGATTGGGATATTTTAGTAGATCTCCTTTTTTGGAATAATCACTTATTCCTATTGTATTCATTGATAGATTAGCGATTTCAAATATAATTTACCTTTGAGGAGGTACTCAATTTGAAAAGAGATATGGATTTATGCAGAAAAATTTTATTTAAAATCGAAGAACTGTATATTGATACGGCATTATTAAATCTTCAACTAGAAAACTATGATAATTTACAAATTGCGTATCATTGTAAAATTTTATATGAAGCTGGATTGATTGATTCCTATAATGCTCATTATGCTGACAACACATTATACCTTTTTTCAGTTGGTTCATTAACTTGGGAAGGACATGATTTCTTAGATAAAATTAGAGAAGATACTACATGGAATAAAGTCAAGAAGAAAATTAAAGACAAAGCTCTGCCTTTTACATTGGAAGTTGTTAAAACCATAGCCTCGGAATTGTTGGCGGCTTCGATAAAGGCGCTTTAAACTTGCAAATGATAAAAACAAAAAATTAACTAAGATTTAGAATAACCATTGACCATGACGTAACGTCATGGTTTACTTTTTATATAGTTCAAAATAAAGGAGAGAAGTTATATGAAAGGTATTATTCTCGCAGGGGGGAGTGGAACAAGACTCTACCCATTAACAATGGTTACTAGTAAGCAGTTATTGCCTATCTATGATAAACCAATGATTTATTATCCATTAAGCATTATGATGCAGGCAGGTATTAAGGATATCCTTATTATCTCAACTCCAAATGATACACCTCGTTTTGAAGAGTTATTAGGAGATGGGCATCAGTTTGGAATCTCATTACAGTATAAAGTACAGCCTAGTCCTGATGGACTTGCTCAGGCATTCTTATTAGGTGAAGACTTCATTGACGGAGATTCATGTGCCATGATTTTAGGAGATAATATTTTCCATGGACATGGTCTAGTAAAAAGATTAAAAGCTGCTGCTTCTAGAGATGAAGGAGCTACAGTCTTTGGTTATTATGTAGATGATCCTGAACGTTTTGGTATTGTAGAATTCAACGATGAAGGTAAAGCTGTTTCTATTGAAGAAAAACCAGCTCAGCCTAAATCAAACTATGCGGTTACAGGTTTATACTTCTATGACAAGAATGTCGTAGAGTATGCTAAAACTATTAAGCCTAGCGCTAGAGGTGAATTAGAGATTACTGATTTAAATAAGATTTATCTTGAAAAAGGTAAGCTTAATGTAGAACTATTAGGACAAGGATTCACTTGGTTAGATACAGGTACACATGAATCACTAGTTGATGCAACTAACTTTGTAAAGACTGTTGAAACACACCAGCATAGAAAGATTGCTTGTCTTGAAGAGATTGCTTATAATAATGGCTGGATCTCAAAAGATGAATTAATTGAGAGATATGAACTTTTAAAGAAGAACCAGTATGGTGCTTACTTAAAAGATGTTATTGATGGAAAATACATGGATTAAAAGGAGATTAAAATGAATATTATCGTTACTGGCGGAGCTGGGTTTATTGGCTCAAACTTTGTTTTTCATATGTTAAAGAAGTATCCAGATTATAGAATTATCTGTGTTGATGCATTAACATATGCAGGAAACTTATCAACTTTGGAACCTGTTATGGATAATCCAAACTTTAGATTTGTAAAGCTTGATATTACTGATAGAGAAGGTGTCTATAAGTTATTTGAAGAAGAACATCCTGATGTAGTAGTTAACTTTGCGGCTGAATCTCATGTAGATAGATCAATTGAAAATCCAGAGATTTTCTTACAGACAAATATTATTGGTACATCTACATTAATGGATGCATGTAGAAAGTATGGTATTAAGAGATATCATCAGGTTTCAACTGATGAAGTATATGGTGATCTTCCTTTAGATAGACCTGATTTATTCTTTACTGAAGATACACCTATTCATACTTCTTCACCTTATTCTTCTTCTAAGGCTGGTGCTGATTTATTGGTATTAGCTTATCATAGAACTTATGGTTTACCTGTTACTATTTCTCGTTGCAGTAACAACTATGGACCATATCATTTCCCTGAAAAGCTTATCCCATTAATGATTGCCAATGCCCTTAATGATAAGCCTTTACCAGTTTATGGAGAAGGATTAAACGTAAGAGACTGGCTTTATGTAGAGGATCATTGTAAAGCAATTGATTTAATTATTCATGAAGGTAAAGTTGGAGAAGTCTACAACGTAGGTGGTCATAATGAAAAGAGCAATATTGAAATTGTTAAGATCATCTGTAAAGAATTAGGTAAACCTGAATCATTAATTACTCATGTAGAAGATAGAAAAGGTCACGACATGAGATACGCAATTGATCCTACTAAGATTCATAACGAATTAGGATGGCTTCCTGAAACTAAGTTTGAAGATGGTATCAAGAAGACAATCAAATGGTATCTAGAAAACAAGAAATGGTGGGAAGACATTATTTCAGGTGACTACCAGAACTATTACGATAAAATGTACGGCGATAGAAAAGAGGTTAAGTAATGAAAGTATTCGTTACAGGCGTAGCTGGACAGCTCGGACATGATGTCATGAACGAACTCGCTAAAAGAGGCTACGAAGGAATCGGTACAGACCTTAAAGAAACATACAGTGGTGTACAGGACGGAAGTCCTGTAACCACAATGCCTTATGTGTCTTTAGATATTACTGACGCTAAAGCGGTAGAAGAAACAATCACAAAGGTGAAACCTGATGTGATTGTTCACTGTGCAGCATGGACTGCTGTCGATGCGGCTGAGGATGAGGATAAGAAGGGGCTTGTTCATAAGATCAATGTGGAAGGGACACAGAATATTGCAAATGTCGCAAAGAAGATTGATGCAAAAATGGTGTACATTTCTACTGATTATGTATTCAATGGACAAGGTGAAACACCTTGGGATCCTGATTGTAAAGATTATGCACCATTATCAGTATATGGTGAAACAAAGCTTGGTGGTGAACAAGCTGTCTCTAATACGTTAGATAAATACTTTATCGTGCGTATTGCATGGGTCTTTGGATTAAATGGAAACAACTTCATTAAGACAATGTTAAGAGTAGGAAAAACACATGATCAGGTTACTGTCGTAAGTGATCAGATTGGTACACCTACATACACATTGGATCTATCAAGATTACTAGTAGATATGATTGAAACTGATAAGTATGGTTACTATCACGCTACAAATGAAGGTGGATTCATTTCATGGTATGAATTTACAAAAGAAATCTATAGACAGGCAGGATACTCTACTAAAGTTCTACCTGTGACAACAGAAGAATATGGTATTTCTAAAGCAGCAAGACCATTCAATTCTAGATTAGATAAATCTAAACTAGTAAAGAATGGATTTACTCCATTGCCAACATGGCAGAATGCTTTATCAAGATACCTTAAAGAACTAAACATGGAGGAACTATAAGATGGGACAGATTCAAGTAGAAAAGAATGTTGGTGGCATTGAAGGTTTACATATTATCACACCAGCAGTACATGGAGATAACAGAGGATATTTCACTGAAACATATAATCAGAGAGATATGCATGAAGCAGGATTAGATATGGTCTTTGTACAGGATAATGAATCATCAAGTACAAAAGGTGTACTAAGAGGGTTACATTTCCAGAAACAGTTCCCACAAGGTAAACTAGTAAGAGTCATCAAGGGTGCTGTTTATGATGTAGCAGTAGACTTAAGAGCAGATTCTAAGACATATGGTAAATGGTATGGTGTAGAATTAACTGAAGATAATCATAAACAGTTCTATATCTCAGAAGGATTTGCACATGGATTCTTAGTATTATCTGATGAAGCTAAATTCTGTTATAAGGTTACTGATTTCTATCATCCAGGTGATGAAGGTGGACTTGCATGGAATGATCCTGAAATCGGTATTGAATGGCCTCATCTTAAAGGAGAATATAAGGGAACAGCTGATCCTGAAGGTTATACTTTAGAAGACGGTACACCACTTAACTTCTCTGACAAAGATAAGCTTTGGTTACCATTGAAAGAGACATTTAAGTTTTAAGTAGTATAAAATAGAGATGCGTTTTAACGTATCTCTATTTTTATGGGCTCAATTTCAAGAGTGGGGATAAATGATTTCAAAAATCATTTACCCCCACTTTTATTATAG
This sequence comes from Kandleria vitulina DSM 20405, assembly GCF_000702065.1. Taxonomy (GTDB): domain Bacteria; phylum Bacillota_I; class Bacilli_A; order Erysipelotrichales; family Coprobacillaceae; genus Kandleria; species Kandleria vitulina. The sequence goes on along the minus strand of NZ_JNKN01000013.1, from coordinate 13,443 downwards.
AGCCGGTATGATACCTTTGCTTTCCACTTTTTATATGAGCAGTTTAGTAGGAATTACTTACAAATTTTGTTATTGTGTTAATATAGGTAAATATTATTTATAATAATCTTTTACAGCTTTAATGAACTCTTTAGTAAGAGATAAATCTGCCCCATTAAAATAGTAAATACCAAAATCATTTCTTGGTGTTTCCAGCCAAGGAAGAGTTAAGATTCCTTCGTCTTCAACGACTTGAGATTCAGGAACAAGGGCAAAGCCATATCCCGCTTTGACAAGTCCATATGCCTCATTGACATTTTCACAGATGATATTATTTAACTTATTGTTAACGGGCAATAAAGTCCTTCCTCTAGAAAAATAAGATTTCAGTAGATATGGTGGAAGAGCGATAACTTGTTCAATAGGAAATAAATCAGATGTATGTACTGCCTTTAAATCTTTAAAAGTATGATAAGCATCATGCTCTTTTGAAATGATAAAAACAAATCCATCATGATGAATAGGTTCAAAACTAATATGAGAATCTTTGAATAATGCATCTTTCATGCATACTACAACATCTAAAAAATGATTGCTTAAGGCCTGTAAATTTGTATTAGTCTGATTATAGACAAGCTTAGGAGAAAGAGTAGCATCTCCAATATACATATCTGAAAGAGCTTGAGTAATCATCTTTATAGATTGGGGATCAGTATATCCAATCTTGAATGAATGATATTCATTGATCTTATAATTATTGATCCATTCTTTAGAATGGTAATAAGTATCAAGCATACTTTTTGCTTCAGGAAGAAATTGATTACCTATTTCACTAAGTTCTACAGAACGCGTAGTTCTATAGAACAACTCACAGCCAAGTTCTTTTTCAAGAGATTTAATCTGCTTAGAAACAGCAGGTTGAGTAAGATGTAATTCTTCCGCACATCTTGCATAGTTTAATGTAGAAGATAGAGTGATAAAACATTCCAGTTGATTTGTATTCATTTTATTTATTCCTTTCTGTTATTAAAGATAACATATATTCATTTCTCAATGAAGGAAAATTGAAATATCATGTAAATGAAAGAGAGAAAGAATATGGATAAATTAAAAAGAACAGTTCAGATGTTAAAGAAATATCCTATGCAGTACTTGGGTGTTATTGGACTAGATGGAAAACCAAAAGTAAAGGCTTTTGAATTTAAGTTTGAAGAAAATGGAAAGCTTTATTTTGATGTTATCAGGGGAAGTGAAACTTATAAGGAATTAAGTGTTAATCCCTATTGTGAAATAACTGTCGCATCAAGAAAAGATCTAGAATGGATTCGAATAAGCGGCAAAGTGAGATTTGTGAATGAAGTGTATTTAAGGGATAAATTATTTGATCATAGTGAAATATTATCGCAGAAGTATGATCATATACGAGAACTTGTGATGCCATTTACTTTAGATGATGTTCATGTCAGTATTAGCAATCTCAATGATCAAAATAATGTAAGTTTTGATTTATAACAGGAGGATAGATATGAAAGCAGCAGTCATCTATGAAGCAGGGGGACCTGAGAAGTTGTTGATTCAGGAAGTAGCCCGTCCTGATGTAAAAGAGGGGTGGTCACTTATTAAAGTAATAGGACGTGGCATCAATCATTCGGAAATCTTTACAAGAAAAGGAGAATCACCAAGTGTAAAGTTTCCAAGAATATTAGGTATTGAATGTGTAGGCGTTGTAGAGGAATCTACATCCCCTACACTTGTGAAGGGACAAAAAGTTGTATCACTTATGGGCGAAATGGGAAGAGCATTTGATGGCAGCTATGCTGAATACTGTCTTCTTCCTAATGAACAGATTTATCCTATTGAAAGCAATCTTTCCTGGGAAGAGATTGCTGCTGTACCTGAAACGTACTATACGGCTTATCTTTCTTTGATGAATTTGAAAATCAATGAAGTAGATAGTGTACTTGTGAGAGCCGCAACAAGCGGTGTAGGTTTTGCATTTCTCAAGTTGCTTAAAGGGAAGTATCCGCACATTCATGTAACTGGAACAACCAGAAATATTGAGAAGATGGAATTATTGCTTGAATCAGGATTTGATGAGGTTATCATCGATTATCAAAATGAACTTCAGACAAGCAAGAAATATGATAAGATTCTTGATCTTGTCGGACCAGCTGCACTCAAGAATACATTCAAGCATATAAATAAATCAGGAATTATCTGTGTAACTGGATTGCTTGGAAATCAATGGTCATTTGATTTTGAACCATTGGTAGATATGCCCGGATCAGTATATCTTACGACCGCATTAAGTGCTGATCGTAATGAGAAAGAGATGAATGATCTATTTGCTTATATTGAAAACAATCATATCAATGTGAAGCCAGAAAAGATCTTTACACTTGATACGATTGTAGAAGCACATAGGTATTTGGAATCATCAAATAGTTTTGGAAAAGTTGTGGTCATGGGAGGAAATGAATATGAAAATAATTAAGACATTAATGCTTACAGTTTTATCAATAACGTTACTGGTAGGATGTTCTTCATCTAATAAGCCAGTCATCAGAGTTGGCAGTAAGAACTTTACAGAAAATGAAGTATTGGCAGAAATCTATTCTTTAGCATTGGAAGATGCTGGATTTAAGGTGAATCGTCAATTTGATATTTCATCAAGTGCTGTACACACATCCATTGTCAATAATAAGATTGATCTCTATCCTGGATATACAGGAACCGCATATATTTCAATATTGGGGTATACCGAAACAGTATCTGGGGATGAAATTTACAAGATTGTAAAAGAAGAATATAAGAAAAAATATAAATTAGAATGGCTTACCAAGTCACCTGCACAAGACAGCAATGGGCTTGCGGTTTCAAGTAAGGTAAGTAAGAAATATGGTATTAAGACAATTAGTGATTTACAGAAACATGCATCAAAACTAAGAGTTATTTCTCAAGGAGAATTTGATAAAAGAGCAGATGGAATTCCTGGATTAACTAAGGTGTATGGAGAATTTAAATTTAAATCAATCAAGGTTTATGACAATGCATTAAAGTATTCTCTTCTTGATGAAGATAAAGGTGATGTCATTCCAGCATATACATCAGAAGGACAGCTTACAAGTTCTAAATATGTACTACTAGAAGATGATAAGCATTTCTGGCCAGATTATAATGTTGCACCGATTGTAAGAAGTGATATCTTAAAAAAATATCCTAAGATTGCGTCTATATTAGATCCTATCAATAAGAAATTAACGACAAAGGATCTACAGACTCTCAATAAAAAAGTTGATATTGATAAACAGGATTATCAGGATGTCGCAAAAGAATATTATGAATCATTAAAATAGGAGATGGTACTATGGAATATTTTACGCAGTATGGAGGTGAATATATTCGTTTAGTGATTGAGCATCTTCAAATTAGTCTTCTTGCGATTATCGTATCTATTATTATTGGAATCGTACTTGGCATTGTTGCGACAAGATTTAATAAAACTGAAAAAATATTGCTTTTTCTTGCTTCCAATTTACGAATTATTCCTTCATTGGCTGTGCTTATTTTCTTGGTTCCCTACCTTGGAACGGGGCTAATGCCAACTCTTGTTGCACTGGTATTATTAGGAATACCACCGGTGCTTCTTAATACAATCAAAGGGATCAATAATGTTCCAGAATATGTTGTGGAGGCGGCTTTAGGTATGGGATATGATAAGCGTACGTTATTTAGAAAGATTGTTTTTCCTTTGGCTTTACCAGTAATCTTTAATGGGATACAGATTACGACAACTGAAGTCATTGCCAGCACTACCTTAGCTGCCTACATTGGGGCAGGAGGTCTAGGTGAACTGATCATGTCAGGAGTAGGATTAATGAGATTTGATTATCTTTGGATTGGTGGATTAAGTGTTTCTGCAATATCCCTTATGGCCATGTTAATGCTGACGGGGATAAGAAGATTTCTAAGAAAGTATGAGGTATAGACATGATTGAAATAAAAGATGTTTATAAAAAATATGAAAATAGCTCTTATCCGGCATTGGACCATATTAATTTAACAATCAATGATGGAGAACTTATTACTGTTCTAGGTACATCAGGATGTGGCAAGACAACGCTTATTAAGGCAATTAATAAGCTGCATGATATTGATTCAGGAGAAATAATTATTGATCATAAGAACATCAATGATGTAGATGGTGTCGCACTTCGTCGTACCATTGGTTATGTTATTCAACAAGTAGGACTCTTTCCTCATATGACCATTGCTGAAAATATTGCGACAATTCCTGAATTGTTAAAGTGGGAAAAGGATAGAATCAATAAGCGAGTAGATGAGCTTTTAGAAATGATAGATCTTCCTAAAGAATATAAAAACAGATACCCAAGAGAACTTTCTGGTGGCCAGCAACAAAGAGTTGGTCTTGTAAGAGCCTTGGCTGCTGATCCTCATATTGTATTGCTTGATGAACCTTTTGGCGCAATTGATGCTATTACAAGAGAACATCTTCAAGATGAATTGATAAGAATCCATAAAAATGGAAATAAAATATTTATATTTGTAACTCATGATCTCAATGAAGCATTTAAGCTTGGAGATAAAGTGATAATTATGGATAAAGGAAGAGTTGAGCAATTTGATACACCAGATCATATAAAAGCACATCCTGCTACTCCTTTTGTAAAAAAACTATTAGGAGTAGCTTATGATTAAATATTGGATAGAACATTATGATAAGTTCATGGTGGGATTAGTAGAACATCTTCAGCTTACTGTTATTACAGTATTCATTTCTATTATTATTTCATTGCTTATTACATTATTAATAAGAAAATACAAACGAGTTCAGATTATCGTTAATGGAATATTTAGTGGACTGTATTCTATTCCAAGTTTAGCATTGTTTGCGATGCTTATTCCTTTTACTGGTCTAGGATTAGAAACAGCGGTTATTGTACTTGTGATATATAATCAGTATATTCTTGTACGTACCAATATCGCTGGATTAGATCAAGTTGATTCTCATATTATTGAAGCCGCAAAAGGAATGGGCATGACAGATTTTCAGATACTCTATAAAGTGCAGTTCCCTTTGGCTTTACCTATTATCTTTGGTGGAATACGTTTAGCCACTATCTCCACAATAAGTATCGGTACCATTGCGGCAGGAATTGGAGCTGGTGGTCTTGGCAGACTACTATTTGAAGGATTAAGACAAATGAACCAGGCAAAAGTTGTAGGTGGAACTATCTTGGTTATTATTTTATCAATAAGTATTGGTCGTATCTTTGAGATTATTGAAAATAATCTCAAGAAGAATTTTGGATTAAAAAGCTAAATTGAGATTTAGCTTTTTTAATTTGACTCTCTTTATTAATTCATATTAATATTATATTGAAATTAGAAAGGAGCACTATGGCTAGTAAAAGATCATCAATTTATAAGTATACAAATTTGAAAAATATCAATAACTTCAAATGCATCCTTGATCATGGTGTATATGCTTGTCCTTGTGAACTACTAAATGATCCATTTGAATGGGAAAGAATAGATGAACATGGGAAAGGAAGATATCGTATTGCCTGTTTTTCCTTCAGTAGAAACTCAAAACTTATGTGGGGACATTATGCGGATGGACATAGAGGATGCATGATTCATTTTGTATTACCAGAAGATTATGATTCTACTTTTGAATCATCTAATCTATTAAGAAAAGTCAATTATGAAAACAAGATTGGCTATGACAAGATTTCTTCTGATTATGAAAGACTTTATCATAAAGATAAAAAGTGGCAGTATGAAAATGAAATAAGAGCAGTATTTGATTTAGAAGAACATGACTCTAATCAATGGGAAATAATAGACAATCTGGTTTTCTATAAAATAAAAGTTCAAAGCATCTTCTTTGGATGTGAGACATTCAAAGAAGATAACTATAAACAAGTATTAAAAGTAATCTATGATTATAATCAAAATCATTCAAGAAAGATTAAAGTTGGCAAATTTAAAATTAAAGAGAGTTCTAAATATGCCTTTGAGCAAGATAATGAATTTAGTTTTGAAGATGAATTAAGAAGATATAAAATTATTTAATATAAGAAGATCAACCACGGTCTTCTTTTTATTTGAAGTAATTGAAGTTTGTTTGAAGTGACATTGAAGTTGACTTTGAAGTGATATTGAAGTAAACTTAATTTAGAAGAAAGAGGGTGGATTTTTATGTTTCTAGAAGAAGTAATTGGTGAAGTAAGACTTGAAGATAATACATTTGAGTGTAAGGGTAAGTTAAATAGAGATGATGTTGTTGGATGGCTAAAAAGTATTGCGGGTTTTGCGAATGCCCAAGGTGGTCAATTTTATATTGGTGTTGAAGATAAAACTAATAAACTAATTGGTTTTGATAAAAAAGATGCAGATAATGAACGTAATTATTTCAATAATATGGTTAATGAGCATTTGACCCCAAGACCACAACTTCAAATACAATTCATACCTTATACAGTTAGAGATAAGGAACGTTTTGTGATTAAAATAAATGTATTAGAATCAAATGTAAAACCTGTCATCTTGCGATATAAATCCATCCCCTCTATTTTTATGAGGAGAGATGGTTATACTAATGGAGCTACTTATGAAGAGATTATTCAAATGAGTATCCAAAGTAAGAATACACAATATGATCTTTTAGTATCAGATGTAAAATATGATTCTAGTAAATTTACAAAGTTACAAGAATTTTATAAATCTCATAATAAAGGTAAAGAATTATCAGAGAAAGCTTTGAAATCTATGGGGTTTATGGATGAAAATGGTTATTTACTTAATGGAGCTTTATTGTTTATGGATGATTACAGTGATAGAAAAACTGCTTCACAATGTTTGGCTTTCGCAGGTACAAATAAGGGAAGTGAACGCATTGTAACTCTAAAAAAGTATTCCGGAAATATTATAGATATCATCAATTCTCTTATGGATTTTGTTAAACAGAGAATGAACTATTCAATAATAAAAAAAGGTGATCGCAGAATTAATATTGAAGCTTATCCTGAAAGAGCTTTATTTGAAGGTATAATCAATGCGATTGCGCATAGAGATTATTATCTTGATGGAACACAGATACAATTGGATATGTTTAAAGATCGACTTGAAATTTCTTCTCCTGGTTCTTTTTATAGAGGAGAGAAAATAGGGAAGACATATGATTTAACTGGTATTATTTCAAAAAGAAGAAATGAGTTAATATCTAGTATCCTTGTTGCTTGTAACGTCATGGAATCTGCAGGTACTGGCTTTGATAAAATCACAGAAGAATATGAAAATGCTAACGAATCACATAAGCCGTATATTTATTCATCATCTGATCATTTTACGTTAGTACTTCCCGATTTAACTTATATTGAAGGAGTTACTGATAATAAATATCCAGATTTAATTATTCCACCAATCAAAAATGGAACAGAACATGATGAAAAAGTATTATCTTTCTGTTATTATCATGCACGAAAAGTATCTGAAATTGCGGATTATTTAGGAATGGCTGATTCATCATATTTAAGAAAACAGGTTTTAGAGAACCTTGTAAGTAATGGTTACTTAGAAAAGAGTAAAGTCGCAAGAGCTAATTACTATAAAGCTAACCAAGAATTAATAATGTTAAGTTAAGAAGATCAATCACGGTCTTCTTTTTATTTGAAGTAATCGAAGATTGTTTGAAGTGACATTGAAGTTGACTTTGAAGTAATTGAAGTTTGTTTGAAGTGATATTGAAGTTGACTTTGAAGTGATATTGAAGTTGATTTTGAAGTACTTCAATTAAAATGAAGAACATTATAGCATATAAGAATTTCACACCAAATATCTGTTGGATATTTGGTATTTTTTTAAAAATAAATTCATCTGTTGACTTGGAGTTAACTCTAAGGAGTATAGTTATTGTATAAGGAGGAATGCCATGACAATAAAGGAAGTATGTAAACAATTTGATATTAGTGCAGATACTCTTAGATACTATGAACGAGTAGGAGTTATTCCTAAAGTAAAAAGAACTAAGGGTGGTATTCGTGATTATTCAGAAGAAGATATCAGCTGGGTAGAGAATGCAATTTGTATGAGAAGTGCTGGTGTTCCAGTTGAGATGCTTATTGAGTATGTGAAACTTTATCAGGAAGGTGATAATACTCTCGAAGCGAGAAGAGATCTTCTTATTGAAGCACGAGTTGAAGTACAAAATAAGATTGATCAATATGTAGAAACATTAAACAAGCTTAATTTTAAGATTTCACGTTATGAAGAAGCCGTAAAAACTGGCGTTCTTTCATGGGAAGAATAGGAGGAATAGAAAATGCAAAATTTTGATTATCACACACCTACAAGACTTATTTTTGGTAAAGATGTCATTAAGGAATTACCTGAAGTCATGAATCAATTTGGTAAAAAGATTCTATTGACTTATGGAGGAGGAAGTATTAAAAAGATTGGTCTTTATGATAAAGTAAAAGAACTATTAAAAGACTTTGATATTTATGAATTATCTGGAATAGAGCCAAATCCAAAGTATGATCCAAGTGTACTTGATGGAGTAAAGATGTGTAAAGAAAATGATGTGGATGTCATCTTGGCAGTAGGTGGAGGAAGTGTCCTTGACTGTTCAAAAGCTATTGCGGCTGGTGCTAAGTATGATGGTGATCCATGGGATCTTATTTCTTATCAAGTAAAAGCCAAAGATGCGCTTCCTATTGTAGATATTATTACTTTAGCTGCTACAGGAAGTGAATATGATGCAGGTGGTGTTATTTCAAGAACAGAGACAAATGATAAGATTGGCTATGTGGATCCATTGCTTTTCCCTGCAGTCTCATTCTTAGATCCTACTTATACATTTACTGTATCTAAGAAACAGACAGCTGCTGGCTGTGCTGATGCTATGAACCATATTATGGAACAGTATTTCTGTGAAGATTCAACTTTACTTAATGATGGTTTCATGGAAGCTGGATTGAAGAGTCTTATGATCAATGCAAAGAAATGTCTAGATAATCCAGAAGACTACAATGCAAGAGCAGAAATGATGCTTACTTGTACATATGGATGTAATGGTATCTATTCACTTGGAAACAGTCAATCTGGATGGCCACTACATGGTATGGAACATGCTTTATCTGCTTATTATGATATTACTCATGGTGAAGGTTTAGCTATTATTACACCAAGATGGATGAAACATGTCTTAAGTGAAAAAACAGTAGATCGTTTTGTGAAATATGGTGTAAATGTCTTTAATATTGATCCATCATTAGACAAGATGGATATTGCTAATAAGGCCATTGAAGAAACTTACAAGTTCTTTGAATCAATCAATATTCCAATGCACCTTAGAGAAGTTGGTATTGATGAAAGCAGAATTGATGAAATGGCTCATCATGTAGCTATCAATGAAGGATTAGATGAAGCATGGGTTCCACTTCAAGAGAAAGATATCAGCGATATCTTTAGAGCGTCTCTATAATATGAGCAGAAAAAACTTTGGTGCTAAGCCTCTCATGTATCCTCAGCCAGTTCTTATTATTGGAACCTATGATGAGAACGGTGTTCCTAATGCGATGAATGCGGCTTGGGGAATTACGACTGATTTTAAAGAGATTTCTATCAGTCTTTCTGATCATAAGACCACTGATAATTTAAAAGTAAAGAATGCTTTTTCAGTAAGTATGGCTACAGAAGATCAGGTCGTAGCTTGTGATTTTGTAGGGGTTGTATCAGGAAGAAAGAATCCAGATAAATTCAAGCAGGCTAACTTCCATGCTACAAAGAGTGAATTTGTGGATGCTCCATTGATTGATGAACTCCCATTAGCTTTAGAATGTAAAGTAAAAAGCTTTGAGGATGGTATTCTTATTGGAGAAATCATCAATGTATCCGCAGATGAAAGTGTATTAACTGATGGACAATTGGATATAAGAAAACTAAAACCAATCAGCTTCAATCCTTTTGACAATAAATACTATGGAGTAGGAGAAGAAGTAGGTCATGCCTTTAAGGATGGTTTAACTCTAAGAGAACGTTAAAAAAGCGTTCTCTTTTTGTATGCTATAATGAGTTCAAGGGGGAAATTTAGATGTTAAAAATAAGACCACATCATTTGATGTGCATGCAGATGTATACCGGTCATGGATATGATTGTAAGTTTGTATTGCATATGAATGAAGTAGTAAGTAAATTAGATAAAATTAATATCCAAGAAGGCTGTGATGAAATCTGTACACATTGCCCTCATAAGAAAGGACAATGTGTTAGTTATGAGAAAGTTAAACGATTAGATGAGAGCGTCTTATCGTGCTGTGATTTACATTATGGTGAACATGTGAGATGGAATGAGGTCGCAAAGAAGGTCAGAGAGACTATTTTTGAGACCCCAATGTTTGAAAAGATATGTGGGGACTGTGGCTGGTATGAGTTATGTTGTAAAACATATAATGAGTTACGATAATCATAAAATTGTCAAATAATAGTCATATATGTCACATGTAAGTAAAATATTTGGAACTTCAAAAGCAATAAGGTTGATAAATATATTTATAGGCATTATAGTTTCTAGTAAACGTTTTTAAATTGTATCGTAAATAAATTGATATTTACCTTACAGTTGTGTTTAGAAAGGAAATGGGAAATTATAATGAAGAAAAAATATTTTTTAAGTATGATGCTAAGCTTTCTTGTAGCTTTAGGATTCATTACACCTATCTCTGCTTCTTCAAAAGAAGTAAAGACAGATATCACTCAGTTTCGTATTCTTAATTGGACAAAGAAAGAAGCGAGTGCGGTTTATGAAACTAACATCTTTTATTTAAGTATGGATTGGGATGCAAGTGCTCATGGTGCTAATCTTCATGAAGGCGATTATTTTGATATCACATTACCTGATCAAATGATCTTTCCAACTGATTCATCACATACTGATTTTCATCTCTATGCGAATGATGGCAAGACAATTATTGGTAATGCACATGTGACTCCATACACAAGTGGTGGTGGAAAAGTCAGAGTGACTTTTACTGATTATGTGAATGATAGATATAATGTAAAAGGTAATATTTATTTAGCTGCTCATTTTGATACTAAAGAAATTAAGGTAGGCGAAGAAAATACTTTTGAAATTACTGTTAATGGGAAGGTTTCTTCTAAGACAATAAAGATTACTGGTCCTACTGAATTAAAGAATGAAGTATTATGTAAATGGGGTTCTAAAGATATGGATCCTACAAGGGCAAATTGGTCAATGCGTATTAATCATTGTAAACGTACATTAGATGATGCTACATTAACAGATACCCTTGGTGATTCAGGAGAAGCATATATTAAAGATAGCTTCAAATTATATGAAGTAGAGTTTAATGCAAAAGGTGGAATTGTTTCTAGAAAGACAGTAACTACTGAAAATAAGCTCTCTTTCTCTGAGGATTGTTCATCATTTACTTTACATCTAGGAAAAATGGAAGGTACATCTTATTATTTAACTTATAAATCTACATATACACCTTCTACTTTGTTGCAAAATAAAGCGACATTAAAATCAGAAAAGGATATCTGGGTTCATAAAGCAGGATATCGTTCTTCTGATGCTGGTGGTAATGGTGATGGAGATCTTACTAATAAGATCAAGATTATCAAAGTAGATGCAAATAATGGAGAAACAAGATTAAAGGATGCTACATTTGTCATTAAAAATGTAAAGACAGGAAAAACATATGAGCTTACTACTGATGAAGATGGCGAAGCAATCTCTCAAAAATTAGTAAGTGGTGAGTATACTATCGAAGAAACAAAAGCACCAACTGGTTATATCAAGAATGATAAAGTTCTTACTGTTAACCTAAATGATGGTTCTGCAGTTATCAAGACAATCACCAATGAAGCGATTAAGACTTCAGTTAAAGTCACTAAGAAATGGAATGGTGAAAAGAAAGATAGTGTTACAGTAAATCTTCTCGCTGATGGAGAAAAAGTAAAGTCTGTTACACTTAATGAAGAAAACAAGTGGACTTATACTTTTGATGATATTCCAGAATATAAAAATGGAAAGAAGATTGAGTATACTGTAGAAGAAGAACCAGTAGAAGGATATACGACAGAAATATCTGGTGATCAAGAAGAAGGCTATGTCATTACTAACACTGAGAATTTTGAAAATGGTAATGAAAATGGTCCTAAAGCTGAAACAGGTAACAATACTGGAGAAGGCACAACTGCTAATGAAACAAATAAAAAAGCTAAACATGGTAAAGTGAGTCAATCAGTAGCAGAAACTGGAGATCATACTGAGATTTTATTTATTGAAATGTTATTTATTGTATCTGCTGGGGTGCTATTATTTATTTATCGTAAGACTAAAAACTAATATGAAAAAAGTCATTAGAAGGTCATTCTAATGGCTTTTTTTCATTCTATAAAAAATTATATTTTGTAATTGTCATATCTCCGTAAACAACGGGTCTTATGGATTAAAAATTAAGAAATTCTTAATAATTCACCTTGATATAGATATTCTAAGTCTTTATATTATTAGTAACATGATTAAAAAAGAGTTGAATAATTCGGCGTTTTTCATTTTGTGAAAAATAATCATGTATCTTAGAAAAGGGGATTTAGTAATGAGAGTGAAATATTTGGTAAGTATGATCTTGAGTTTTTTAGTGACCCTAGGATTGATTGCACCTGTTTATGCAGCGCCTAAACAGGTTGATACGAACGTAACGAAGTTTAGCTTTTTAAATAGGGATAAGGTAGAAGCTAATAAAATTTATCATTCTGATGATTTTTATCTTGATATCGATTGGGATGCAAGTTCTTCCGGTACAGATCTTCAAGAAGGAGATTATTTTGATATCACACTACCTGATCAAATGGAGTTCCCAGATGATTCTGCACACACTGATTTTAAGATCTATGCGGCTGATGGCACAGCAGTGATTGCCAATGCTCATGTGAATCCTAATGAAAGTGGTGGGGGAACTGTAAGAGTGACTTTTATAAAAGACTGTGCGAAAAGCCCACTCCTTTTGGTGCGAGATGGATAGAATAAAATAAAAAAAGTGTATGCATATACCGGAAGCGTATACATATTATGATATAGTATATGTATGGAAAATAAGTATAGACATACGAACACAACGGTATCTTTGATAAACTACCATTTTGTCTTTTGTCCAAGATACAGGCGTAAAATTTTTCTGATATCAAATGTAGAAAGACGCTTTAAAGAACTGGTCAAAATAAAATGTAAGGAGTTAGAAATTGAAATTATTGCAATCGAATGTGATAAGGACTATTCTTATATGTTCTTGAATTGTCCTCCAACATTAAGTCCTTCAGGCATTATGCGACAAATAAAAGGATATACAAGTAAAATTCTTAGAGAAGAGTTTGTGGAACTATCAAAAATGCCTGGTTTATGGACAAGAA
>NZ_JNKN01000012.1 GCF_000702065.1 Kandleria vitulina DSM 20405 | reverse complement strand
TAGTTCCACAAACTCTTCTCTAAGAATTTTACTTGTATATCCTTTTATTTGTCGCATAATGCCTGAAGGACTTAATGTTGGAGGACAATTCAAGAACATATAAGAATAGTCCTTATCACATTCGATTGCAATAATTTCAATTTCTAACTCCTTACATTTTATTTTGACCAGTTCTTTAAAGCGTCTTTCTACATTTGATATCAGAAAAATTTTACGCCTGTATCTTGGACAAAAGACAAAATGGTAGTTTATCAAAGATACCGTTGTGTTCGTATGTCTATATTTATTTTCCATACATATACTATATCATAATATATGTACGCTTCCGGTATCTACATACACTTTTTTTATTTTATTCTATCCATCTCGCACCAAAAGGAGTGGGCTTTTCGCACAGTCTTTTGTAAAATTACCAATAGTCATACGTGTTGGTATATTTGTATTGCTAGTGATGTCATTCTTTAAAATCTATTGGTCATTTATCAGATGTCTTAAGAGTTACATAGAGTCAAACTTTTGAAAGTGACTCTTTTTTTCTTCTTGAATACGCTAACATTTCATCTTGTGAAAAAAATTTTATTTTATTAAAACGCCCTATTTATCACTGGAAAAGCCCTTCCATATATTTCAATGGTTTTATATTTGAGAGATATTTCACATGAAATGTGGTATATTTATATAAGGTACCAGTTATAACTGGAGAAAGGGAACGATTGATCTCTATGACCAATCAGGTTTGTTTATGATATCTTTACTATTATCATTTGTTATCTTAATTTTAGGTTATTTGGTCTATGGGCGCATTATTGAACGTGTGTTTGATCCAGATGATCGAAAAACACCAGCTATCGAATTAGAAGATGGTGTTGACTATGTGCCAATGAAGCCTTGGAAGGCATTTCTTGTTCAGCTATTAAATATCGCTGGAACAGGTCCAATCTTTGGTGCCTTGATGGGTGCTTGCTTTGGCCCAGTTGTATTCTTGTGGATTATTTTCGGAGCTATCCTTGGTGGTGGTGTTCACGATTTCATGGTTGGAATGATTTCCGAACGTCATGCGGGACAATCCATTGCAGAATTATCAGGAAAATATCTTGGCAAACAAGCAAAATGGATTATGCGTATCTTCTCTATCGTACTACTGATCTTATGTGGTACTGTCTTTGTTACTAGTCCTGCCGCTCTTCTTGCCGCATTGACTCCAAATGGATTATCTCAATCCTTCTGGATTGTCGTTATCTTAATCTATTATGTTTTAGCTACACTATTGCCAATCGATAAAATCATTGGTCGCTTCTATCCAATCTTCGGAGCTGTTCTTATCATTATGGCTGTAGGTATCATGTACGGAATTATTTCTGGTGGATATTCAATCCCTGAAATCAACTTCACAGATATGCATCCTACACACTTGCCAGTATGGCCATATATGTTTATCACTGTTGCATGTGGTGCCATTTCTGGCTTCCACGCAACACAGTCGCCAATGGTCGCAAAATGTATTACATCTGAACGTCAGGGTCGTACTATTTTCTACGGTGCTATGTTGACTGAATCTGTCATCGCTTTGATTTGGGCTGCTGGTGGTCTTGCATTCTATAAAAATACACCTGCATTATTTAATGCTTTAAATAATCTTGGTCAATCTAGCGTTGTTCATCAGATTTCTACAGGTATGCTTGGTGGTGTCGGTGGTATTCTTGCGATTATTGGGGTAGTCGCTTGTCCTATCACTTCTGGTGATACAGCCTTCCGTTCTGCTAGACTTATTCTTTCAGAAATCACTCATTTAAATCAGAAGAGCATGAAGAACAGACTTGTGATCACAATTCCACTTCTTGCAATTGGAGCACTTTTAACTCAGCTTAACTTCGATGTATTATGGCGTTACTTCTCTTGGAGCAACCAGACTTTAGCAATGATTTCTTTATGGGTCAGCACAGCTTACTTATTAAAGAAAAAAGACAACAAGTTCTTATCATTGTTTACAGCCTTGCCAGCTACATTCATGTCAGCTGTCAGCTCAACATACATTCTTATGGCAAAAGAAGGTTTCCAGGTAGCACAATCAATCGCCTATCCAATTGGCGTATGCTTCGCAGCCTGCTGTTTCGTGTTCTATCTTATTCAACTTAAACATTCAAGGGAAAATTAAAAAAGTTCACAATTAAGACATAAATGTTATGTACTCTAAGCTTGTCAATAAAATTGACAGATACAAACATAACATTTCCCTTCCCTTTAACTTATGTTAAAAATGAAAAAGAATCCGATTCCCCTATCGGATTCTTTTTCTTATGCATTAAAAGAAAATTTCACAATCATCTTCAACAATCTTACAGTTTTCAAGTACTCTTGGCATAACTTCTTCAGGTTTAGCACCTTCTTCAAATTCAACCATCATCTTTAATGTCATAAAGTTTACATTAGCATCCTTGACACCTTCAGTCTTCTTAGCTGCCACTTCCATCTTATTGGCACAGTTTGCACAATCCACATCAATCTTATAACGTCTTTTCATTATTATTCCTCCTTTTTATTTTAACGATTAAACATGTATTTAATTGTATACTTAAACAGTACTCCTCAAGTTAGAATCTGTCAATATATTTGATTGAAAAGTTCATAACTTTTGTTAGAATGTATATATTGAAAGGAGCATCCTATGAATAAAGAATTGCCACATAATCACGGAGGAAAAAGTATTCAAGTCATCGAACAGATGCCTTCATTAGATGTTGTAGAAGATGTCGCTAATGTCTTTAAACAGTTAGGTGATGCCAGCCGGCTAAGAATCTTCTGGTTCTTATGTCATTGTGAAGAATGTGTCACTAATATTGCAGCCGCCATGAATATGACTTCACCAGCAGTCAGTCATCATCTCCGCTTATTAAAAAGCTCCAACCTGATTGAAAGTCATCGTCATGGAAAAGAGATGTACTATCATGCAACCAATACGGAAATAGCACAATCTCTTCATCACCAGATTGAATCACTTGTTAAGATTACATGTCCAGATGAAAAGTAGGAATCAAATGATTCCTACTTTTTTACTTTGATATATTGTACACCAATACCGCCTACACCCATATGGGCACCAACTACCGCTGGTAGTTCTCTTACGACGACATCACATTCACCAATTTGACTTATCAAGTAGTCTTTTAGATCATTAGCTTCTTTCTCACATAATACATGTTCAATCGCAAAGGCGTATGTTGAAGCATCTGCACCTTTTTCAATAGCACGATCTATTAAGCTTTTAGCTGCTTTTTTTACAGTTCTTACTTTTGTCAAAGTGTCAATCTTGCCACCTAACTTATAGTTCAGTTCCATAACTGGAACAATTTTTAGCATTCCAGCAAGCAATGCAACTGCAGGGGTAATACGTCCACCTTTCTTTAAATGATCAAGGTTTGGTACCATAATGACTGTTCCTGAATGTTCTACCATATCTTCAAGAACATCCTTGATATAATCTACATCTTTCCCTGCTTCTACAAGTTCTCTTGCCTTATAGACAAGTTCCCTTTGGTTTCTGGCAGTTCCTTTAGAATCAACAAGTGTTATTGGTAATCCAACCATATCACAAGCTACTTTCATCCCATTTAATGTCGAAGAAAGACCAGTTGCAATAGGTATACCGATAATTTCTTCATAACCATCTTCCTTGATCTTTTCAACAGCCTTTAGCATTTCTCCTGTCGAAGGCTGAGAAGTCTGTACAATAAGGTTTTCCTTTTCCATTGTCTTAAATACATCAATACTTGTAACCTCTAATTGATCCAAGTATGTTTTCTGTTTCATCGTAATACAAAGAGGAGCAATATATATCCCTGGATGATCTCCAGTTATTTCTATCTGACACCCACTATCAGCGAGCACTGCAATTTTTTTCATTTTCTTACCTCTCACTTCTTTTTGACAATCTACCGACTATCCTATAATATAAATTTATGAAATCTATAGAAAACATAACACAATATACAACAATCATCAAGAAATCAGAGTTTATTACAACGTTAATTCCATGTAATGAAATTGAACAGGTGGAATCCCTTGTCGCAAAATACTCAAAAAGCGATGCAACTCATAACTGTGTTGCCTATATTGTCAACAATCATGAAAAAGCTAATGACGATGGTGAACCTAGTGGTACAGCTGGATTACCAATGTTAAATGTGCTACAAAGACAAGGATTAGAAAACATCATAGCAATTGTCACACGTTACTTTGGTGGTATTAAGCTAGGGGCTGGTGGCTTAACTAGAGCCTATACCAATAGTGTAGCTGATGCCTTAAAAGAAGCACGCATTGTAGAAAAAGAATGTGTAGCTAAGTATCGCATTGATGTAGACTACCATTACAGCAAGAAACTTAGCTACCTTATTCAAGCTAAGAATCTTCCTCTTGTAGATACTATCTACGATGAAAAGGTTCACTACATTCTCTTTTTAAAAGACACATCGTTCATTGATGAAATACAGGAATTAACAGCCAATACTTTCACTTATGAAAAGATTGGTGAAGATTACATCGAAATTGCCTAGTCACTTTCTTAATTGCAAATTAAAGAGTATAATAAAAGCAAGGAGTGATTAAGATGTATGATGTCGCAAAATTATATCAGCTAGTGCTTAACAGAGAAATTGCACTTGCAAAAAATCAGATTCTTGATACACAAAGAATCAAGCATAAGCTTCTAGCCTTCTTGCAGTGTGTCAACACTGTTGGTGAAAAAGCTCATGTCTACACATTCTGGGATCGAGAAATACGTATTGATCATCAGGAAATCCTTGAGAGTATTATTGAAGGTATTTCGATGATCATGAGTATTGGATATGAGATGCGTATTGATGAAATCAAGACGCATGAAGAAATTCCTTCTTCTATTTCAAAAGATGAACTCATGTTTAAGATCTATGAAGATGTCATTATCTTCAAGAACACATTTGATCCTATTATCTATCAAGATCTTCTAGATGATTATTTCCATCTTGGCTTTATGCTAGGAATTAGCATAGAAGAAATTGTCAACTCATACAAATAACCTTTTGAATAATCAAAAGGTTATTTTTTTCTTTGTATAATTGTTACTTTTTCATTATAGATTGCATTAAGCCACTTGTTGAGCTGTTCTTTCTTTTCATTAGATAAAGGTTCTTTTACAGTAATAATAAATACTTTACTCGTCTGTTTCTTGTTATTGACCATCTGTTCCATATTACCTAAAGAAATATTTTCTATTTCTGGATAGATAATCTTTACTTGCTTAGAGACATTCTCTATTGCCCCTACCGCATTGCTTGTAGAACGAGATGAATTTTGTGAATTGATCATGATTCCTGCCATGACAAGACTTGGAATAATCACAATGATAGTATTGCGAATAACTCTCTTCTTTAATTTCTTCCATGCTTCAGGAGAAACATGTCTTACCTGTGGTACTTCTAGAATTAACAAGATCGTCATCGCTGATAAGAAAATAAAGTACGCATTTACAAAGAATAGATACATGGCACTTGCAAATCTTAGCCAATTTCCTCTTGCTAAAAAGAAACCACAAGTACATAAAGGCGGCATGAGTGCTGTCGCGATAGCGACACCCGGTATGACATTGCTTTTCTCTTTCCTTGTAATGCCAATAATGCCCGCAAGACCACCGCACGATGCAATGAGGACATCATAGATGGATGGAGTCGTTCTAGCAAGAAGCTCCGATGTTTCAATTGTAATTGGTGATAATCTAAAATAAATTGTAGAGGCTAAAATACTAAGTGTAACCTGGAACATAAGACCAATCACTGATTTTCTAAACAGATGAAAATCAGCTGTAGCAGCTCCATAGGCCATAGCGTGAATACTGCCCATAAGCGGACTGATAAGCATAGCTCCAATAATAACTGCAGTGGAATTCATATTGAGCCCAATTGATGCAACAAGCATCGCTAAAATAAGAATGCTCATATTGCTGCCGGTTACCTGTCCGTCATCGACTAGTCTTGTTTTAATCGTATCGTGTGAAGCTGTATCGTTTCTAAGAGAGAACGCTTCACGTATTATTTCTTTAATCTTCATATTGCTATTATACATGATTTATTCAAGTAAATTAACTATAAAAATAGAAACCGAAAAACGGTTTCTATTTTAAGGTTCTATAAATATCTTTTAAAAACTTTGTTGCTAAAGGCAACGGTGAAGGATCATTGATGGCAATAGCAAGCTGATTATCTTCAAAAGAAAGCTTTGCTTTTTTAAATAATGAATTAGAAAGACTAAAGAGATGGACACCATCCGCTTGTCTTGTATAGTCTTTTGTAAATGTGATAACCAGTCCTTTTGCTCCTTCATCTACATTTTCTATAATTGGATGATAGCAAAGGATTTCGAATCTTCTTTTTTCTACGATATTGCATATTTCTCTTGGTAATTCTCCATAGAGATCTTTTAAAGCTGCTTCTACTTCATCAAGTTCTTTCATACTGTTAGCACGATATATTCTTTGATAAAGCTCAAGTTTTTCCATATCGCTTTCTACATAGTTTTCTGGGATATAGCCATCTACTTTTACATTGGTAGTAGGCACATCTTCTTTTTCCTTTTTCCCTTGCTTTTCATCAATGCATTCCTGAAGTATTTTCATATACATATCAAAGCCGACACTATCGATAAATCCAGCCTGTTCTCCACCTAGAATATCTCCCGATCCTCTGATAGAAAGATCTCTCATCGCAATCTTGTAGCCACTGCCTAAGGCTGTGAATTCTTTAATGGCCTTTAGACGTTTTGCGCCTTCTTCAGTCAGATTCTTGTTTTTGCGGTAGAACAGGTAAGCGTAAGCAATACGGCTGCTTCGTCCTACTCGTCCTTTAATCTGATAGAGCTGTGCTAAGCCAAAGTGATCAGCATCTTCAATGACAATCGTATTGGCATTAGGAATATCGATTCCTGTTTCTACGATGGTTGTACAGATAAGAATGTCATATTCATGATTGACAAAGTCTTCCATGATACGTTCAAGATGATCCTTATCCATTCTTCCATGTCCAATCGCAATACGGGCATTTGGTACTAGCTGCTGGATACGTGAAGCAAAGGATTCAATAGTTTCTGTTTTATTGTAGAGGTAGAACACCTGTCCTCCTCTTGCTAATTCTCTTTCAATGACCTGTTTTATTAATGGTACATTACGTTCACTGACATAAGTCTGTACTGGCAGACGGTTACGCGGTGGCGTTTCTATCTGGGATAGTCCTCTAATACCCATAAGTGACATCTGCAGTGTTCTTGGAATTGGTGTCGCTGTTAATGTCAATACATCAATCGTTTTACGATATTCCTTGATCTTTTCTTTTTGTCTTACACCAAATCGCTGTTCTTCATCGATACATAAAAGTCCTAAATCTTTAAACTGTACATCTTTTGAAAGAATACGATGTGTTCCTACAAGAAGATCTATCTTTCCTTCTTTTAAATCAGCAAGTATTTCTTTTTTCTGTTTTGTAGTTGTAAAACGATTCAATAAGGCAATACGTACACCAAAGTTTTCAAATCTCTTTGTCATTGTACGATAATGCTGAGAAGAAAGAATGGTTGTAGGACATAGAAAAGCACACTGCTTATTAGAAAGAATGGCCTTGAAGCAAGCACGAAGTGCAACTTCTGTTTTCCCAAATCCAACATCTCCACAAAGAAGACGGTCCATTGGTCTTGCCAATTCCATATCAGCCTTGATTTCATCAACTGCCTTCTTCTGGTCAGGTGTTAATTCGTAGCCAAAGGCATTCTCAAATTCTATCTGCATTTCACTATCTGGCTCAAAGGCAAATCCTGGCTGTTTCATTCTTTCCGCATACAAGGCGATAAGATCATCCGCTAAGCCATCCACCTTAGCTCTGACGCGTGCTTTTTCTTTCTGCCATTTTGTAGAATTCAAGGCATGAACTTGTGGTACCTTGCCATCTCTTGAAGCGTATTTACGAATAAGCTTGAAATTTTCTACTGGTACATAAAGAATATCGTTTCCTTTATAGGCAATATAAAGGAAGTCCTTGTGTACACCTTTAACAACCAGTGTCTTAATGCCCATATATTGTCCAATACCGTTGGTATCATGAACAACATAGTCTCCAATATTTAATTCATTGTAGTCATGGAGTACCTTAGCATCCTTGTATTTTACATAGCCTTTCTTTTTAGATGCTACATGGAAAAGTTCTCTTGCTGTAAGAAGGACAACACGTTCATCAACGAATTCTAAGCCTCTGTTTAATTGTCCCTGATAAAGGTTGATGCCATCGTAGATGCTATCTTCACTTCCTACTACAGTATAGGAAAGCTGATGTTCTTCTAAGAATCTCAGCATGCTGTTGACTTGTGTTTTTTCATTAAGACATATTAACACCTTATCAAAAGTAAGATAATCTTTAAGCTGATTAATAAATACTTTATCATTAATCATCTCTATCTGTGCTGGTCTTGTTCTGAATTCTACCTGATCATCTTTATTTTTAAAGGCAATAAAATCAATATCTCGATGCTTAAGTAGTGTTGAAGGATTATGCGTCAATACCAATCCCTTTAGCATTTCTCCTACTTCCTGCATTTCATGGAAATAATAGAAATTCTCTTCACTGTATCTTTGATATGACTTTGATATATTCAAATAAGATGCCGTAATGATTTCTGCATTATCAGCATAATCCAATATAGAAGATGTTTCACTAAATAATGATAGATACTGATAAATACGCGGATTATAGTCTTCACTTCGTAATGCTTCTTTATCTAAGAAAAGATGTTCTTCAAGGTTCTCTTCTGCTTCTTCTTGAAGACTCATTTTCTCATGAAGTTCATCCATCTTCTTGATGACTTCTTCTACTTCTTCTTTATTAAATAACATATCAGTAGCTGGATAGATTTCTACTTCCTTCACTGACTGTGTTCTTCTTTGACTGTCTTTATCATAGAAAGAAATGGATTCTATTTCATCATCAAAGAATTCAATACGAATTGGATCTTCATATTGAATACTGTAAACATCAATGACACCACCTCGTCTTGAAACATAAAAAGGACTGTCAACACGTTGAGATGTGTGATAGCCAATATGTATAAGTTTCTTTCTTAACTCCTGTGGGTCAATGATTTCTCCTACTTTTAGTGTCATCAGTGATTGATTAAACAATGTCACTGGTGTAATAAATCTGCTTAAAGAATGCATATGACATATACAGACACATGGTT
Source organism: Kandleria vitulina DSM 20405 (assembly GCF_000702065.1). Lineage (GTDB taxonomy): Bacteria > Bacillota_I > Bacilli_A > Erysipelotrichales > Coprobacillaceae > Kandleria > Kandleria vitulina. Next base: position 44,075 of record NZ_JNKN01000012.1, on the reverse strand, counting down.
CTTTTCTTAGCATTGCCATAGCGTTTAATCTTTCACCTACAAGTTCATAAGAATAGGCAACAGATTCTATTCGCAATGATTCATCGCTTGGAAAGTAGCATACCGACGAGAGCAGTTCACTTAATTCACGATAGAGCTCTAATGCCTGATACTGATTTTCTTTTACGATAATCATTGTTTTTTTCTTAAGCAGAAAAGCACTAGCAATGAGGTAGGCCTCATCACTAGCTTCATTTGTAACGATTTCTCCCTTACCTTTGATCATCATCTTTAAGGCAGGATTGTTTTTCAATAAATTAAGTATTTTCTTCATTGTGTTCCTCTAGTTAAATGTATTCATCGCTTTATTGAAATCATCATTGTCAATGTAACACATAATAGCATCTACACATGTCTTGATTCCTTCTTGAATAACTGGATATTCAGCAGGACCAAAATGTCCAAGAACATAATTCACTACATCACAGTGTGGAATCTTGCCGATCCCAAATCTGATTCTCTTGAAGTCCTGTCCACCTACATGAGATATAATGCTCTTCATGCCATTATGTCCACCAGCGCTTCCTTTTTCACGTAATCTAAGTTTTCCTACTGGCATATCCATATCATCATAGATGACAAGAATATCTTCCTTATCAATCTTGAAGTATTTCATAATAGCACCTACAGACATACCTGAATTATTCATGTATGTCTGTGGCTTAAGAAGAACAATGTCTTCTCCCTTATATTTAAATTTAGTATACAGTCCTTCAAATTTCTTTGTTCCAATCTCCTGATTGAAATGTTCTGCCAAGGCATCAATACACATAAAGCCAGTATTGTGTCTTGTGTTGTCATATTTTTTCCCTGGGTTTCCTAATCCAATAATTAACTTCATCTTATCTCCTATCTTGCTGCTATGACGAAAGAACATGGGGCAACGTTCATATAGCCGTTCTGTATTTCTTCATGATCAGCTTTTTGTAATATCTTAAAACTATCTTCGATAGAGATGCCAATGTTATCCAATGAAGGGTTAACATAGATTCTAAATTCATGATAGCTTCCCTCATCCTGAGTAAGAATATATTCTATCATACGATGGTTGATATTGTTAATAGAAATATGATTTCTCATGTCTTCAAAATCATAATATCTAAAACATTTGTTTTCTTTTCTTAAGCGAATAAGATCTTTTACAAGATGAACAGTCTTCATGTTCTGATCTCTTCTTCCCCAGTCAAACTGATTGACTTCGTCTCCAGCATTATAGGAGTTGGCATTGCCCTTCTTAGTATCATAGAATTCTTCTCCTGCATGCAAGAATGGAACACCTTGCGAAAGCAATGTCATAACGAGTGCAAGATCACATCTTCTTCGAATATAATCTTCTCCTTCGTCTCTATTGCAGACCACAAATTTATCATACACAGTAGCATTATCATGACATTCTACATAATTGATGCTCTGTTCAATACTTGAGAATTTATTGTAGTCACACATCGCAAAAATCGCTTCATTGGTTTTATATGTATCACCAGATGTATATCCCTTGATTTCCATCTGATTATTACCACGCATAGTGTCTCTGAAGAAATCATTAAAGAATCCAACCTGAGGCATTTTTCCATTGTTTTCAATAATCGCTTTTTCTTCAATTGGCAATGTCCCCATGTTCCATCCTTCACCATAAAGCATAAATGATGGATCAATAGAGCGTCCCTGTTCTTCTATCGCATTAACTGTCTCTACATCAAGAATTCCCATAAGGTCCATACGATAGCCATCTACACCATAAAGTGTCTGCCATCTCTTGCACATATCAAGAATGTACTTACGACACATCTTGGCAGTGGAATTCATATCGTTGCCACACCATGTCCCGTTAGTTAAATATCCATTTTCATCTGTTCTAAAGAAATAATGTGGAACTGTTTTTGCAAGAGCATTGTCGAAGATATCGTGCATGTGGTTATAGACAACATCAAGAATAACTCTCATACCATGTTTATGAATGGCATCAATCATATCACGACATTCCTGAATACGGCGGTATCCATCATTAGGAATTGTGACATAACTTCCTTCTGTTACATTGTATTGAGCTGGGTCATATCCCCAGTTATAGAGTTCATATGGATGATCTTCATCGACTGTCGCATAATCGTTAATTGGCATTAACTGAATATGTGTTACACCTAAATCTTCTAGATAATCCACACCACTCTTCTCATTCATCATTGTTTTATTGCCCTCTTCTGCGAAAGCAAGGAACTTCCCTTTATGTCTTAAGTTCCCATAGCTATCAACTGAGAAGTTTCTAACATGAAGTTCGTAGATGACAGCATCTGTCTTATGTTCTAATGGTGGTAGAACATAAGTTTTCTTTCTGATTTTATTTAAATCAACAATAATTGATGAACGTTGATTTGAAGTTGATGCATAAGCATACGGATCACATGATTCAATGACTTGATCATTATTTCCAATGAGATAAGTATATTCATAATTTTCAAGATCCTTAAATATACGTAAGGCAAAGACACCTTTATCTAATCTTTTCATTTCATAGAGTTTAATGTCATCATAATGTTTCAACTTAACAATAACACTTGTCGCTGTAGGGGCCCACACCTTAAAGCTTGTCGCATATGGTGTATAGGCTGGACCAAGGTCATCTCCATCATAGTAGAAATGATCATCAAACTCTTTACATAATGGTAGGCGAGAAAAATCAAGAAAACAGGTTAAGCCGTAGGCGTCAGATACACGGTAGCTCTTCCCTATCTTAAATGACGTATGGAAAAGATATGTGTTGTATCCATCTTCTTCACCGGCTGTATCCCCATGAAGGAGTTCATGTTCACTTGTTTCTAGATCCTTAAGATAAAATTTACTAGAAATACCATTATAGTAGTTCTTTGAAAGGTAAACCTTAATCGTATCAAAGGATATGGCATACGCATACATTCTTGCAGACTCCTGCTGCATATCAAAACACCCCTTTTCTATATTTCACATTTTATCACAAAGAGCTAAAAAAATCGTTATTATCACTTATTATTTTTATATATAAAGAAACCATAGAGCAAAATCTCTATGGTTTCTGATTATTCTTCTAGGAATGAAGAGAGAACGCTATCGACAAGTTCCCAATCTTCATCGCTTTCGCAAGGATGAAATACACCTTCTTCATCAGTGTCATCCTGGTACATTGCATAATATGAGATATTTCCTTCATCATCTTCCTTGTAATCTGTATAGATTGTATAATGACGCGTATTATCTAAATTATCGAATGTATAAACGATAAAGTAGTTTTGTTCCTGTCCATCTTCGTCCTGCAATGTGATTTTTAAATCATTATCCATCTTAATGCTTTACCTTTTCTAGATGCCAGATATCTCTTACATATTCTTCAATTGTACGATCACTTGAGAAGTAACCTGCTTCAGCAATATTCTTCAAGCACATTGCTGACCATTTCTGGCGCTGCTGATAAAGATCATTGATCTTTTCTTGTGCCTGACGATAAGCTTCAAAGTCTGCCAATAAGAAATATTCATCATTCTTTGACATTAATTCATCAAAAATAATCTTGAATTCTTCTCTTGAAGGATGGAAAGTACCATCTGTTAAGCTATCGACAACTTTCTTGATCTTTGGATTATTGTTGTAGTAATTCCATGCAGAATATGAATGAGAAGCTTTTAATGCTTCAACTTCATGATCCCTTAATCCAAAGATAACAACATTATCTTCACCTACACGTTCTGCAATCTCTACATTGGCACCATCTAATGTACCTAATGTAACTGCACCGTTAAGCATGAATTTCATATTACCAGTACCGCTGGCTTCCTTACCAGCTGTAGAAATCTGTTCTGAAACATCAGCTGCTGGCATAATCTTTTCTGCTAATGTTACACCATAGTTTTCAAGGAAGACTACTTTTAAGAACTGATTAGTTTCTGGATCATTGTTGACTTTATCTGCGACACTGTTGATAAGCTTGATAACCTTCTTCGCAAAATAGTAAGAAGGAGCAGCTTTCGCACCGAAGATAAATGTACGTGGATAGATTCTAAAGTTTGGATTCTGTTTCATTTCCTGATATAGGTAAATGATATGCATGACATTAAGAAGCTGTCTCTTATACGCATGCAGTCTCTTTACCTGAATATCGAAAATAGAATTAACATCTACATCAATATCATTGTGTTCTTTGATATAATCCGCAAGAACCTGTTTTCTCTTCTGTTTTACATTGTAGAATTTAGCCTGAACGATAGAATCGTTGACATATTTATTAAGACAAGTTAACTGATCTGGTTCTTTGATCCATTCATCACCGATTGTCTCTTTTAATAATGCTGTTAACTCAGGGTTGCTGTAAGCAAGCCATCTACGATGTGTAACACCATTTGTCTTATTGTTGAACTTACCAGGATATAAATCATTAAATTCCTTCATTTCTCTCGTCATAAGGATTTCAGAATGTAATCCTGCTACCCCATTGACTGAGAATGAACCAGCAATTGCTAAGTGTGCCATATGTACCTGGCCGTTATTGATAATTCTGACTTTATTTAAAATATCTTCATTGCCATCAGTTTTCTGTTTTACAAAACCGACAAAACGACGATCGATTTCTTCGATGATCTGGTAAACTCTTGGAAGAAGATCTCTCATCATATCAACTGGCCATTTTTCCAATGCTTCAGCTAAGATTGTATGGTTAGTGTAAGCACAAGAATGCTTAACAATTTCCCATGCATCATCCCATTCATAATCATATTCATCTAATAGAATACGCATTAATTCAGGAATAACTAATACTGGATGTGTATCATTTAACTGAATGACATTCTTTTCATGGAAGTTAGAAAGATCCTTGTAGACTCTTAAATGAGCACGAACAATAGAATTTAATCCGGCAGCCACGAAGAAATACTGCTGTTTTAATCTTAAGATCTTACCTGCAAGTGTTGAATCATCAGGATAAAGTGTCTGACAGATCATATTGACTTCATTTGCATACTGCTGGAAGTCCTTGTTTACAGGAATATTTTCAGAAGGTTCAGCCTTCCATAATCTTAATGTATTAGTAATTAATGTATCATTACCAACAACTGGTACATCATATGGTACTGCTCTTACAGATTCAGCTTCCACATGTTCCCATTTACCTTTCTTATCATTCCAGATGACTTTACCCCAGAACTTGATTTCACAGGCGTGCTTTGGCTTACGCACTTCCCATTTATATCCTAACTGTAGCCACTGGTCAGGTACTTCTACCTGATAGCCATCTTCAATTTTCTGCTTGAAGAACCCATAGTCATAACGAATAGTCTGCCCGAATGCAGGATAAGAAAGTGAAGCTAGAGAATCGATAAAGCAAGCAGCTAATCGACCTAACCCACCGTTTCCTAAACCAGCATCTGCTTCTAATTCTTCAAGTTCATGAATATTAATATCAAATTCAGCTAACCCTTCTTTAGCGATATCATAGATACCCAGGTTCATCATATTGTTAACTAGAAGACGTCCAATAAGGAATTCCATCGAGAAGTAATGAAGCTGTTTCATAGACTTCTGCTGAACGGCCATCTTAGTCATTGCCCAGTTCACTGAAGCATAATCTCTAACCATGCTTTCTAGAACCATGAATTTCTCTGTAATATGTGACTCTTCGACAGTACGTCCATAAGCTTCAATAATACGTTTCGAGAATTCATATTTAAATTCTTCTTTAGTTTTAAACATTTTTTGTCCCCCTTAGAACAAAGACAACTATTTTTTAGCTGTCTTTGTTGTCTTAGATTTCTTTACTGGCTTCTTTGTAGTCTTGCGTGCTGTTTTCTTCTTTTCAGCAGGTTTTCTATATTCAAAGACTGATGCACTAAATGGTGCAAGTTTCACTGTAATATAGTTTTCCTCATTCTTGCATTGCCCCTTCTTAGAGCGAATAGCTCTAGGATTGGTCATATTGCTGCCAGTATAGACATCCTGATCAGTATTCAGGATTTCCTTGTAGCTTCCACTAAATGGTACTGGTACCTGATATGCATCATGTGAGTTACCAATAAAGTTAGCGACTACAAGAATGCAATTGCCTTCTTTGTCTGTTCTTGTATAGGCAAAGACGGATTGTGCATTATCATCTACAACCATCCACTTGAAGCCATCGTATTCATAATCTGACTCCCATAATGCAGAATGGTCTTTGTAAAGCATATTTAAATCCTTAAAGAACGTATGGAAAGAATCATGCTGAGGGAATTTCAAGATTTCCCATCCTAAAGCTTTCTTTTCATCCCATTCTTTGTATTCCGCAAGTTCATTACCCATGAAGTTAAGTTTCTTTCCTGGATGAGTCATCATGTAAACATAAAGAGCCTTAACCTGAGCGAACTTCTGATCATTGTTACCCCACATCTTGTCAAGAATTGTTCCTTTAGAATGAACAACTTCATCATGAGAGAAAGGTAAAATGAATTTTTCTGTATAGAAATACATCATTGAGAATGTCAATAAGTTATGATCATACTGTCTATAGACAGGATCTTCCTTAAAGTATCTTAAGGTATCATTCATCCAGCCCATATCCCACTTATAATCGAAACCTACTCCGCCTTCGCTAGCTGGCTTAGTTACAAATGGATAATCAGTACTATCTTCTGCAATCATCATGACAGATGGATGTGCTTCATTGATTTTAGTATTCATTCTCTTTAAGAATTCAATAGCACCATCGTTTTCACCTATGAATTTATTGCCTTTCCAATATAGCATATTAGAAACAGCATCAAATCTAATACCGTCCATGTGGTAAACATCAATCCAGAAGTTAACCGCACTCATCAAGAATGAACGCACTTCATCCTTACCGGCATCAAAGTAAACTGAATCCCATTCAGAATAACGACGATTGACATCCGCATATTCATAAACGAATCCTTCATCAAACTGAACAAGACCATGCGCATCTTTTACGAAGTGCGCAAGAACCATATCCATGATGACACCAAGTCCAGCTTTATGGCACTCATCCACAAACTTCATTAACTGTTTTGGATTACCATAGCGGCTTGTAGCACTAAAGTATCCTGTAGCCTGATAGCCCCATGATCCATCAAATGGGAATTCATTAAGTGGCATCAACTCTAAATGTGTAAATCCATTTTCTACTGCATAAGGAATGATCATATCAATAAGTTCTTCATAAGAATAGAATTCACCATCTTCTGTATCAGTAAATTCCTTCTTTAATTTCCATGAGCCAAGATTGACTTCATAGATATTAAGTTTCTTATCAAAGTTCTTTGTACGATTTTTTAGCCATTTCTGATCTTTCCATTTATAATTATCAATATCGATGAACTTAGAAGCCGTACCCGGTCTCATTTCACTGAAGAATGCATATGGATCTGCTTTATCAAAAACATTTCCACTCTGTCCTTCAATACGATATTTATACATCTGGAATGCTTTTACATTAGGAATCCATTTTGTCCAGATTCCACCATCATAGTAGCGTTCCATATAATCATTAGATCCGTTCCAGCCGTTAAATTCACCAACGACCTGAACGCTTCTTGCGTTAGGGGCAAAAACAGTAAATCTAACCCCTTCAACGCCATCCACAATTTCCTTGTGAGCTCCAAATAACTTATAAGATTCTAGGCAGTTGCCTTCATGAAACAATTTAATTAAGAAATCATCTAACATACTCATTTCCTCCATTACTATATATTATACATGAAAGGGCTTTAAAATCCATTAAAATAGAGCTCTTTAAAGAATTTAAAGGACTATTTTATAACGAGCTCATTGATATTTTTTAACATTAGAGTGATTGTGCCGTCTTCATTTTTTACTTTTTCATAATTCGTTCCAGAAACATAGTCTTCGACATTCATCTTAACTTCTACTTCTGTATCTGTTGTCAACTTACACGTTTCAAGACTTTTTCCTGAAGGCATGCTTTTCATGACATCATCTTCACCAACGCCAAGATCTTTCATCATGACATCAGCCTCTTCACTAGCCTGATAGTCTTTTTCAAGGACCTTCTTGACAATTTCTATCGGCTTAATGACTTCATCATTCATCAGCTTCTCATTCATGATTCTTTTCATGACCGGAAGCCCTTCTGTCTTATTGACATGATAGATATCATCTAACTTATTAACGACTTTCTTCATCGTATTAAACTTTTGTCTATCAGTCAGCTTCTCTTCGCCTTTGATCCATTCTTTATTAAGATAAGTCTGAAGCTTTCCATCAATAGAGTATTTCTTTTCAATAAGAGAAATTGTTTTCTTATCGACATTAATGACGATTGCTTCATCAACTGGTGACCCCTGTGTAGGCATAATCTGACGTCTTGTCAATCTTACGTTACCTTCTTCAATAACAGTCATTGGCACATACTTATAGTTGAGTTTAAGACACGCAATTACATGTTCACCATCCTGATAGCAGTCCACGTAGAGCATATTGGCATTAGGCATGGCCTGGATCATTGTGCCAAGCTTAAAGAAATGTTCAGTAATTTCTTTTGCCTGATGAAGAAACTCTTCATCGCTTTCTACCATCTTATCTCCTCTTAAGATCATTTCATGAAGAGATGGTACAGTTAGCTCCTTAAGCTGATTGCTGTAGAGAGCCTTCTCAATTTTCTTATGATAATAATCTCTAGTTGTATCATTGATTGGCGCAAACTCTTCACTTAAATGAATAGTATTGTGTTCAAAATCAAGCATGTGCATAAGCACTTTATTGATAATAATAGTATTTTGCATGTTTAATCTCCTTTGTTTATTATATAGATATTTATTTCAAAAACCATACGGTTTTAAAATATGAAAACAGGCCTATTCCTGGCCTGTATTCTCACTTGTAGATTCAGTTCGTTCAAAGACATTCTTACTGATGTTGATATCCTCAAGAGCATCCTTGAATACAGCGATAGATTCGGTCTTTTTGACACCATTTCTAAGATATGTGACTTCCGAGTTTGTCTCATCAGTCATATAGTATGGCACCCTGCGATAAGCTAATCTCGCATTATCGATAAGCGTATAAGACTGGTTGGTCTTATTATCAATCACTTGTACAAGATCTCCGCTTAGAACTAACGTATAAGCAACCTTCGTTGCTTCTACCTTGCCAATCATATCCTTTGACTTTGGACCGACAAGCTTTAAATACTTAGAAAAAGACTGCGTTTTTCCGATGTTATAACCAAGTACTTTTTCATTCTTTTTTATGGTGAATGTGACACGTTTATAGGAAGAATCACTTTTTTTACCTACGGATTTATAATAGTGGGCCGCCAGGTCCACATCCTCTTTTAGCACTTCATAGCTGAGGGATTTCTTTTCCACCTGATGATTTTTCACAGTCGTTTTTGGTAGATGATAATAGCCTGTCAAAAAGACAGATACCATCAAGATTGTCAAAAACAACATAGCAGGTCCTCTTTGAAGTCTTCTCATATGTTCACATCCTTCCGGTCACATTCTAACATTTTCAAATGCCATACAGCAACTGTAAATTTTATTCAAAATATGATAAAATATTCGATATAAAAGGGAAGTGAAGCTATGGACAAAAATAAACTAAATCCAAAAAAAGATAAAAATCTATTTTATATTATGTACGCTATCATATTTGCGTATGTAATCTTCAATATTCCAACTGTCTATTCATGGCTCATTAATATCTTAAGATTGGCAACACCATTCTATATTGCGATTGTCATTGCTTTTATCTTAAATATTCCAATGAGAAACATTGAAAACTTTTATCGTAAGCTCAGCAAGAACTCTAAGAAGGTGAAGTTAAGCAAAGATGCTCTTCGTGCTCTTTCTGTAGCTTCTACATTAGCTATCATTTTCTTTATTGTCTTCCTTTTTTCAACTTTTATTATTCCTCGAATAGGACAAAGTATCTTAATGATCTTTAGCAACCTAGATAACTACGCTGTTCGTTTTTCAGCATGGGTTACTGATGTAAGTCATAGCTTAAAAATCAATTACACCTTAACAACAAAGGATGTTAAAGACTTCTATAATTCCATCAACTTAAATACATTACTACAGACATTAGGAAATATCTTTGGTACATCTGAACACAGTGGTGATATCTCTTATTTTGTCAATTCCATTGGAGGAACTGCCATTACAGCCATCACTTCGTTCTTTATGGCCATCTATATTCTTTCTAATAAAGAAAAACATATGACCCAGTTCCGTAAGATTCTTGTATATCTTATCAACGAAGATCATGCTGTTCGTGTTCTTCAGGTCTGTGATGAAGCTAATCATTATTTCAACAGTTTCATTACTGGAGCAGTCACTGAAGCAGCTGTGTTTATGACATTGATCTATATCATCATGAGACTATTCAGTTTGCCATTTCCAGAACTTATTGCAATCTGTGGCTTTATGTTCTCATTTATACCAATGTTTGGTTCATTCTTAACCTTACTCATTGGTACTATTCTTGTCTCCGCTGCCGCTAGCAGCAAGCTGCTGTTATTTGTGATTTTGTTTATTAGTGTTCAGCAATTTGAAGGAAACTTCATCTATCCACGTATTGTCGGCAGCAAGGTTGGTATTGGTGGATTGTTTGTCCTACTGGGCATTACGATTTTCGGTAAGCTATTTGGCTTTGTAGGCGTCTTAATTGGTGTACCACTTACTGCACTTATTTATGCATTACTTACTCGTATCATCAATTTTCACCTTTATCAGAAGCATCTGCATGTCACATCCGAGCGTATTACGCGTATAGATGATGATGGCAATGATATAGAAACACTTTATTAGCCAGTTTATCTGGCTTTTTTCATTATGAGTAAATCAATTGCACATTCTTTATCAATTTGTTATAGTAAAAAAATATGAAAGGAGTCTTCTATGAAACATTTATTTAAGATCACAGATCATCCCCTTTTTTTATTTATTTTTGTCTTCTTCTTTTGTCTTTATGTATCATCTTCAATTAAATTGTCTTTAAGTATTTCTACATGTGTTCTTGCATTTGAATACTTGATCAATTATCTTCTAGATCATGCAATTGATAGAAAACATATTAAAAAAAATACGCAATAAAATTAATATATTTAAAAAGATCTCTAATTCAGCGATTAGAGATCTTTTCTATTAGAATGATTTTTTAGCATTAGCCATGAACTGTTCAAATTCTTCATCAGTTGCAAGAACTGAATGAGTATCTGTAATCTTATGTTCATACCCTGCTTCATAGTCTAATCCACTTGTCGCATAATCATAAGTGAAAGACTTTCTTGTCTTTTCAATCTTTGGATTAGGATGTGGAATAGCAGATAGTAAAGATTTTGTGTATGGGTGAAGTGGATTGTTGAAGATTTCTTCAGCTGTTCCTGTTTCAACCATATGTCCTAAATGCAATACACCAATTCTATCTGAAATGTATTTAACCATTGATAAGTCATGAGCGATGAATAGATAAGCTGCTCCAGTTTCTTTCTGCATCTTTTTCATCAAGTTAACAACCTGAGCCTGAATAGATACATCTAGGGCAGAAATAGCTTCATCCGCAATAATTAGATCAGGTTCCATAATTAATGCTCTAGCGATACCAATACGCTGTCTCTGACCACCTGAGAACTGATGTGGATAACGGTTTGCATGTTCTCTAGATAATCCAACCATTTCAAGCATCTTATAGACTTTTTCATTTCTTTCTTCAATTGAACTGTAGGCATGATGAATATCTAGCCCCTGTGCAATGATGTCGATGACTTTCTTTCTTGGGTTAAGACAAGCCATTGGATCCTGGAAAATCATAGCCATCTTAGTACGTAATGTCTTCAAGGCCTTATTGCTCATTTTTCCAGAGATATCTTCTCCTTCAAAAATGATTTTTCCTTGAGTTGGCTGATATAGACGAATAATAGAACGTCCTGTAGTAGATTTACCTGAACCAGATTCACCTACTAGACCATAAGTTTCTCCAGCCTTGATTTCAAAAGAGATTCCATCAACTGCCTTAACAGTCTGCTTACGTGAAACTCTAAAGTGCTGCTTAAGGTCTTTGACTTCAAGGATAGTATCTCCCTTATGCATTGATGGCACCTTCTTTCTTCATTTTATTAATACGTTTCTTTAAAGACTCTGGCATTTCTACATGAGGAGCTTTTGGATGCATTAACCATGAAGCTACTTCATGTGTATTAGAGCCTTCTACTTTAAACATTGGAGGATCTAATCTCTTATCAATATTTAAGGCATATAAGTTACGAGGTGCAAAAGCATCCCCAACGATTTCCTGAGTTAAGTTTGGTGGTGAACCTGGAATTGTATAAAGTTCATCATCATCTGTATCAAGATCAGGCATAGCTGATAATAGACCCCAAGTATATGGATGTCTTGGATCATAGAAGATTTCATCAATTAAACCTTTTTCTACAATCTTACCGGCATACATAACGTTAACGAAATCAGCTACCTTAGCAACTACACCAAGGTCATGTGTGATATAGATAACTGAGATGCCTTTCTTCTTCTGGATGTCCTGAATTAATTCAAGAATCTTAGCCTGGATAGTAACATCCAAGGCTGTAGTTGGTTCATCACAGATTAATACGTAAGGATCACAAGAAAGTGCGATAGCGATAACGACACGCTGTCTCATACCACCAGAAAGCTGATGAGGATAGTTCTTCATTCTTGCTTCTGGATCAGTGATTCCTACTTCTTCAAGAAGCTTAACAGCTTTCTTGAATGCTTCTTCCTTAGAAGTACCATAATGATACATCATAGGTTCCATGATCTGTTTACCAATTGTCATAGTAGGGTTCAATGAAGTCATTGGATCCTGGAAAACCATGGCAATCTTACGACCACGAATTTCAGTCTGAATTTCTTTTTCAGACATTTTTACAATATCTTTAGTGATTTTTTCACCAGTCTTTTCATCGTGCCAAGTATAGTTGATAGAACCTGAATCAATTGATCCGTTCTTTGCAAGAATACCCATGATTGCTTTTGTAGTTACAGATTTACCTGAACCTGATTCCCCAACAATCGCAATTGTTTCACCTTTATATAAATCAAGGTTGACACCACGAATAGCCTTAACATTCTTATTTCCTGTCTTAAAGGAGATATTAAGGTCTCTAATTTCTAAAATCTTTTCTCTTTGACTCATTATTACATCTCCTTCATAGTAGGATCTAATGCATCTCTTAATCCATCACCAAATAAGTTGAAGCTTAACATCAATACAGCCATTACAATAGCTGGAATAACCATTGCATGTGGATGTACCTGGAACAATGAGAAACCATCATTGATCAATGTACCAAGAGAAGCCAATGGCTTAGTTAAACCTAAACCAACAAATGCAAGATATGCTTCATAGAAGATCGCATTTGGAATAGTCATCATTGACATGATGATAAGCTGACCAAAGATATTAGGTAAGATTTCTTTAAATAAGATAAATATATTGCCTGCACCTAATGTACGAGAAGCCAATACGAATTCATCTTCCTTAACCTTTAGTACCTGTGCACGTGTGATACGTGACATAGGAATCCATTCCGTAAAGATCAACGCAACGATAACTGTTGTAAGTGAAGCTTTCATTACTGTTAACAAAATAATCAATACAACTAAAGTTGGAATTGAGTTAATAATTTCCTGAATTCTCTGAAGTACAGAATCAACCATACCACCGAAGTATCCAGAAATCATACCGTAAGTAATACCGATCAATACATCGATAACAACGGCTACAACCGCAATAATAAGCGAATAACGTGTACCCTGCCAAGTACGTACCCATAAATCACGACCAAGGTAATCTGTACCAAAGAAGTGAACAGAGCTTGGAGCCTGATTGGCAATAGCAGTGTTTTCAGCATTAACGCCCCATCTAGATACCATTGGGACAATAATAGCTAATAATGTAATAAGTACAATTAAGCAGATACCAATAACGGCACCCTTGTTTTCCATAAATCGATCAAGAATATCTTTCCACTGTGGCTTAGAAGGTGCAACTTCATCAATCATGATATTCTGTTTATCACCGATGAGCTCAAAATCATCAGGTAAGAATTTATAATCTTCCATTGATTAGTTATCCCCCTTTCCAAGTCTGATTCTTGGATCAATTAATCCATATGAAATATCAATAATAAGCATCATGATAATGTACATGAATGCATATAAGAATGAACATGCCATAACAATATTGTAATCATTTGCCTGAATAGACTGGATCAATAATGTACCTAAACCAGGTGCGACACAGATCTGTTCTACAACCATAGTACCTGTCATTAAGTTAACAAGGATAGGACCTAAGATAGTAATAACTGGAATCAATGCATTTCTTAATGCATGCTTAAAGATTAAAGTACGACGATCAAGCCCTTTTGCCTGTGCTAATGTCATATATTCACTACCTAATACCGAAATCATCTCAGTACGAGTGAAACGTGCCACGTTGGCAATAACTGACATTGATAATGCGAGTACCGGAAGAATCGATGACGAAATCGGAGAGTCTTCCATAAACATAACTGGTGCCCATTCTAGATTTACACCAAAGATAATAACTAACAATAATGCAAATACAAACGATGGAATAGACACACCCAATACAGAGATCACTGTTGCAATGTTGTCCCAAATCTTATTACGATTCAAGGCCGCAACAATTCCTAAAAGCATCCCTATAATTGTCCCAAAAATAGTAGCTGAAATACCATATAAGAATGAAAGCTTCGCTCTTTGCATAACGAGCTCAGAAACATTCTGATCCTTATAAAGTACATACGATACACCAAAATCACCTTTTAACATATTCTTGAGATAATTAAAAAACTGTACAGGGATTGGTTTATCCAATCCATATTTTGCTTCAATAACTTTTAACTGTTCAGGAGATAACTTCTCAGAATTAAATGGAGTCCCTGGCATAAATCTTGTCATCAAGAACAAGACTGTCAGTATAACGAAAAGAGTAACAACTGAGATAAGAAGTCTCTTTCCAATATACTTAAGCATGGATTTATCCATCTTTTTCACCCTTTCTTTACCTTTTTCATATCTATTTATATAAGCAAGAAACACATTATAGCTGATGCTACAATGTGTTTTCTCGCATATACACATATTTAGTTTACTTTACTTCAACATAAGTAAACGTATAAGGAACACCGACTGGCTTATGTACCAATCCTGATACATTTGTAACCTGAAGTGCAGATCCACCTTTTTCGAAGACTGGAATATTAGCCATTTCATCCATAGCTGTCTTTTCAGCCTTAACCATTAAGTCATAACGTTTATCAACATTAGTTTCAGTCTGAATCTGTTTCATTAAACTATTATAAGTCTTGTTTTCATACTTACCATAGTTATTAGCGTTGCCTGTGCTCATTAAGTTCAAGTAAGTCGTTGGATCAGCATAGTCAGGACCCCAACGAGTAAGAGCTAAATCAAATTTACCGTTCTTCATACGGTTATTGATTCTATCCTGCTTAGTCGTTGTCTTCATATCAATCTTAAGACCTTTAATCTTAGAGAAGTTAGTCTGAATATATTCAGCAACCTTATCAGCTGGAGATTCATCAGAACCATAAAGCAATTCTAATGTAATTTCCTTCTTGCCTAATTCTTTTAAGCCCTGATCAAAAGCTTCCTGAGCTTTCTTAACATCATAGCTTGTAAAGCTTCCTGCTACCTTACGGAAATCTTTTCCATCAGGAGACTGAGATAATTCAGCCGGAATAAATCCTTCAGCTTCTTTAGAACCGTCTTTTAATACATCAGTACATAAAGACTTTCTGTTAATTGCATAAGATAATGCTTTACGGATATTAGCATTAGCTAAATCTTTATTAACATGGTTTGGTTCAAGATACCATAAGTATCCTTCATTAAATGACTGATAGACATCCTTGCCTTTATACTTATCTACTAAATCAGAAGAGATAGTAGCATAATCGACTTTCTTTGAATCAAAGCTTGCACTTGCACTCTGTGGTTTCATACCTAAGTCCATATGCAATGTTTTGATCTTTACAGCATCTTTATTGTAATATTTATCATTTTTAGTAAATTCAGCACTCTTACCTTTAGTCCATTTGCTCATAACAAACGCACCATTAGAAAGTGTGTTATCAGGAGTAGTTGCATACTTCTTACCAGCTTTTTCTGCAAACTTCTGATTAATTGGATAATAACATGGGAATGTCATTAAGTCCAAGAAATATGGTACTGGAGCTTCCAATTCAACAACAAATGTCTTCTTATCAGTAGCTTTCACACCTAAAGTATCAAGTTCTTTATCAGTAGCCTGAGTTCCTTTTTCAATTAATGCATCAGCATTTTTTACATTGGCACCTTCAGAACCTAACATGTATGCATAGTTACCTGCGTTCTTGATGATTCTCTTCCATGCATAAACGAAATCATCTGCAGTGACGTCATCCCCATTTGACCATTTTGCATCATCACGTAAAGTGAAAGTGTAAGTCTTTCTATCATCACTTACCTTGTAATCTTTAGCGACAGCTTTTTCAGTCTTTCCGTCTTTGTCGTTGCCCATAAGGCCTTCAGTAATAGCATGAATTGCAGTAAATGACATCCCATCATCAATTACCGATGAATCCATACCCATAATGTCTAGCTCAGAAGCAAATCTAAATGTAGACGAATCAGTCTTAGTACCAGATCCACAACCAGCTAGAAGTGATGCTGCTAAAGCAACAGCAACAATCTTTCCTACTTTTTTCATAATCTTTCCTCCATCATAAGTATCATATGATTAACATATTTAACCATATATAAAATATACTCTTGATATTTTGATAAGTCAACAATTTTTATCGCTTTATTTTAGGAAATCTCAAAAAGTGGGATATCAACTTTCGTGAATGTGTAAAACTGTTAAATATTTATTGTATTTTCAATGTATATAAAATGGAAATGACTTCTTTTTTATCAATTAGCAAACAAACACATTATGGCTATTGCCATAATGTGTTTTGTCATCAGTGTAGGATTATTTTAATTCAACATAAGTGAATGTGTATTCAACACCAAATGAATGATAAACTAATCCTGATGCATATTCAGCTAATAATACACTCTTACCTTTATCAAGTAATGGGATATTAGCATAATCCTGCATAGCAACCTTTTCAGCATCAACTAAAAGGTTATAACGTTTAGCAACATCTGTTTCACTCTGAACTTTATTCATTAAAGTATTAAACTGAGCGTTATCATATTTACCGTAGTTATTTGAATTTCCTTTATGTAATAATGAAAGGAAAGTAGTTGGATCAGGATAATCAGCACCCCAACCATTGATACATAAATCAAAGTTTCCACCTGGTAAACGGTTATTGATCTTATCTTTGAAAGTAGTTGCTTTCATTTCAATCTTAAGACCTTTTAACTTAGAGAAGTTTGTTTCTAAGTATTCAGCAACTTTATCAGAAGATGTTTCATCTGAACCATATAATAATCCAAGTGTAATATTCTTCTTACCTAATTCTTTTAATCCCTGATCAAAAGCAGCCTGTGCTTCTTTTAAGTTATAATCAGTATACTTACCTGCTACCTTACGGAAATCTTTTCCATCTGGAGACTGAGTTAATTTTGCAGGAACAAATCCTTCTGCAGGAGATGAACCGTCTTTAACAATATCATTACATAATGATTTTCTATTAACAGCTAATGAAAGAGCTTTTCTAATATTAGCATTCTGTAAATCTTTGTTCTTATGATTGATTTCAATATAAGAAGTTGAAGCCATATTGTACTGTTTGAAAGCCTTACTATTCTTATACTTATCAACTAATTCAGTTGCAATTTCTGCAAAATCAAGTTTCTTAGCATCAAAGTTAGCACTTGCACTCTGTGGTTTAATTCCTAAATCCATGTGCAACTTCTTAATCTTAACGACACCCTTGTTATAATAGTCATCGTTTTTCTCAAATTCAGCACTCTTACCTTTAGTCCATTTACTCATAACGAATGCACCGTTAGATAATGTATACTGTGGAGCTGTTGCATACTTATTACCAGCTTTTTCAGCGAATTTTTCGTTGATTGGATAGAAGCTTGGGAATGCCATTAAATCAGCGAAGAATGGTACTGGTGCATTTAATTCAACTGTTAATGTCTTATCATTAACAGCCTTAACACCTAATGTGTTCATTTCAGCATCTGTAGCTGTAGTTCCTTTTTTAATTAAAGCATCAGCATTTTTGATGTTAGCTACAGTTGAACCTAACATATAAGCATATGTACCAGCGTTCTTGATGATTCTCTTCCATGCATAAACGAAGTCGTTAGCTGTAACTGGATCTCCGTTTGACCATTTTGCATCATCTCTTAATGTGAATGTGTAAGTCTTCTTATCAGCACTTACCTTGTAATCTTTTGCAATTGCGTTTGTAGTATTGCCATTTTTGTCTAGACCCATTAAACCTTCAGTTACAGCATGAATAGCATCAAATGATACTGTGTCATACACTGCAGTAGAATCCATACTAGTAATGTCTGCAGCTAATGCAAATCTAAATGTAGAAGTATCTCTTTTTGAGCTTCCTCCACACCCCGAAAGCATAGCACAAGACAAGGCAAGAGCAACCGCCTTTTTAACTCGTCTCATAATATTCCTCCTATAAACAAGTTTATCCCGTTTATGAATGAATAGTCTTTTAAGAATGTTTTATTATTTCGATGCATAAAGCAAATAAAAAGACTCGTATCATTCATAGCATGACTAATATTACTCTTAAGGACAAGTAAAGTCAACAGTTTTTTTCATATTTATTTAGGAACATCATAAAAGCGTCACGCTACCTTTAGCTATTAAATAAAAGCACCGTTCAATTTCTTTATTTGTCCTTAGTTTTTCATAATTAATTCATTAAAAATTAAGTAAAAATAAAAAAGTACTGATAAACAGTACTTAATTTCATTTCCTTTGAATTTCATATCATTGTTGCATTAATAATAAAATTTCGTTATTTATGAAGCTATAATGATAATTTTATCCAATTATCTTCTAAATAATTTAGTATATTTCTTATTTTATAAAAGAGTCCCTATAAAAAGGGACTCTTTTAATCTAAATCTGCACCAATTTTAGCAAGAAGCTGATCTTTATTCATAAATCCGATTGCCTGATTTACAGCTTTACCATCCTTAAATAAGATTAAGTTTGGAATAGACTGTACACCGTAAGCTCCTGCGATATCTGGATATTCATCCACGTTGATCTGTGCAACCTTTAATCCTTTATCATTAGTAGCATCAAGATCTTCTAATACAGGATGCATCATTTTACATGGACCACACCAATCAGCATAAAAGTCTACTAGTAATAAATGTTCATTTTCTACGTTTGTTTTAAAAGTTTCATTAGTTAATTTTTCCATTATTATTCACCTCATCCTCATTATTCATTAAACCCAATTAGATTGCAAGCAATATGCTCCCTAGATAATTAAGAGCTCTTTTCTTGTATCATATGTACATCAAGCTGAGGATATGGAATATTGATATGATGTTCATCAAAGGTTTTCTTCATATCTTCTACAATGTTAAACTTGAACTCTTCAAAGTTCTCAGTTCTAGTCCAGACTCTTAATGTAAAGGTGATAGAACTATCCTTATATTCAGTCAAGCGGACAAAAGGAGGAATGCTTTTTTCACATAGTGGACTTGAAGTCGCAACATCTGATATAAGTTTTTTTACATATTCAATATCACAGTCATAATCTACGTCAAAAGCAAGATCAACACGACGGAAGTCTTCGCTTGAATAGTTGATCAATCGTGAATTAGCCATCACTGAATTAGGAATGACAATTTTCTTATTATCAACTGTAAGCAAGAAAGTATAGAACAAGGATATTTCCTGAATTCTTCCTGTTACATTATCTACTTCAATTAAATCCCCTTTTACAAAAGGACGAGAAAGCATGATCTTAACACCATCCACCAATTCAGCAAGAGTATCCTTAAATGCTAAAGCAATCGCAGCAGCAGCTGTTGTAAAGATTGCAATCAATGTAGTAACATTGACGCCAAGTTCTCCTAAAGCCATGATACCAATAATAATGCCAAATGATAATTTAATTATTGTACGAATAAAACGTAGTACAATTTCATCATATTGCGTTTTTTCAATAAACTTATCGAACATTTTAGCTACAATACGATAAATAAGGTATCCAATTAGAACAATAATAGCAGCTGCTATTAAATGTTCACCAAGGTCAAATAATTTTTCTAAATATTTTTCAGTTGTTCTCATTTTTTCATCTCCGAACTTTATTATAATGAAAGACGAGACTTTTCACAACATGAGAAGATAAACTATTGAATTATCTGATAATTACTGTAAAATAGGACATGTTTACAGGAGGAAACACCATGAACATTGCAGTAATGACAGATAGCAATTCAGGAATTACTCAGGAAAAAGCAAAAGAACTTGGTATTTTCGTAGTACCGATGCCTTTTACTATCAATAAAGAGTCATTCTTGGAAGATATCACTTTAACACAAGAAGAGTTCTACCATAAGCTTGAAGACGAAAACACACAGATTATGACTTCTCAGCCTGCCATTGGTGATTTAACTAAGTACTGGCGTTCCGCATTAGAATCACATGATGCCATCATCTATATTCCAATGAGTTCTGGTCTATCTGGAAGCTGTCAGACTGCCATGATGCTTTCTGACGATGAAGAATTTGAAGGAAAAGTCTTCGTATTAGATACTCATAGAATCTCCGTTACTCAAGAACAGAACGTTCTTGATGCTATTAAGCTCGTCAAAGAAGGAAAATCAGTTGAAGAAATTTGTGAAACAATCACTTCTCACAAATCAGATGCAAGCATCTATATCACTGTTCCTACTTTAAAATATTTAAAGAGAGGCGGACGTATTACGCCTGCTGCTGCCGCTATCGGTAATCTTTTAAAGATCAAGCCTATTCTTTATGTTGGAGGAGAAAAGCTTGATAAGTTTGAACAGGCTAGAACTGTTAAAAAAGCAAGAAAGATCATGATTGAAGCTATCAAGAATGATATTGAAAAAAATCAGTTTGACGATTATGAACTCTATATCGCCTACACTAAAGATTTAGATCAGGCGATGGACTTCAAGAGTGAAGTAGAAAAAACTTTAAATCATAAAGTAGAAACTGTAGCTCCACTCTCACTAAGTGTTTCATGTCATATCGGACCTGGTGCAATCGCATTAGCTGTCGCAAAGAAATATGTAAAATAATGAAGGTGACTTTGGTCACCTTCATTTACTTTTTATGATAATTATATTAGAATGCAGTAAAGAGATTAAACATAAGAAAGAAAGGTGAATACACACTTATGGTTCACACAGACACAAAAGAAAAAAAGAGACCATATAATAAGAAAAGAGGTCATTCGCACAATAACCATAAAAGAAAAAATGTCACGAAGAAGGGCATTGATACTAAAATCTTCGCTTTAGGAGGATTAAATGAAATCGGTAAGAATACTTATTGTATTGAACATGATAATGAAATCATCATTATTGATGCCGGTGTAAAGTTTGCCTCAGAAGGTCTTCCTGGTGTAGATTATGTCATCCCAGATTATACTTACTTAAAACACAATAATAAGAAAATCAAAGGTCTTGTCATTACACACGGACATGAAGACCACATTGGAGGAATACCATTCCTTCTTCAGCTTGTCACTATTCCAGTGATTTATGCTTCTCCATTGGCTATTGCCATGATTAAAAGAAAACTAGAAGAATACAGACTTACAAATGCGACTCGCTTTGTACAGATCACAAATGATTCACGTATTCACACAAAATACTTTAATATCGGTTTCTTTAATACCAATCACTCTATTCCTGAATCGATGGGAATCGTTGTTAACACACCAAATGGTCGTATCGTAGAAACAGGAGATTTCAAGTTTGACCTTTCCCCTGTCTCACAGGCAGCAGATTACCAGAAGATCTCCTTCCTAGGAGAAACAGGAATCGATGTATTAATGGCTGATAGTACCAACGCCGAAGTCCCAAGCTTCTCTATTAGTGAAAAGAAAGTAGCAGGACAGGTTCAAAATGAATTCCGTAAAGCTAACGGACGTATCATTGTGGCTACCTTCGCGTCAAACGTTGAACGTGTATCACAGATTATCGATGCAGCCGTAAGATTCAATAGAAAAATTCTTGTCTACGGACGTTCAATGGAAAACAATATTCAAGTTGCTCGTAAATTAGGATATGTTCGTGCTCCTGACCGTTTCTTTGTCAGCAATGAAGAAGCAAGACATCTTCCTGATAATGAAATCCTTATTCTATGTACTGGTTCACAAGGTGAAGCCTTGGCAGCTCTAAGCAGAATTGCCAACGGTACTCATAGACAGGTTAAGATCAAACCAGGTGACACTGTCATCTTCTCTTCAAACCCAATTCCTGGTAACCAGTCAAGCGTCAACAGAGTCATCAATAAGCTCTATCGTGCTGGTGCTACAGTATTGGATAACTCATCTATTTCTAACTTACATACATCAGGACATGCCTCTCAGGAAGAAATGAAGCTTATGTTCCTGCTTACTAAACCAAGATACTTCTTCCCCATTCATGGTGAATATAGAATGCTTGTCATTCATTCTAAGTTATATGAAGAAGTTGGTGGAAAGAAAAATCACAGCTTTATCTTAAGTAACGGTGATACCTTATTATTAAGAGATCACGAATGCCGCGTAGGACCTCGTGTTCAGGCAGATGATATCTACGTCGATGGTAATGACTTAACTGGATTATCCACAGCCGTTCTTCATGACAGACAGATTCTTTCAGAAGATGGTATGGTTTCCGTTCTTGTTTCCATGGATTCACATGAAGGAAAGCTTTTAAATAAGCCTATCATCATGTCACGTGGTTTCGTCTATATGAAAGATTCACAGGAACTAATAAGAGAAGCAGAAATGCTTATTAAAAATAAGCTTAAAGAACAGCTTAAGGGCAAAACAACTTTTGGAGAAATCAAAAACACAATCCGTCATACATTAGAAACATACTTCTATCAGAAGACAAGAAGACATCCTATGATTATTCCTGTCATCATGAATAAGAAAGTCTAATGTTCAAGACCCTTAAAGACTATAAAAGACAGATAACAATCTCCATTATTGGATTTATTGTTATCTGTCTATTCATATGTATGATCAATGTGTTTGCCTTCTCTAAAAATGCCTACAAAATAAGTACTACTGAAGTTGTATCAAGCAAGCTTCCTAATGAATTTAACAATTTTACTATCGCGTACTTCTCCGATGTTCATCTTAACACCAAGAAAGACGTGAATCGTTTTCTCACTATTATCAACGACTTAAATCAGAATGACTTTGATATGGTGTTATTTGGTGGTGATCTTTATGAATCAAAGATTATTGAACAAAACAAGATCATTAAAGCATTATCTTCTATTCATACTAAATATGGCAAGTTTGCGGTATTAGGAAATGAAGATGATGAAGCTTCATCTGAGAATATATCTCTTCTCAATGATGGTGGTTTTGAAGTATTAGATAATGAACAGCGTGTCATCTATTATAAGAAATCTAAGATCTACCTCTATGGTGAATCTACAAAAGGAAATGTTTCTATCAATGATGATGGCTATTCTCTTGTATTAAGTCATTATCCTGATACTTTTAAGTTGAATAAGAAAACATGTGATCTTCAATTATCCGGCCATACTGGTGGTGGA
The DNA here is from genome assembly GCF_000702065.1 of Kandleria vitulina DSM 20405. GTDB lineage: Bacteria > Bacillota_I > Bacilli_A > Erysipelotrichales > Coprobacillaceae > Kandleria > Kandleria vitulina. The sequence goes on along the minus strand of NZ_JNKN01000012.1, from coordinate 20,279 downwards.
TATATTTATCTTCCATTTATTGGCAGTCTTATCAAAGATAAGAATGGAAAACTTTATTCACATGGTACTTATAAAGAAAAGAATGCTACATTAATTATTTCAAATGGTATTTCACCAAAGTCATCTTTTCCTTATAAGCTCAACACTAAAAATGAAGTGAATCTTATTACCCTAAAGAAAAGCGCCTAGGTGCTTTTCTTTTATTTATAAGAAAGTCTTTTTCAATTCATAAAACCTTGCTAGAATAATGATAGAAAGAGGGATTAAGATGACGGATAAAAAAAGCTATCTTATCAATACATTGATCATTATCACCATCGGTGGCTTATCTTTATATTTTTCCGTTGGAAAAGAAATTAAGAATGTCGCAAAAAGCGTCTTAAAAGCAAAACCGCTTTGGCTTCTATGGCTCGCTTTCATAATGTTACTATATTATATTATGGATGGTCTTCTAACGAAGCTTTTTGCTAAAAGATATAAGAAAGATTACTCATTAAGACAAGGGTTTGTAAACGGACTTATCGGTACTTTGTTTAGTGACCTGACCCCCTCTTCAAGCGGAGGTCAGTTTGCACAAGTCTACCTTTTTAACCACCAGGGCATTCCCCCTACTTCAGCATCTGGAATTCTTTTGATGTGCTTTATCTCCTACCAGATTGTCATGGTACTATTTACAGCCGTCATTATGTTGCTGCAGCTATCATACTTTATGCATGAAGGACTCGATGTCACAATGATGGCCTTAGTGGGATTTGCGATTAACTTCATTGTTACATCCGCATTGATTCTTGGTGCCTTATCTAAATCATTTCAGAACTTTTTAATTAAACATGTAATCTTCTTTTTATCTAAGATACGTATTGTTAAGAATTATGATGCAACACGTTTTAAGATTGAAGATTATTTTACTTCCTTTAGAGCTGAACTTAAAAAACTGTTCCAGCATAAGAATCTTTTATTTAAGGCTTGTCTTATTAATACAATCAAATTAACTATCATGTACTCAACACCATTTTTTGCCTGTAAGGCATTATCGATTAATGTGCATGCTTCACAGTTCTTAAACTTTTTAGCATTAGCGTCCATCATTAATCTTATTAATACTTTCCTTCCTATCCCTGGTGCAAGCGGAGGCAGTGAAGGATGCTACATGATTCTCTTTAATTTCTTAGGTCATGTTAACACTACATCTTCAATGATGTTGTGGCGTTTCTTTTCTTTCTACTTCGGATTGATCTTAAGCTTTATCGTCTTCCTGACTTCAAAAGAAATGAAACAAAAACGTGCTCCAGAACGTTAAAAAAGACTGTTAAAAAACAGTCTTTTTAAATTTCATATATTTCCATATGTTCTCTTTGTAGACGTTCATCAATAGCTTCCATCTGTCCATCCGCATAAGGAATGACAGTGACGCTCATATCATCTAGACATAGACAATTGAGCTGTCCTCTATCCGCAACTGCTAATCCTCCATCGATGCCGATCTTATTATGGAATTCTGGATCATGCCATACATTGAATGATCCATCATCATTAATAAAACATAGTGGCGTATGTCCAAAAACATAAATATAATCAGGATTACATTCACTTAAATAGAAGTATTCTCGAATCCAGCACAATAACTCTGGTTCCGTATCTTCTACTTTCTCAGCTTCAGGATCTACACCAGCATGTACCAGTACAAAATGTTTTCCTTTATAATCAAATTCAAAGAAATCTGGAAGATGATCAATGAACTCAATAATCTCTTCAACAAATGTTCTCCTGTTATCAAAATATTCATCATAGCTGATCGCATTCTTCTGAAGAAATTCTCGAATACTATCAACCGTCTTAAGTCCACCGTTTTGTTTCCATAGACGATAAGGATTATTACGTTCATCATCGAGATTATTATATTTCATTGCCTGAGCAAGCGATTGTCTCATCATGATTTCATGATTACCTTTACACATATGAATATTATCCATCGCTTTTACAAAATAATAAATATCAATACTGTTAGGACCACGATCCATGATATCGCCTAATATATAAAGTTCATCTTCATCAGAAAACTCTATTTTTTCTAATAAAAGCTGCAATAACACAAACTGACCATGAAGGTCAGAAATTACAAATTTTCTTCCCATGTGTCATCACCCGCCTCTTGTATATTTTATCATACCGCAATGCAACTGTGAACAAATCTACAAATGCCCTTCAATTTTTTTTGATTTCTATGTTATGATGAAAATGGTGATTAAACATGGATAATTTCTTTTCAGAGATTTATGCACCCATCATCTTTAAATGGCTTTCTTTTCAAGAAAGCAGTGATGGCATTAAGATCTCTACAATCTATAATAATGAAATGTATCAGACTATCCTTTTTGATATGACTGACTACAAGGGTACAATGACATTATGGGCAAAGGGCATTATTGAAGAACAGATTATCAATAAGACAACCCTACATTCTGTCTTCTATTTGCATTATCAGTTTCAGAATATTCCTCATTTCATGAAGATGTATCGTGAATTTTATGATTCACTAGTAAAGCATGCGCGTGAAAAGACAATCCGAATTGGACTTTGCTGCAGTGGTGGTTTTACTGCGACCACGATGGCACAAATGTCCAATGAAGCGATTCGTCTTTCTGATCTTCCTTTTCATGTTGAACCATTGGCATTTTATCAGCTTGAAGAAAAGATCAATGACTATCAGTTTATCTATCTTGCTCCACAGATTCATCATAAGTTCTTCTCTGTGCAGGACAAACATATTATAAGACTTGATCCTTTGATCTATGCAACGAGGGATATTTATAAATTCATCAAGGATATAGAAAAAAGAGCGTATGAATAGCGCTCTTTTTTATAGATCTTTAAAATGGAAAGATGAAGCACCTGATGCATAATCAGCGACAATCTGACCTTTACCGACTAGCTGATATTTATAAGTGATCAATCCTTCTAGTCCAACTGGTCCTCTTGCATGAAGCTTAGATGTACTGATTCCAACTTCGGCACCAAATCCATATCTAAAGCCATCCGCAAATCGTGTCGATACGTTCCAGTAGACACCTGCTGAATCAACCATAGCCATGAATTCTTTAGCTGTTGCTTCATTTTCTGTAATGATAGCATCTGTGTGATGTGAACCATAGAAGTTGATATGTTCAATGGCTTCTTTAACATCATCGACAAGCTTAATAGATACGACAAGATCAAGATATTCAGTGTGGAAATCGTCCATAATTTCCACGGAAATAATATCATTCACTTCTTCTGTACCTCTCATCTTGACACCATTATCCTCAAATGCAGCATTTAATACTGGCAATACTTCTTTAGCAACACTTCTGTTGACAAGAATAGTCTCAACCGCATTGCAGGCAGCAGTATATTGTGTTTTAGCATCAATAATGATAGGAACAAGTTTATTGATATCGTAATCTTTATCTACATAAATATGACAGATTCCATCCGCATGACCCATTACAGGAATTTTTGTGTTGTTCATAATATATTGTACAAACGCATTAGATCCTCTTGGGATAAGCAAGTCCACATCTTTTTCACATTTAAGAAGCTCATCAATTTCACTATGTGCTTCTGCCTGTGCAAGACAGTTTTCTGGAAGACCAGCCTTGATGGCTGCTTCTTTAATAAGAGTGAAAAGTGCCTTATTAGTATTGGCAGTTTCTTTTCCTCCCTTAAGAATAGCGCAGTTTCCACTCTTGATACAAAGTGTTGAAATCTGTACTAATGCATCTGGTCTTGCTTCAAAGATTACACCGATTACTCCGATTGGTACAGAGATACGTGTTAAAACTAGATCTTGATCTAATTCTCTTTTTAATAAGATTTTATGTAGTGGATCATTTAATGAAATTAACTGATCAATGCCAGCAATGACATCATGGAGCTTGTTTTCATCAAATTTAAGACGTTTTTTTACAGCTGGTGTTACACCATTTTCATCTGCGTATTTTAAATCTTCTTTATTGGCTTTAAAGATGTCTTCTTTATGTTCTTCTAAAGAAGCTTTAATCATCTCTAAAGCTTTATTTCTTTCTTCAACTTGAGTAGATGCAAGCTGTGGGGCATCTTTTTTCATCGCTTTAGCGATTTCTTTTACATTCATCGTCTCACCTCGTTTTTTTCATTCTATCATACTTTTCTATATCTGCTATATTTATTTGCATAATAAGTTGGTGCTTCTATTGTGATAGCTATGCATTCATCCTGAAATTCTTCTTTTATAAGCGTTGTTTCTCTGATCAGCTTTTTATAAAGATCCCCTTCTTCATAAGGAATATAGAGTGTTATTCTTTCTTCATCTTTATAGATGATCTTAATGATTTCATCTTCTAGCTTATCAATATGAAGATTGTTCTTAGCAGAAATAAATACATATGGATCTCTTGGAACAATGAATTCTGCCTGTTCGAGATCACATTTGTTATAGACGTAAAGCATCGGTGTTTCTACACCTAATTCTTTAAGTACCATATTGGTTACTTCAATTTGCTTATTGGCATATGGAGATGAGGCATCTACTACATGAAGAATAAGATCTGCTTCCTTGACTTCCTCTAAAGTTGATTTAAATGCTTCTATAAGATGATGAGGAAGCTGAGAAATAAAACCAACAGTATCACTCATAAGAATAGTACGATTATTTTTAAGTACCGCCTGTCGTGTAGATGTTTCAAGTGTCGCAAATAACATATCTTCGCTGTACACTTTCTTTTGTGTAAAAAGATTCAATAGTGTAGATTTTCCCGCATTGGTATAGCCTACCAAAGCGACCACCTTCATATTCTCACGACGTTTTCTTTGCGTCTGTCTTTCCTTCGTCACTTCTCTTAATTCCTTATAGACCTGTGCCATATGTCTTCTAATATGACGTCGTTCTATTTCTATCTGCTGTTCACCAGATCCTCTAAATCCCGATCCACCTTGCTGTGAATACATTTCTTCATGTGCCCCAGCTAGTCGTGGCAGTTCATATTTAAGGCGTGCCACTTCTACCTGAAGCTTCGCTTCTTTTGTACGTGCACGTGATTCAAATATTCTTAAGATCAGATCAGTACGATCTTTGACTTCGATGCCAAGTAGATCGGAGATGTTTCTTAACTGTAATGGAGTGAGTTCTTCATTGAAGATGACCATATCTTCATCTTCAATAAGATGTCTGATTTCCTTGATCTTACCAATCCCTACATATGTTGTTTTATTAGGATCAGCTGCCTGTGTGACAATGTGTGTAACTTCAATCTGACAGGCACGACATAGTTCTTTGAGTTCTTTTATAGAAATATCAAAGTCATAGTCTGTTGTATATTTTAATGCTACTAAAATTGCTTTCATTTAATCACCAACTTTAGAGTATCACGGGATTTCAACGAAATCCATAGAATATCTTTTCAAAGATATAAAAATGCACTATAATATAGTTAAGTAGTAACAATTACTACTTAAGGAGATATATCATGAGTGTAAAAATGCGGCAATCAAAACACAGAGATCTAATATTAGCTATATTAAATAGTGAATCAACACATCCGACAGCAGAGGAAATCTACAATAAGGCGAAAGAAGTCATCCCATATATTTCACTAGGAACAGTTTATCGTAATCTTAATGTTCTTGTTCAACATGATATTATAAGACAGGTGAAAAGCAATGATCAGACTGTTCACTATGATGGCAATCTCTCACCACACTATCATCTATTTTGTCAGACATGTGGGAAAATTGTAGATATATTCCCAGAAAAGGAGCTTCATCAAAAGCTCATTGAATCTGTAAAAAAATCGGGTGCCACCATCCACTACTCTCGCGTCAATTTTATTGACGAATGTGCTGATTGCGCAAAAAAGAAGGAGGAACAAAAGATATGAATCTCAAAGGTACAAAGACTGCAGAAAACTTAATGCATGCATTCGCAGGTGAATCACAGGCAAGAAACCGTTATACTTTCTGGGCTTCTATGGCTAAGAAAGATGGTTATGTTCAGGTTCAGAATATTTTTGAAGAAACTGCTAACCAGGAAAAAGAACATGCAAAACGTCTTATGAAATTATTAAATGCAGGTGGTTTAAAGGGTGAAACTATTCCAGTAGAAGGTAGCTTCCCTGTACTTATGGGTACTACTGAAGAAAATCTTAAGGCTGCAGCTGCTGGTGAAAACGAAGAATGGACTGATATGTATCCATCATTCGCTAAAACAGCTGAAGAAGAAGGTTTCCCTGAAATTGCTGCTGTATTAAGAGCAATCGCTCGTGCTGAAAAGATGCATGAAGATCGTTATCTTCATCTATTAAAGAACATCGAAGAAGGCAAAGCTTTCAAGAAAGATGAAAAAGTATTATGGAAGTGCAATAACTGCGGTTTTGTTGTTGAAGCTGAAGCTGCTCCAGAAAAATGTCCAGCTTGCGACCATCCACAGTCATTCTTTGAAGAATATAAATTCTTTGATTAAAAAAGAGGTGTAGGACACATGTCCTACACCTTTTATTCTTCTATTTCTTCTTTATATTTTAACAATAATGAAGAAAGTTCAGGATAATGCCATTTTGCTGGAAGAACATCAAACGCTTTACGTTCTCTCATTTCTCCATCACTTAATGGATCTAATTCATAGACTGTTGCTAGAAAAGCCATTCCCTTCTTTTCATTATAAATAAAATCACACATCGGCTGAAGATTAAAGCCGCATGCTCCTGATTCATTATATAAAATACGTCGTGCCGCACTAGATGGAATCTCTCCTTCTTCCAATGCTCCACCCTGAAATTCCCAGGCCGGATTCTTCTTTTCTCTGCTTAATAATAGTTTTCCCTGATAGTACGATAATATCACAACAACATCATACTCTTTTAATGATTCACTAGGAAACGTAGTATTTTCCATTTCACTTTCACCCTCCACATTCTTTTATAAAGAATGTCTTACCTTTCGATAAAGAAACTGTAATACAATATTAACAACTACAATCAAGAATAATATTCCTATTAGACAATGATTAAAAAACATTTCTGGAAAAATGCGTATAATGGGATCTTTAACTGGATCAATAAGCCAATAGTTATTTCTAAAAAGCATTTGATGCATCAAGATGAATGCTTCATCAAAAGATGTTAATGATAAAAAACCAAAGAAAGCCACAATGACCACTGAGATTTTTCCTGTCACATTAAGGAATTCAACGTTGCTTTCTTTAAGGTGACTTCTTATCATAAATGATAAGATAACTACATCAATAATAAAGAACACCTGCAAAAATGCATAGATGGCTTTTACATCCTTAAAATGAATCAATGTTTCCTTTGTTAAAGTAAAATAAGGAACTTGCAAAGGTTCTTTTGCAAACAATGTAAGATAATGGCATATTGTCGTTAAGCTCTTCACCATCTGGGCATTGCTTAATCCTGTATATCCTTCTAGATCATAAGAAGAAATACCCACCTGATAAATAATTGGACAAAACGTCACCAAAAGAACAGCTCCTATAATAATTGCTAATGAAAAAAGCAAGCCCGTAAAGATATCTTTCCCTCTTGCATTATTTAAGAAATATCTCATATTATTCTCCCTTACCCCCTATTATATCACGATATAAAGAAAAGCACTTCATTAATTTTGAAGTGCTTTAAATTTCTATTCAGCTTCTCTAAGCAGAAAGTCTTCTCCCTTTTGTACTTCATGTCTTACCAATTGAGGGAAATCCTGCTGACGAAGACATTCATAAATACCAATAGCAACAGTATTTGATAAGTTAAGAGAACGTGAAGACGCAAACATTGGAATTCTGACACATTCATCAAGATGATCTCTTAGGATATCATGAGGAATTCCATCATGTTCATGTCCAAAGAATAGATAATGTTCTCCTTCTTGTGTATAGTCTTCTTCTGTATATGTACGATTAGAATATCTTGTATAGAAATGATAATATCCTTTATTCTTAGATACAAAATCTTCCCAGTTTTCATAAACTGTTAAATTAAGATCCTTAATATAATCCAATCCTGCTCTTTTCATATGCTTATCATCCAATGAAAAGCCTAATGGCTTAATCAAATGAAGATGTGTGTTAGTAGCAACGCATGTTCTCATGATATTGCCAGTATTTTGTGGAATAGCTGGATGTACAAGTACAATATGATTCATTTATTGATGCTCCTTTAATATCTTATATAGCTTCTTTAATGCTTTTGCACGATGAGAATGCTGATTCTTTTCTTCTAGACTCATTGTGGCTGATGTTTTCTTAAGTGGTGGGAAATAGAAGATTGGATCATAGCCAAAACCATTTTCTCCTTCAATACGATCATTGATTTCTCCCTCAAAAGATTCCTGAATAGTAATTGTTTCTTCTCCTGGAATCGCAAGTGCCATTGCACAAATAAATCTAGCAGTACGTTCTTTTCCTGCAACCTTATCAATGATAGCCTGGTTCTTGATGCTATAAGGAGTATCTTCTCCCATCCATCTTGAAGAATAAATACCAGGTGCTTTATCTAAGGCATCTACTTCTAATCCAGAATCGTCTGCCAATGTTGGCTTATTGATCATCTTCATAACTGTTTCAGCTTTAATAACTGCATTTTCAACAAATGTTTTACCAGTTTCTTCTACATCTGGATTATATCCAAGAACATCTTTAATAGAGATTACTTCAATACCAATGCCTTCAAGCATCGCCTTTATTTCTCTTATTTTTCCTTTATTGGTAGATGCAACTACAATCTGTTTCATCCTCTCACCTCTTTCTTTATCATTTATACAACACATGAAATAGATTGTCAAAATTCTTACTAAAAAAGAAGAAGAAATCATTCTTCTATGCTATGCTTTTAAAAAGGAGAGATTCTCATGATAAATAAATTAATTATTAATTCAGACGATTTAGGGATGACTCCCTCTATTACCAAGGGAATCATCGATGGCTATAAAGAAGGTGTCATCACTTCAACCACTGTTCTTATGAACAGTCCCTATGCTAAAGAATCATTGGAAGCTGTTAAAGACCTTAATATTGGTGTAGGTGTTCATCTCAACGTTACTTTTCTTAAACCCTTGACTCAAGGAAAAAGCTTTCTTATTGATAATCGCTTCAAAAAGCCACATGAGTATGACCATATAAACATTGATGCAGAAGAACTCTATGAAGAATGGAAAGCTCAGATTGATGCTTTTATTAAAATGACAGGACATAAGCCAACGCATCTTGATGCGCATCATAATATCCAAGATTATTATCCTGATGTCTATAGAAGATTATCTAGAAAATATGATCTTCCTGTACGTAAGCTTAATCATGTCATCAATGATTATGAACCTGTTCCCGTTATTCATTTCAAGGATGATCTATGCCACATTGAAGATTTCGCTAAAATATGTGAATCACATACAGGTACTATTGAAATCATGACTCATTCTGGCTATTGTGATGATGAACTTGAAAAGCTTTCTAGTTATTCAACAGGTAGAGAAGAGGAACTTTCTTTTTGGAAAGATCCTCTTGTTAAAGAGTATCTTAACAATAACAACATTAAACTTATTTCATTTAAAGACATAAAAATCAGTCCCCATGAGGACTGATTTTTTACTTATCTTCTTTTAATATTTCAGCAGCACTTGTCAAAGTTCCAGCTAATCCCTGAAGATTGCTTGGCACGATGATCTTAGTAGCTGTACCATTTGAAAGATCTTTTAATGCTTTTAATCCTTCTAGCTGTACATAAGCATCATTTGGATTTGCAGCATTGATATAGTTGATAGCTTTTCCTTGTGCTTCATAGACAAGTCTTAAAGCTTCAGCCTGACCTTCAGCTCTTGCGATAGCTGCTTCTTTTTCAGCAGTAGCTCTTAATACCAATGATTCTTTGTCACCCTGGGCATTAAGGATAGCAGCCTGCTTACGGCCTTCGGCCACAAGAATCGCTTCACGTCTTTCACGTTCAGCACGCATCTGTTTTTCCATGGCTTCCTGAATATCTCTAGGTGGAATGATATTCTTAACTTCTACACGGTTAACCTTGATTCCCCAAGGATCAGTTGCTTCATCTAGGATAGAACGCATTCTTGAATTGATGATATCTCTTGAAGTTAATGTTTCATCTAATTCAAGTTCACCGATAATATTACGTAAAGTAGTGGCTGTCAATGTTTCAATCGCATTGATTGGTCTTACAACGCCATAAGTAAATAACTTTGGATCTGTAATCTGGAAATAAACAACAGTATCAATCTGCATTGTAACATTATCTTTAGTGATAACTGGCTGTGGCTGGAAATCCATAACCTGTTCTTTTAATGAGACACGATTACTGATGCGATCTACAAATGGCACCATGATATGAAGACCAACATTCATTGTGTGATTGTAGGCACCTAATCTTTCAACAACATAAGCATAAGACTGTGGCACGATCTTAATAGTGTTTAATACGATAATAATAACAATAATAATGAATACTGCACTTAAAATAAAACCAAATGGCATAAAAATTTTCCTCCTATATTTCTTCTACGATAAGATGATTGCCCTCAATGGCTAACACCTTAACTTGACTACCTTCAGTAATCTCATCCTTTGTTTTACTTAATGCACGCCATGTACCATTAAGTAATTTTACTTCTCCCATTTCATAAGCAGTAAGGCTCTTAGTGACAACACCCTTCTTGCCAATCAGACGATCTACATTTGTCTTGGTGATCTGACCGTGCAACATTTTACTTGCTAGCGGTCTTGTTAATACCAATGTCAACAAGCTTCCTAAGACAAAGATGATAATCTGTACAGAAAGACTTGCCTTTAAGCAGGCCGCAATTAATGCTAAAAGACTACCAAAAGCAAACCAGATGCTCACTAATGCAACTGTCGCGATTTCAAATACAACCGCAACGGCTAATACAATGCCCCATACAAGAATTGGACTCATGATATGCCTCCTTCTTTATAATCAATAACCAGGATATCCTGTCTTTGGTCATACTGTCCTTTAAATTTATAACATCCGTGCTTGTTAAAATCTAAAGGAATAATATCCGCAATCATCTCCATAAAGGCCTTATTGCTGATACGACCATAGGATTTGCCAAGAGACAGTTTAAAGTAACAATCACTTGCATAGAGATTCTGATCAATCTCTTCTTTTGAAAGTGGCTTGATGCCAATCTGATGCTGTGACTCATCTACACCTAGAAGTACATAGTTCACATCATCAAAATAACGACATGCCACTTTATTTAAAGTGATATTAGTGGGATAGAATGATACCACTGAAGCAACTGTTTCATTGGTGCTCCATTTAAAGTTCATATTGCCACCTCCTGATTACATTATATTATTAAAATTATTTTTGTTCAATATAATTATCAGAAATATATAAATTATAATACCAATTAATTATGATACGTGCAATTAACGCTGAAATAAAGCCAATAATTGCTCCTCCAAGTACATCTGTTGGATAATGAACAACCAGATAATTTCTACTAAATCCCATCAATATGACAAGAAGAAAAGCGAGCCAGCTATACTTCTTGTTTGTATAAAAGAAAACAGCCCCCATTGCTGCCATTGTCGTAGAGACATGTCCAGATGGGAAAGAATACTCGCGCATTGCTAATCCACCAACATATTTCCACCAGTTGTAATAATCCACATTTCCTGACTGGTATGGTCTTAATCTACCAACGATGATTTTTAATCCTAGATTAGTAAACAAGAAATTAATAAGTATCGCTATCAACATCGCTGTTCCTACTTTTCTTGTTTTCTTGATACATATTAATATGATAGAAATCCATACAATCGGAAATAAGGCATGAGAATCACATAGATAACTGATAAAACGAATAAATGGTGTAAATCTATTACCAGTCATAAGTGCAAATTCATGAATCAGCTTTAATATAGTATAGTCAATAAAATGAATCATACTTTCCTCCTAAGAAAATGAACAGATTACTTCATTTTATAAAAAGCCGCAATCTGTTCATATAATTTGGTACAATTGTACGAGGCAAACACCGTTGGGTCTATTGGTTCAACATGACACTGCGGTGCGATCTGTTTTATATGTGAAAGTGAATATCTTACCTGTGGGGCAATAAGAATCAAATCATACTGATCGGCGATATAGTCAATATCTTCTACTGCCGCTGCATCTATTTCATAATGAAGATGTCTTAATGACAAGTATTCCATCATTCTTGTCTTGAAGAAGCTTGTTGTCATACCACCACTACATGAAAGAAGAATTTTATGTGTCTTCTTTTGTTTCTGATGGGATAAGTATTCAATGAAGACATTAAACATCTTTTTACCATGGGCATAATCATTAAAAGAATAAAAGAGATAAAAGATGTTTTCTTCGTTCTTCTTGATGCTTTCTTCAATGATATCACCATAAACATGTATTTCTGCTTTGCAGTCATGATATGTGATCACTATTTTATTGTCATATTCTTCATATTGCCACAATGCATTGCTGATAATCTGATAATGCATCCACTTCTTAAAGATATCAATGTTTGCTTTCATATAATAACCTCTTTTTGTATTATATCAAAATTGATACACTATGTCTCTATTGTGTTATAATAAGCTAGGTGATTAAAATGAAAGAAATTATAGCTTTACAAGAACAACTAAAGAAAAATAATATCGCTTATTACATTGTTCCTACTGATGATGATCATCAGAGTGAAATGGTTGGCGATTATTATCAATTCAGAAAATACTTATCCCACTTTACTGGTTCAGCCGGTACTCTTTTAGTGGGACAGGAAGATGCTTATCTATGGACTGATGGGCGTTATTTTATTCAGGCAGAACAGGAACTTCCTGAGAATGTGAAACTCATGAAAATGAGACAGCCTAATGTTCCTACTATTCATGATTTTCTTGTTTCACATCTTCGTACTGGAGATCGTCTAGGATTTGATGGACAGGTTATGAATGCCTCTTTCCTTATTGATCTTGAAGAAGAAATGAATATTGAACTAGTAGATACAGACATGACTTTTATCTGGGAAAATCGTCCAGAACGTTCTCATGAAAAAGCCTTCTACTATGATGATGCTTATCATGGTACTGATGTGAAAGAGAAGCTTTCTTTATTAAGAGACTATATGGCAAATGTGGGGACTACATCACATTTGATTGCATCACTAGATGATATTTGCTGGTTATTTAATATTCGTGGACATGATATTGCATGTTCTCCTGTGGTCTTATCTTTTGCGCTTATTGAAGATGATCAGGCAACACTTTATCTTCAAAGAGAAGCTTACGATGATGATATGGAAACATTCTATAATGCTAAAGGTGTCACTATCAAAGATTATGATGAAATCTATCATGATGTTAGTCTATTGGAAGGACAGCTTCTTGTAGATTTAAGTGCCATCAACTATAAGCTTTATGCTTCCATTTCATGTGAAATGTATGATTCTGAGAATCCTACACAGTATTTTAAATGTATTAAGAATGATACTGAAATTAAGAATACAACTCATGCACATATCAAGGATGGTGTCGCTGTTACACAATTTATGTATTGGCTTAAGCATCACAAGATGACTGATGAAGATACTGAAGTCAGCATTGCGGATAAGCTTGAATCATTTAGAAAGAAGCAGTCATTATATCTTGAACCTTCTTTTGATACTATTTGTGCATACAAGGAAAATGGTGCCATCATTCATTATCATGCTACTAGCGATCATTGTGCTAGAGTCTACAATAAAGGTATGCTGATGATTGACTCTGGCGGACAGTATCTTGATGGAACAACTGATATCACAAGAACATTTGTTCTTGGGGAATTAAGTGAAGATGAAAGAAGAGATTTCACTCTTGTATTGAAGTGCTTCTTGAACTTAATGAATCTAAAGTTCCCACATGGTATGACTGGTATTAACATTGATACTGTCGCAAGAGCTCCATTATGGGAATATGGTATGGACTTTAGACATGGTACTGGTCATGGTGTTGGTCATTTCCTTAATGTACATGAAGGTCCACAGGGTATTCGTCCTTATGATGAAGAACCTACTACAATTGAACCAGGAATGATCACAAGTGATGAACCTGGATACTATAAACCTGATGCTTATGGTATTAGACATGAGAATCTTCTTCTTTGTGTTAAAGATGAAGAAACTGAATATGGACAGTTCCTTTCATTTAAGCCATTGACATTGGTTCCTATTGATCTAGATGGTGTAGATGTATCCCTTCTTTCACCAAAACAGAGAACATGGCTTAATGATTATCATAAGAAAGTCTATGATACGCTTCATTCCTTCTTAAATGAAGATGAAAGAGCTTGGCTAAAAGAAGCTACTAAAGCAATTTAAAAGGAGACATAAGTCTCCTTTTTTTATAGCTCAAGCTGTTCCATAAGAACCTTATTTTTTTCTATCATGCCAAAGATGAATGCACCGATAAGCAAGATCGCAAATTCACCTGCAAATACATAGAAGATATTTAAGAATAATGGTAACTCTTTAAATAATATTGTTAATTCTGCGCCAACGATAATGCCGTTGAATACGCCTCCTGCAATAGCTGCAAGATAACGATTTGATAGGGCGTTCATCGCCAATAATGTTAAAATTGTTGCAACTGTACCAAAGCATACATCCCATAATCCAAGTGGTGAGAATAAGTTAGCTATTATGCATCCTAGTACTAATCCTGGGATGTACTTTTTATTGTAAAAAGCTAAAAAGATAATGATTTCTGATACTCTCAACTGAACTGCACCATATGCGATTGGTGAAATAGCTAATGTCATTACTGCGTATATTGCTGCAATAATCGCATTAAATGCTATTGTCTTTACTTTACTATCCATAATTATCACCTTCCAAAAGATAATGCCAGTTTTGCACTGGCATTAAAGATTTTCTCCATTTGATTCAATGACTTTCTTATACCAATAATAAGAATACTTCGGTATACGTTTTAGTGTACCGCTGTTTTCTTCTTCATCACGATCGACATAAACGAGTCCATAGCGTTTCTGATAGCCATTAAGCCAGCTTAATACATCTGTAAATGACCATACACAATAAGAAAGAATACGACATCCTTCATCGCAGGCTTTCTTTAATTCTTTTATATGTTCTCGTAAATAATCTACACGATAAGGATCATGAATTTTCCCATCTTCTATTTTATCAAATGCACCTAAGCCATTTTCTGAAATGATGATGGGCAGATCATATCTTGATGTAATATCACGACAGGCAAAACGTAAACCAGAAGGATCAATAGCCCAGTCCCAGTCCGTCTTATCTAGGAAATCATTTGATGGATTCATATATAAGCCCGGAATTCCTGTTACTGCCTTCGTACCTTTTTTACCCGAATTGTTTTCGCCATTGAGATTATTGACACCTTGCGGCGGATTGTAGGCCACCGTTGTTGTCTGGTAATAGTTTACTCCCATAAAATCTATAAGTAAAGCTGAACGTTTAAGGATATCTTCATCCCATGGCTCCATTTCTATTTTTACATTCAATGATTCAAGATATGATAACGCAGCACGTGGATATCTGCCATAGGCGTAGACATCCATCCAGTAGTAGGACTGCAAAGTATCATAATCCTGCTTGCTTAAGGCATCTTCTGGTTTATTAGTTAACGCATAGGAAGGTGAAAAAGCAAACGAAGATCCAACTAATGCATCATCATACATTTCCTTAAGTGCAAGAACACTGTAGGCATGTGCCATAAATACATGATGGTTGACCTGATAGAACATTTTTAAATCATTGATTTTTCCTGGTGGATGAGTCCCAAGCATCCAGCCATGACTGGTAAATACATTCTGTTCATTCATGATAATCCAGTGTTTTACTCGATCACCATAATGACTAAAGCACACTTTCGCATAGTTTACGAAATCATCAACACTTTGGCGGCTCTCCCATCCACCATACTGATCTATAAGCGATTGTGGCATATCCCAATGATAAAGAGTTACCATTGGCTTAATCTTGTATTTTATACATTCATTGATTAAATCATCATAAAACTGAAGGCCTTTTTCATTCAGTTTCCCATTTCCCTCGGGAAAGATTCTGCTCCAGGAAATAGAGAAGCGGTAGGTTTTTAGGCCAATGTAGGCCATCAGTTTAACATCTTCCTTGTAGCGATGATAATGATCAACTGCTACATCCCCTGTTGTCCCCTTAAAAGTCTTACCGGGGATTTTGACAAATGCATCCCAAGATGAAAGTCCTTTTCCATCTTCATCATAAGCTCCTTCTACCTGATAGGCAGCTGAAGCTGCACCCCAAAGAAAATCTTCAGGAAAACCTTTAGATTCTTTAATATACATTATTTTCTCCTAAATATGTTTAGCAAGAAAATCTTTTAATAAATTAGAATAGCTTTCATCCTGATTCATTTCATAGAAATGATTTTCTTTGATAGGGAACAATGATGCATCTGAAGCATTGTTGTTGTAAAGATCGAATACGCGCTTAAAATTAACATTCTTTTCATTCTTAGAATGAATAAAGATAGTTGGAATAGTATTGTTCTTTACATCTTCAACAGCATCAAGACGCTTGATATCCAATCCTGATTCCTGCTTGATGACTCTTCTTAAAATAGGAGCAGAAAATTTGCTATTGATCTTATACTTCTTAAAAAGAAGATCAGTTAAATAGTGAGATACATTATCACATGCACCATCGCTTACGATGGCACTAACATTCTGTAATTCACGAGTTGCACTTGCACGCAAGATCGCATTAGCACCAAGGTTCTTGCCATAAAGGATAAAGCGCTGCTGTGAACCTAGTTTCTTTAATAAGAAACGATTCCACAAGATCAGATTCTTGGCATCCTTTTCACCAAAGCTTCTAAGATAGCCATCGCTCATGCCATGACTTTCACTATCCAATAAGACAATATTTGTTTCTGGCAGCATTTTTTCGAAATGCTGAGCACATTCAATAAGTGAAGAAGCATTCTCTTTTATTTCATGTAACATAATCAGTGTTCTATCAGCGTGATTATGTTTAATAAGATAACCATATAGAACCATGCCTTCTTCATTTTTTAATTGCATTTCTTCTACATCAAGCACATCAAGATCAGTTCGATCAATTTCATTTCTATAAAGCATATCTTTTGCAAATTCACTTGTTGCCTTATACATTGCTGCTACGCTTGCAAATGCTCCAGCAACGACACCGCCAACTAGCCATTTCTTGTTTTTCATCTATACCACTCTCCAAAGTTATCCAATAGTAATCTATTAATATTAACAATCTGTTCAAATGAAGACTGTCTAAATTTCTCATTTTCCATACGTCCCGCAAAGAACTTGATAGCACCGATCAGCTCAGCTTTTACTCTTGGTCTCATTTCTTGAGGGAATGAGGAAATAGGGAAACATGTGAAAATAAATGTATTAAAGTCTGTGTGGAACACATCGATTAAAACTTCATACCCTTCTGTTTTAAGAAGTGCATTTCCTAATGCTAAATCTAAATCAGAATCAGCTAATGTCATCATGTTGTTCATAATGATTCTAAATACATTTCTTACAACACCGTGGTAGTTTTCTACATCATTCTTGAAGATGTAATACAAATATGAGAATACAAGGTTTGCATCTTTATTGTGATCATCATTTACATCATAGAGGACAAAAGTCTTCTTTAACTGAACAATAAGATCATTGACGACCATCACTGATTCAGATAAAGCCAATGCCCCAAAATCTGTCATGATACAGAATGTAAAACGTTCATTACGACAAAGTTTTTCAACAATGTCCAAGAAACGTTCTTTTGCATACTTGTAGAATTCTCCTACATGTTCACATACTTTACGTATAATTTCTCTGATGTAGTAAAGATGGTACTGATATTCTGTATTCAGATACTTTGATGCTGGTGAAATCCATTCATGTTCATAAAGAATATTTTCTAAAAGAAGATTCATTGTTTCAAGATAAGCATCATAACGTCGACGTTCTCTTAGCTTTCTTAATGCTGGAATGAAGATCTTATAGAAATCATCCACTGTCTTCTGGGAAATGCCATTATGGTATTTCATATACTCATAGACATTTACATAATCAATTGGGGCCATGAAGACTTCAAAGCACTGTTCTCCATCAATATAGTTTTCATAGAGTGAGTAGTGCAACAATTTAGGATAAGATTCATTATGTAAGATATGTTTTAATGAATCATTGATAATATGCTGCTTTTCCTGTTCATTCAAGTTTTCAGTAAAATGAGCTTTTACTTCTTTCTCACAGGCAATATCTACGAAAATGTCAATCTTTCTGAAGTTAGCATCCAACATGTAGTAATGACATTTATACTCATGTTCACCCGTACGATAGCCGCATAAATACTTATAGCGTCCCTCATAAGAGCTCTCATGATCTTCGATATATTTTTTTATTACATTCGTATTTACTGGCATAGCAACCTTCCTTAAAATGCACCTCTCGCTTTCTTGAAGCGATGGTAAAAATTCTTCTTGATATACTCATTGGCATAGAAACGAATATTTTCACTATCGTAATCTCCTCCTGCCAATAGACACGTATCCATTATTTCAATCGTTAGTTCACGGAAATCCTGTTCACTTAAATCGTAAAGCTGATCTTTAAATACATCTTTAACGATTGCAAGACTATCCTCAAAAAACGGCTCTTTATCAATATTATATTCCATATTAGCACCTCTAGACTGATTATAACATGAATACGCTTGCTTTTCACAATAAAGTAACTATGTGAACTCTACATGAAAAAAATCCGTTATTACAAAAAACGGATTTCTTCTGTCTTTTCTAGACCTAATTTATTAATGACATAACATGCTTCATCATATGTTCTATTATCATCTAATGCAGATGGTTCATGTGCATCAGTACCAATGATAATACGATTATTATGTTTCTTACATAATGCAAAGAAAGGCACACTTGGATAATCTCTTCCTGTCTTAAATCCAAGCAGATTGAATTCTAGTGGGATATCGAGTTCTTTTGCTTTTATACAGATCTTCTCCATCTCAGCAAGATGACGAGGATCTTTTTGATCATACGCGATAACATCAGGATGAGCAACATAGCTAAATAACCCAGTTTCCATTCCTTTGATAACCTGTGAAACATATTTCTTGACTGTTTCTAGATCTTTATCTGGAAAACCGTAGTATTCGCCATATTCATCACTTTCATCATAATGGTTTCCTAAAATGAGGTAATCAAGACCATATTTCTTGATAATATCTCTCATCCAGTCCATCTTATCTTCGAAGTATTCACATTCAAAACCGATTTTAATAGAAATTTGATCTTCATATTTCTCTTTTAAAGCTCTTATTGTTTGTACATATCCTTCGATTTCATCTTCTTCCATACGCATCGTAGGATGAAATGATGACTCATAATGCCATGGGGCATGATCAGAGAAACCTAATTCTGTATACCCCGCCTTAATAGCATTCTTGATATAGTCTTCTTCTTTGCCAATCGCATGCTTACAGCGATAAGTGTGTGTGTGATAATTCTTCATAACTGCTCCTAATACAATGGTAAATCTCCTGTTATCTTGTTGGCATCTTCAATATATAAAGGTTCAAGTGCCATACATGTATATGTTGGTTCACCATGGAACTCAGTATATCCTGCATCCTGAATCAATGAAGAAATAAAACCTAGTTCTTTTGCTTTATGATGCAATGCCAGTAGTTCTTCTTCACTATCTACATAGACGCAGACTTTCGCAACGCCTTTTTTGAACCATTGTGTAAGTGGTGTCATATCTTCACTTTCTATTGTCATATAGTCATCATCGTTGACGAGCTGATTAAATCTGTTTTCTTTTTTTAAGGCCATAAGCACTGCCTCTACACTCGCATGTGACGCCTGTGCTGCAATCTTGCCTTTTCTCATCTTGAGATCTCTTCTCATGATAATCATTTGTTTTGATTCATACATAAGATCATCCTCCATTTCTTTTGCATTATAGCACAAGAAGTGAACTACCACCCACCTAAAGGTAGGTGGCTTCTAAGAACCTGACGGTTCTATTTAAGAAGTTTGATATTTAAGTTTCCACCCGACAAGTCAGGCAATCCTTATTCTTACAGGCGTGTCCACTTCGCCTCTACCGTATAGGATGTTAACATCCACAACGCTACTTTTACGCATGATGTTCAATGCGCCATTAACATCCGCATTGATTATTTTCCCGCTTGCGGTTTTATATTGCCCTCTG